>JBKPCD010000114.1:0-27329 GCA_046727175.1 Acidobacteriota bacterium | reverse complement strand
CGGCGCGTCGAACTCCGGCGAGGCAAACCATCGAAGACCCACTCGCGTCCCCGCAGCCATCAGCACGGCCGCCGTCGTAACAGCCCCAAGTGCAAGCAACAACGAACGGGTGACGACGATGTGACGCGGAACCGACCGCGCGAGAGTGATGTCCACGAGGCCGGCCTCGACCTCGTGCGCCGGCTCAGTGACGAAGTAGACGGCAAGAACGGAGATCAGAACGGAGACGACGGGATGAAAGTACCCAAGCGCGACGGTGCCTTTGAATGTCACGAGCAGCAGCGACGTACTTCCTAGACCGCGCTGCAGGAAAGCGGGAACGAATTCGATCATACGGCTGTATGAATGTGACGCTTCGAGCGCGGACGCCTGCCCGACGAGAATGATCTGAAGGACGGCCAGCACGAACAAACCGCCAAGCAGTACGAAGCGCGCCTGTGTGGCCGATCGCCACGCAAGAACCGCCAGCGTCTTCGGATCATTTCTCTGCATAGTGTTGGACGACGTAGTCCTCGAGCTTGAAGTGTTCGATTTCGAGATCGTGAACCGGATACGCCGACAAGTCCCGCAGGATCGGGCCTAGAGGGCCCTTGACCTCGAGCACCCATTGTCGAGGCGAGCACGTGCGTAGCGTCACTCCCCTCAGCGAAGGAGGTGTACAGGAAACCGCCTCGCGAAACGCAACGGTCACGCGCCGGGTCGCGTCGTGCTTCAGCTCTTCGATCGTGCCGCTGGCGACCATCCTGCCTCCGCGAATCACACCAACGCGATCGCATGTAGCCTCGACTTCACTCAACACGTGCGAAGACAGAAACACCGTGGTGTCGCCCGCTTTCTTCAGCGACTCCAGGACGGCCCGAAATGCTTGTACCATGAGCGGATCGAGGCCGGCCGTCGGTTCGTCGAGGATGAGTACTGGCGGACGACCCATCAGTGCCTGAATGATGCCGATCTTCTGCTTCATTCCGTGCGACTGGTCCCGCAGGCGGCGCCGCAAGTCGAGCGCGCTGACATCGAATCGGGAGAGCAATTCCTCGAGATACCGCTGCGACACCGGACGGCCATCGAGCTGTCCGAGGTAGCGCAGGTATCCTTCGGCGGTGAGGTCCGGATAGATCGGCAAATCACCAGGGAGATACCCAATCTGGCGTCGCGCGTCGAGACTATCTCGCCAGCAATCGAATCCGAGGACGGTCGCCCGGCCGCGCGATGGGCGCAACAGATCGAGGAGCAGCCTGATCGTGGTTGTCTTGCCCGCTCCGTTGGCGCCCAGGAAACCGTAAATCTCGCCGCGCGCCACCTCGAACGAGAGCTCCTCGATGCCGATCACCGCCCCGAAGTACTTCGTCAGCGACTCGACGCGTATCGCGGGATCCCCCATCACCGCGCCTGCTTCGCTCGTGCAAGCTCCCGCAGCGCGCCAACGAGCGCATCGCGCGCGAGGATGGCGGAACCTTCACCTCTGATGGTAATAGCGCCGGAGTCACGAGGAACCTCGAACGTTCCAGCGGGCACTTCGGCCTGCGTCATGACAGCGCGGCGGATCAGTTTGTACGACACGCTGTACGGCTGTTTCAGGAACGTCCCCTTCACGGCGAACTCGACGATGTGGTAATCGGTGGCGTCGATGACGACCCGAGCGTCCTCAAGATCCCAGACGGCGTTGGACGTTTGAGCGCTCAACCGGGGTACTTGGATCCGGTATTGACGACCGGATCCACTCTCGATTACCTGTAGCTGCTGGTTGCCGCTGGCCTGCATCATGGCCACGGACGCCTGCATGTGAAGGCGCTCGATCTCCGGCGGCGACAGCGTCACGTTTTCGGGGACGGTGAAGTCGAAGCGATACCACTGGCCTTCCAACTGGACTGCCATCACGCGTTGATGGCTCGCCGGATCCTGTGCTACCGAGGACAGGAGTTGGCCATCCGGACCATAGGTCGCCAGGAGATACCGGCCCGTCATGTCGTGATCGATCACCTGCTGGACTCGATACACGCCGTCCGGCTGATCCGGCATGATCTCGCGTGTCATGCCGTCGACGGTCAGTTCGTATTCGAGCGACTCGACGCCCGTCGTCGCAGTTTGCGAGAGGCGATCGACCGACCTGGAAAGGATCTCTGCAGCGGTGACTGTCGACTCCCCTTTGAACATCGGCGCGACGAAGACAATCGTGATGAGAGTGGCAGCGGCGGCGGCGGCGGCGCTCCATGCCGCACGTCGCCACGGTTTGTGTTGCGGCGCATCACCCCGAAGACGCGTCGCGCCCTGACTCGATCCCTCAACCAACGCCTGTTCGACGCGCCGGGCTACGCCCGCCGGAACGTCGATCGGAATGTTGATGGCGGCCCCAATTGCTGCCATTCGTTTTTCACGGTCGCGCACGCGATCGCCACAACGCGCGCACGCCGCGGCATGCTGCTGGACATCCTCTGTCGCCTCGTGGTCGACGACCGCTTGGATTTCAACGTCATTTAGACACCTCATAGGAGCCCATGCCTTTCTGATTTGACAGCCTTTGGAACCTCAATCGCAGCACAGGCCTGTTCCCAGCGAGCCATCGCCCGAGCGAGCAATGGCCCGACCGAGGACAATCGAATCCCAGTTGCGGAGGCGATTTCGCGGTAAGTGAGCTGCTGCGCCCGCAGTACGAGGAGAAGTCGATCGCGTTCAGTCAGCCGCAGCAGGGCGTGTCGAATGATCGTCAGTCGGCCATCCTCATCGGGAAGCCGAGCAGGCGGCACTGCCGAGTCGTGTTTGAACGTCCACGTAATCCATCTGGCTCTCCGTCGCTGACGGTCACGCGCGGCGTGGGCAGCGACCGTGAACAGCCACCCGCGCATGTTGTCCGTTCTTCCACCGCCGGCCAAGTGGTGCAGAAGCTTGAGGAAGGTTTCCTGCAGAACATCCTCGGCGTCCTGATGGTGCCTCATCAGGACTGCGGCGAAGCGATACACGGCTGAACCGTGCTCACGGAACAGCTCACGTGCCGCTTCCGACGGAGTCGTCGGTGCTTCCATCCCTGGACCGCCACAGGTATAACGCACATCCTTGGAATTCTGTGACAGCCGAGCTTGGATCTCTCCGCAGTCGGCTTTTTCGTTTCCGCGATGGAGTCGCTCAGTAGTGCTGGGTTGCCGTTGACTTGACGGTTCTGACCAAATCCGCCTTACGAATACGACGGTGACTCGGCCATCCCGACTAAATGATGGTAGTAAGGGAGGATGCGACAGCTAACGTGGCAGGCGTCATCGCTGGCCGCGTGTTTCAGCGGCCTCTTGGACGCTCTTCACTGCGTCCCCGCTTTCGGGCGCAGTTCGACGGTCTTGGCGTTTTCGACGTACCACGCCGCGGTCTTGTCCGAGAAGAATCCGTCCTTCCTGAGCCGTTCCGCTGCGGTCTGCACGCAGGCCACGTACTTCTCGCGCGTCAGACTCTCGTTCGGCTGCAAAAGGCCGAGACGGCGCCACGCCTGCGTCGGCGTCTCGCGGTAGTCCCAGACGCCGTTGCGGTTCATATCGACGAACACCGATTTCTTGTCGAGGGGTTCGATGCCTTCGCCGGTGAAGGCGGCGAACGCGGTCGTGCCTGATGTCGACTCCGGATAGCTGTAGTAGACGCCCTGCGGACACGCGACCTCGGGGAACGCCAAACCCGGATTCTCGATCACGCCGTCGCGGTTGGCGTCTCCCAGCTCCGCCCAGTCGGAATGCGTCGGCGGCGGCGGGACGCCCTTGTCCACCCAGGCGTCGAGCATGTCGATGAATCGGTCCATCATCTTCGACAGGTCGAGCGTCTGGAATTCACTCTTCCGATCGTCGGTCATTCCCTCGCCGCCCGAGTGGCTGACGCTGCGCACCTCGTACATCCGATAGTTCGCGATGGCCTTGTCGCGCAGCACGCGCGCGTTGTTGCGCTTGTTCTCGAGATAGCTCGACGACATCCAGTCGGGATGCTTCGGCGGCCAGATGTTGTTGTACATCTGGTGAGCGACATCGATCTGCGGCACGAAGGCCCCCTTGTCGGCGGCCGACGTCAGGAGCACGTCCTTGCCGTCCTTCATCACGACGGGATACCACGTGCCGGCGGCAGGATCGTCGTTGAGGAGCCCGTCGAAGAAGCGCTTGCCGTCGCGGCCGACGTTGAGGCCCGGCGTGTAGTTGAGGCTGTGGCCGATGCGCGCGCCGGCCGAGTGTCCATACATGTACACGTGCGTTGGAGCGATACCCAGACGCTTGACCACCGCGGCCTTCGCCACATCGGCGAAGTCCATGACGTAGCGCGCCGTGTCGTTGAATGCGATGGAATCGACCGTCGATCCGTCCTCGACGGTCGCTGTGATTTCGCCGAGACCCTCTGCCGACGTTCGCCGCGTCTTGACGAGGACGTAGCCCTTGGAGACCATGAGTCGCTCGTACTTATCCAGATCGCGGATCGGATTCGACGGGTCGAGGTTCTTGTCCCACGGCTTGAGATTTCCATCCTTGAACGATGTGCCGCGGCCGTGGACCGTCACGAACATCCGTCCGTTCCACGCCGCCTTGTCGGCTGGGTAGACGATCACCATCGCGGCGCCTTTCGCGCGCTCGTACTTGGCGATGCCGTGAAAGATCGGCCGGGGGCCCCACGTCTGCGGAAATACGAGATCAGGGCCGTTGGTGAAGTAGTCCTTGTAGTCGCCAGTCTTTGCGAGATACCCGTCGACCGTCCCGACGAGGCCGACGTCGAGCCGCTTGAGCGCGCGGCCTTCGTAGGTGAGCGCCGTCTCGATCATCCGGCAGGACGAGGGACCGACCTTGTGGCCCTTGGCCTCACGCGGTGGAAGGAGGAGATCGTCGCAGCTGGTTCCGTCGTTCTGCGCTGCCGGGACGGCCGCGCGCGGCTGACCGCTCTCCGTTCGAAAGGGTGTATGACCGTTGAGCGCGAGGCCGAACACGACGCCCCAGCAAGCTGCCGCACCGATGCGGCGAGCGCGCGTGTGATGTCGAGAGGATGGTGTCGTCACCTGTTGAAGTCTCCTGTCGCCGACGCAGGTTTCTTGAAGAGCTCCGGCATCGTGAACATGAACAGCGCATTGCTCACGCTGTCGATCGCGTAGACCTCGCGATTCCGCGGATTGATCGCGACACCTGCCGGCCACACGAGGCCGGAGGCCGGCCCCTTGATCACGCCGCGCGGCGGAACATCGCCGTTGTCGTGGATGCTCCAGACGCCGATGAAGCCAGTTCGATCGGGATTCCACGGCGACGGCCGTTCCTGCTCGAAATCGTAGTTCTCGAAGTTGTTCTTGATGGTCGCGAAAATCTGTCCGCGCTCCTCATCGACTACGACCTGCCGAATCTTGATGATGCCGGTCCTCGGCCCGGTGATGACCGCGCGCGGCGCGACGTCGCCGCTGTCGGTCCGGTTGAAGATGAGGATGCCGTCCGATGATTCGCGTCCGCCCAGATCGACGCGGTTGGCGACGACAATCAGGTTGTGCACCGAGTCGACACTCAACCCGTAGATGTTCCTGATCTGCGTCGTCGGGCCACCGATCTTCCGGATCGGCGCCGTGTCGCCGCTCGCCTTCCGCTGGAACACGAGGACGCTGTCGTCGCCCGAGTCCACCACCATTTCATCGTGGGCGACATCGACGTACAACGTGTCGGGTTGCACGAGGCTCGTCTTCGGCCCCTGCAGCACGCGCACCGGCGGGTCGCCGCCGTTTGCGCCGCCCGGGAGCGTCAGCACGGCGCCGCCGAGCGCAACCGGCACGACGATCTCATCGTCTCGAGGGTTGTAGAAGATGCCGTGCATGGTCCGGCTCACCCTGGCGGTCTGCCCTGCGATCACGCGCGTCGGTTTCGCATTTCCGTTTGCCGACCTGGCAAACGCCGAGATTCTCGGCTCACTCACTCAATTGGGAACGAGGAGCTCGTCGCGCTTGGAATCGTAGGCGATGGCCCCCGGGTTGCCGAACCCGACGGTCGGCGAGCCCGCCGGCGCGTTGCGTACGATCCGCTTGGGCGCCGTGTCGCCACTCGCGGTTCTCGCGAAGACGAGGGCGGTGTGGTCGCCGTAGTTCGCCACCCAGAGCTCGTCGTTCTTGACGTCGAAGGCGACCCCCATCGGGCCACGGATTCCCGTGCGCGCGCCTTTGATGATGCGCACGGGCGCCGTATCGCCGGTCGACGTCCGGCTGAAAATGCGGATCGAGCTGTCGCCGCTGTTTGCCACGGCGATCTCGTCGTGCTCGATGTCAACGCTCAGAGCCATCGGCCAGTTCAGGGCGGTCTTCGCTCCCTGGATGCGCCGCACCGGCGCGACGTCGCCGTTCGCTTCGCCGTCGTAGACGGTGATGGCGGGATCGTCGAAGCGGCCGCCCACGATCGGGCCCACTGCCTCACCGCGCCGCCGCGGCGTCACGCTGCCGGGCAGCGTCTGTCGACCATTCTGGTTCCCATGGTTCGCGACGACGATCTCGTTGTTCTTTCCGTCGAAGAAGATGCCGTGCGGATCGCCCAGACCCGTCCTCGGACCCCGGATCATGCGCAGGGGACTGTCGGAGCCGCTCGCGCTCTGCGCGTAGACGACGATCTGACGCGGGCCCTCGACGCTGATCGCGATCTCCTTGCGCACCGAGTTGATCGAGAGGCCCCACGCCTGGTGCGGCACGTTCAGCACTCGCTTTGGCTTGACATTCCCGTCCGCATCGTACGGGAACACCATCATGCGATCGCCGATGTCGTTGTCGACGGTATAGACCTCGCGCGCCGCGGGGTCCACCGTGACCGCGGCAACGAACATCATCCCAGTCGAGGGGCCGCGGATTCCGGTGAGCGGCGTGACGGGCTCAGGGCCCTGGGACGATGCACGCCGATCGTACGACCAGACCGCATGGCGGTTGGGATCGCTCATGAAGACGAGATCGTTCACCGAATCGACCGTGACGCTGTGCAGCGTCGGGTACGGATCGGCCACGACTCGCGTCGGCGGAACGTCGCCACCGGCGATATGCGCGGCCGCCCAGTCCGGCCACGCCTGCGCGACCGGCGCCGGCGTTGGTGAGTCCAGGCATCCGTTCTCGCGCTCGAGCGCGACCAGACGCGAACTGGTGATGGGGGAGCGCACCGAAGGTTGTCGAGCGCGAGAAGATCCGCCGAGCAACGGTCGCCACTCGACGACACCCAGAAGGATGCAGCCTGCAAGGCTGAGAAGGACGCGTCGCGGCATAGGCAGAGTATTCAGACGCGTCCCACCCAAGTCAAGCGCCCTTTTGGTCTGACCTTTGCCGCCGATACTCCTCTCCGCCGACGTGCTGGTCATCGTCTTCGGACGCCTTTCGAGCGATTTTTTGCTTGACTTGATGCGGCGTCGGCGCGACTCTGCGTGTCGGCTCAATGGCCTGACCAATAGCGACGGCCGGTGAACAATGAGGATGCTGGAAAACGCGTCGGGGTGAGGTGCCAAGGTTCTCCAGTTCCCTGTATCGAGTACGGCCTGAACCGAGGATCTGGACCAAGAACTGAGAACCGAGAACCTCCGAACCTCACCTGTGGAGGAGCAGAGCGATGCAGACATCCCAAGTGGCGGCAGTGCTCAGGCTGATCGCCGTCGCCGCCGTGACGCTGTCGGTGAACTTCGCTGAGGTGACGGCGCAGGGGACGACGGGATCGATCTCGGGATTTGTCATGGACTCGTCGAAGAGCGCGCTTCCCGGTGCGACTGTTGCGATCAAGGACGTGGACACGGGGAAGACCCGCACGATCACGACCGACGACGAGGGGCGGTATCGCGCGGATGGGCTCGCGCCGGGCAAATACGACGTGACCGTGGAGCTGTCGGGCTTCCGCACCGCGGAGTACGAAAGCGTTGCCGTATCGGTCGGCCAGGCGCTCGTTCTCAACGTCGAGATGGCGATCGGCGGCATGTCCGAACGAGTGGTCGTCACGGCGGACAAGACGGTCGTCCAGACGAAACAGGCGTCGCTCACGGCACTGGTGGACCAGAGCCAGATCCGGGAGCTGCCGCTGAACGGCCGCGATTTCAGCCAGCTGACGTTGCTCCAGGCGGGCGTGACCGCATCGCCGAGCACGTCGCAGCAGGTCGATCGCGGCATGGGCACGCAGGTGTCGATCGCCGGCGCACGGCCCAACCAGATCAGTTATCAGCTCGACGGCACGGACGCGAACACGCAGGGCAACGGATCGCCGGGCAGCGCCGCGGGCGGGTTGCTCGGCGTCGATACCGTGCGCGAGTTCCAGGTGCTGGTCAACAACTACAGCGCCGAGTACGGCCGCAGCGCCGGCGGCATCGTCACGGCGATTACGCGCTCCGGAACGAACGTGATGCGCGGCTCCGTGTTCGAGTTCAACCGGGACAGCGCGTTCGACGCGAAGACGTTCTTCGATTCGCCCGACCAGGACATCCCGGAGTTGTCGCGCAACCAGTTCGGCGGCAACTTCGGCGGCCGGATCGTGAAGGATCGCACCTTCTTCTTCGGCAGCTACGAAGGGCTCCGGCAGGACCGCGGGACGACGACCATCGCGACCGTGCCGAGCCGTGCGACCCGCGCCCGCACGGACATCAGCCCTGTGACGCTGCCGTACCTCATGATCTATCCGGAGCCCAACGGGAAAGAAACGGGCAGCACCGGTCAGTACACCTTTCAGAGCGTCGCGCCGACGCGCGAGAACTACGCGCTCGGCAGGGTCGATCACCAGTTCACGCAGAACCAGTCCATCGCGGTCCGCTACTCGTGGGACAAGGCGCGCGTGGACATCGACGCGCCGATTCCGCTCTGGACGACCGACACGCGCACCCGGGCGCAGTCGATCGTCGGCGAGCACAAGTGGCTCCTGTCGTCGACGCTGCTGAACGTCGTGAAGATGGCCTGGAACCAGGCATTCGAGTCGACCGACAACCTCGAGAACACGACCTTCGATCCGAGCCTGTACTTCGTGCCCGGCACGCGGTTTGGCACACTGTCCGTTTCGGGCATCAACGGTCTGGGCCCCGACACCAATACGCCGACGTTCGTCGACTTGAAGAGCTTTCAACTCATCGACGATCTCACATGGTCGCGCGGGGCACACAACCTCAAGACGGGTTTGAGCATCACGCACTTCATGAACGACCAGGACTCGTCGTTCACGTTTGGCGGCAGCTACTCGTTCACGTCACTCGAGAACTTCATCAGGAACATCCCGGGCACGTACGAGGGTCAGGCCGAAGGATCGACCACGGCGCGCCGGTGGCGGCAGAACCTGATCGGCATGTACGTGCAGGATGACTGGTCGATGTCGCGGAACCTCACACTGAACCTGGGTCTGCGCTACGAGTTCATCACGACTCCGAACGAGCTGGACGGGCGCGAAGCGAGCATGCCGGATCTGCAGGCGGCGAACACGACACCGGGCGGACCGATCTTCAAGAACCCGTCCTACAAGAACGTTGCACCGCGCGTGGGTTTCGCGTGGGATATGACGGGCAACGCCAAGAACGTGCTCCGCGGTGGTGCAGGGTATTTCTTCGAGCCGATTCTGAGCAACATCTACCGGGCGTACGGCAACCGCACGCCGCCGTATTACAACGCGATCAATCCGGCCAATCCCAGCTTCCCGCATCCGCCCACGTCGGGCACCTCGTCGCAGCTGCGGCTCGATCTGGTTCAGTACGATCTGAATAACCCGTACCGTCTCCAGTACAACCTCACGTACCAGCGTGAGCTGTGGGCCCGCACCATCGCGACGGTCGGCTACATCGGATCGCGCGGATACCAACAGTTCCGCAACGTGGAGTACAACCAGGCGATTCCGATCATCCAGCCGGACGGCAGTTATTTCTGGCCGGCCGACAGCGCTCGCCGGAACGCGAACTTCGGCAGCATGCGGCTGCGGTCCACGGACGGCGAGTCCTGGTACAACGGACTCGTCCTGGCGGCGAGCCGCCGTTTCAGCGCCGGTCTCGCGATGCAGGCGTCCTACACGTTTGCCAAGTCCGAGGATCTCGGGTCGCAGGCGGTCGGGAGCGGCGACTTCGACAACAGCTTCCAGCCGGCGTACACCTTCGATCCCGAGAGCAACAAGGGATTCTCGGACTTCGACATCCGACACAACTTCGTCTACAACGCGACCTGGGAATTGCCATTCGGGAAGGGTATGACGGGCGTGTCGGGCGCGTTGGCCAACGGGTGGCAGCTGTCCGGCATTTTCACGGCGCGCTCGGGGATTCCATTCAGCCCGGTTCTCGGCTTCGATCGCGCGCGGGTCAAACCGCGGTCCGGCGGCGCCGGGCAGCGGCCCGACCTCGTCGCGGGCTGCTCCGAGAATCCTGTGCTGGGCGGCGCGGAACAGTACTTCGACACGAGCTGCTTCGCGCTTCCCGTGGCGGGAACGCTGGGTAACCTCGCGCGCAACACCATCATCGGCCCCGGCTACGTCACGCTCGACATGGCGATCTTCAAGAACTTCACCTTCGGGACCGGTCGACGCCTGCAGTTCCGGGCTGAGAGCTTCAACGTGACGAACCACGTGAACTTCGGGCTGCCTGCATCGACGGTGTTCAATTCGGGCGGACCGGTCACGACCGCGGGCCAGATCACCACGATCGTGGGCACCGCGCGTCAGTTCCAGTTCGGGGTGAAGCTGGAGTTTTAGGAGTACGAGAGGTTCCAAGGTTCTCGGGTACTCGGTTCTCGGTTCCAGGGTTCGACGGCGGCTTCGATTGTGAACCCGGAACCAGCGAGCGTGAAACCTGGGAGACTTGAACCTTGCCGGCCGTCGTTCATCAGCCCGCGAGTCCTCCCGATTGACAACGACCGTCGCACCGGCACACACTGCACGCATTGGTATGACCATTGGAGGGACGTGACGGCCTGTACTGCTGGGTGCCCTCGGTGGGGCGATGACCGCAGCCGCGTGCAGCTGCGCCGAGACAACGTAGCCCCGCGTCCGCAGGTGAGCCGGCCGTTCGGGTTGCCGAGCCGCGATACCCGTCCTGCCTGAGCCCGGTGCCGAAGATCAGCTGATGGAACGAAATACAATATGCCCAGGATCACGGCTTGCACGCACACGTATTTCACGACGCACAGAGTGGACCTTCGGAAGCTGATCGCTGGATCACGATGCGCGACAGGGGAAAGATGACAAGCCTCGCCGGCGCAGCGGGTGCGGCCGGCAACGAAAGGCGGCACTGACGTGCGACGATCGGCCGTCAGCACGGTGACTCTCGTCATCGCGACGTGGCTGTTGTCGTTGTCGCATCGGAGCTCTCACCTCGAGCAGCTCTTCGTCGCGCAGACGCAGGCGGCCGTCAACGCCGAATCGATGTGCCTGCGGCCCGACGCTGACGAGCGTCAGCAAACCGGCCTCGCGATACCGGCGTCGAGCGATAGCGTTGGTGGCGATCTCCCGCCCGTCCGCATGGTCGTGGATCCATATCCCAGCTTCAACGGCGTCGCCGTCGATTCCACGAACGATCTCGTCCTGATGAGCGACACGAACCGGAAGAGCCTGCTGGTCTACGGACGTCAGAATGGCAGTCCGACATCGAAGCTCGCGGAGACGGCGCTTCAGCAGATCATGGGACCCGACACCGGGATCGGCTTTGTCGCTGGCGTCGCGATGGATCCGGCGCACCGTGAGCTCTTCACGGTCAACAACGACGTCGAGGACCGGATGGTGGTCTTCGACTACGACGCGCGCGGCAACGTGAAGCCGAAGCGGCTGCTCTACGTGCCGCATCAGTCCTGGGGCGTCGCGCTCAGCAAGAAGCGGGATGAGATCGCGTTGTCGGTGCAGACGCCGAACATGTTCGTCGTGTTCCGGCGCGAGGCCAAGAAATTCGACGCGCCAGTGCGGTCGGTGCGCGGCCCACACACCGGCATGGCCGATCCGCACGGGATCTACTTCGACGAAACGCACAACGAGATTGTCGTAGCCAACCACGGAAATTTCAGGCCGGGCGAGCTCATCACGTCGTACACGGCCTACGATGCGCGCGAGTCGCGGCAGGAGCGATCGGGCAACACATTCAGCGAGACTGCCCGCGGCCGCTTCGTCGGGTCCTCACTGACGATTTACGACGGCGACGCGCACGGCGACGCGGCTCCGCTCAGAACGATCGCCGGTCCGCTGACGCAGCTCGACTGGCCGATGGGCGTGGCCGTCGACGAGGCGAGCAACGAGATCTACGTGGCCAACAACGGCGACAACTCGCTGCTCGTGTTCAAGCGGACCGCGAGCGGCAACGTACAACCCGACCGTGTGATTCGCGGCGCAGCGACGGGAATCAAGGGACCGATGGGCGTCGCCGTTGCGAAGGACGAAATCTGGGTCGCGAATTTCGGGGATCACACGGCGCTCGTGTTTCCGCGAACGGCCGGAGGCAGCGTCGCACCGCGGCGCATCGTCCGCAACGCGCCGGCAGGAAAGGAAACGAGCGGCTTCGGTAATCCCTATGCCGTCGCGTACGACACGAAGCGCGGGGAAATCCTCGTCCCGAATTGAGTCAGCCAGCCGCGAATCGCGGCATTTGCCAGGCTGGCAAATGGAAACGTCGCGCCCGCAAGGGTGATTCAGGGGCAGCTGACGCGTCTCAGCCGGACGACGCACGGCATTGCGTACGACGCGACGAACGACGAGATCATCGCGCCGAACCCGCTCGCGGCGGCGGTAGTGATCTTCCGCGGCGGCGCCAACGGCGAGGAAGCGCCGGTACGCACGCTCCAGGGCGCGCGAACGGGACTGTCACGGCCGGAGACGGTTGCCGTCGACGAGAAGAACAACGAGATCTTCGTCGGTGATCCCGGGGATCGCCGGGTGCTGGTGTTCAAGCGCGACGCCGACGGCGACGCGTCGCCGGTGCGCGTGATCCAGGGACCGAAAACGAAGCTGCTGCAGGTGGTTGGGATAGCCGTCGATCCCGTGCGCGACCTGCTCGTGGTCTCGACCTATTCGCGGCTCCAGGGAGGTCTGACCGGATTGTTGATCTTCGGGCGCACGGATCAAGGGGATGTTGCGCCGCGGCGCGTCATCGCCGGACCGAAGACCGGAATCACCCGACTCCGGCAGATTGGACTCGATCCCACGACCGGCCGTATCTTCGTCGCAGCGATCAACAACGAGTATCTGCCGCCGTACGACGTCGACAAACCTCGCGCCGGGCTGTCAGCAGACGTGGATCTTCCATCGCCATGGAACACCGGCAGCGAAGGGTTCATCGGCGTCTGGAACGACGAGGGTGACGATGGAGATGTGCCGCCGCACTCCATCATCAAAGGGCGATCGACCGGAATCGTGCACCCGGCTGGCGTGACGTTCAATGCGAGGAACGGCGAGGTGATCGCGCCCGACGCCGTCTGGAATGGACTGTTCACGTTCCTGAAGCCGGAGCTCTTCACCATGTCCTCCCCGGGTTCGCGATGATTCGCCGCCTGCTCAGGATCCTCGGCCGCCGGACCATCCTGACGTTCGGCCTCGTGACGTTCCTCGTCGGGGCGCTGTTGGCGACGGTCAACATCACTTCGCGCCACGCGCTGAAGGTCTACGTTGACGATCAGTTGAGCCGTATTCCGTGGGACCTCGCCGTGTACCAGCGCGGGCCGGTGAACGGCGACCGCAGCCTGCACGGGTTCGTCGCGCGGACACCCGGCGTCACGAAAGTGGAATCGCTCGCGTTCCTGCGCGCGCGATTTCCTGAAGGCGGGGAAGTCGAAGCGCAGGTCGATCGCAAGCCGTTCACGACGCCATGGCTGTGCCTGCTGGCCGCGTCGGACCCGGCGATTCTGCCCCCCGAGCTGGGATTCGCGCTGGCGAAGGGCGGCGGCCAACGCGGCGCGGTGCTCGCGTTGATCGGGCCCGAGTACGCAATGGGCCAGGCATTTCTCGCGTTGCAGGGCTCGAAGGACTTCACGCTGCAGGTCCACGTCGCGGAACAGCCGCGGTTCCTGTTCAACACGCCCATCCGGTCGGTCGTCCGCCTCGATCGCGACGACCTGAACCGGTGGCTCATGGATCAGACAGGCTCCGTCAGCTACATCCCCTACATCGGCGCGGTGCTGATCATGCCGTATGAATGGGACGTGCTGAACAAGTTCGATCAGGTCGCCAACGGCTTCGTGCCGGATGAAGTGACGGGCGGCAACGAAGACGCCGCCCACATTCAGCAGGCGGAGTACGCACCGGAAGTCGTTTACCTGGCGACAATCGATCGGAAGCGGCTGGTTTCGGGTTGGGACATTCCCGGGTCGCTCGAGCGCGTCGAGACGATCAACACCGACCTGCATCGCGGCGCGATCGAAACCGTGCCGTCACCCAAGAAGATTTACACGGGGCAGCCGTCGCACAGCCATGAGGCGGGCGAGACGGACGACCTCGAAGAAAAATTCGGACCGACCAATTTCGTCGTGGACAGCACGACCGAAGTGCTGCTGGAGCGCATGCAGAACATCGCCCGCCTGATCGGCGTCGTGTCACTCCTCGTCGCGCTGCCGCTGCTCTGGATGGCCTGGGTGCTCGCCGGCAATCTCGCCGGGCTCCTGATGCTCAACGAACGCCGGACACTCGGGCTGATGCGGCTTCGCGGCATCTCAGGACAGCTGATGGGACGTGCGCTCCTCGTCAGCATAACTGCCGGCGGCGTCGGTGGAGGAGCGCTCGGACTGATCGCCGGCTCCGTCTTTCCGCTTCTGCTCTACGAGCGCGGCCGGCTCCCGATGGGCGTGTTACTCGACGGCCAGCAGCTCGCGATTTTCGCCGCGTTCCTCGTGCTCTCCGTCGGGCTTGCCCTGATCGTCAGCCGGCGCCTTGTGAAGTACGCGACGACGATCTCGCCGCTCGAAGCGTCGGTACGTGTGTCGGGATCCGAGGCGGCGAGCGCGTCCATGCGGTTCGGCGCGCTGCCGGCACTCTCGCTCATGTGCGGCACGTACGTGCTGACAGGGTGGATCTTCGACTTCGCCATCTCCGACGCGCCCGGTTTCGGGTGGTTCCGGCTCGGCGATCGACTGCTCGACTTCCTGGGACTTCCGCTGTTCCTGTTCGGCGTCGCGACGTTGCTCGCGTCGAAACGCGAGCGGATTCAGCACGTCATGGCGCCGGTCCTCAAACCGATCGGCGGAGTTCTCGGCCGGTTCGCGCTGCGGCACATGTCCACGAAGCCTCACCGCACCGTGGCATTCCTCCTCATCGTCGCGCTGATGTCGAGCGTCAGCCTCTACCCGATCGTGACGAGCCGCTCCTTTGCCGACAAGGCGATGCGCGGCGCGAAAGTACAGATCGGCACCGACTGGCAAATCATGTTCAATGCTCCCGATCTCGTGGATGTTGATCGGCTGAACGGCCCGGCGTCCGCGCAACTCGGCGCGCTGAAGCCGGAGATCGAGAAGCTGATGGCCTCGTTGCGTCGAGTGGATGGCGTTCACGACGCGACGTACATGGTCGAGTCGGTTCTGCCAAGCTTCTACCTCCCCGGCTACGGCCTTCGTGGCGTTCCGCTGTTCCTGCTCGGTGACCCCGCCAAGTATCGCGCGAGCGTATATGCCGAGCGTCCGGTCGGATTGAGCGCGGCGTTCGACGACATCATGGGCCAGGCGCAGAGCGGGGGCGTCGCGGTTTCCCCGCCGGTCGCGGACTTCTGGCGTCTCGACCCCGGCACACCCGTCGTACTCGGGCTCGACACGGAGCGGCGCGCGGTCGGCTTGAACACCGCCGGCATCCTCGCGTTTCTTCCAGGCATTCCGCCGAAATCGGTCAATGATCGCCAGGGCTACGTGCAGGCGCGCATCGACTACCTGAACTACCTGTTCAGCACCAACGCGTATCTCACGACGGGCATCGACAATCCCAAACTGCAGCCGCTGCAGATTCTGCTGCCTCGGGTGATCGTGTTGCTCAAGGCCGACGCGTCGGTTGATCCTGCGGGGTTCCAGAAAACGCTGGCGAAGGCGTCGCCGTTTCCTCCACTCGAGATTCACAGCCTGAACCAGGAAGTCGCCAAGGTGGGCAGCGACATGTACATCTCGCTCGCGCTGGCGAACATGCGGATCTATCTCGTCGGCGGTCTCATCCTCGCGCTCGTCGCAATTCTCGCCATCGCGATGGCGAACTACAGCGAGGACCGGCGTACGTTGGCGCTGCTCCGCATCCGCGGAGCGTCACCCATCGACATGTGGCGGTTCGTTGTGGCCATGCTGCTGTCGCCGGCGCTCGTCGGGCTCGCGCTCGGCGCGGCGTCGGCGGTCATCGCCGGTTTCGGCCTGGCCAACTACGTCTGGAAGCTCCGCGAGATCCGCACCGTGGTGCAGCTGTTGCCGACGCACCTCGTGGTGTCGGCGCTGACGGCGTGGATCGCGCTGCTGCTCATCTTCGTGCTCGTCTGCGTTGCGTCGGGGTTCAGTTGGTGGGTGTACCGGCACACCGCTCATCGATCGATGCAGGGGGCGTGAGGACAGGTTCAAGGGTTCTCGGTTCCCGGTTCCGGTTCTTGAGTTCGGAGGACAGCCGCAGCCGCGAACGCTGAGAGAACCGATAAACCGAGAACCCAGAGGTAGGAACGGGCAACCGAGAACCGGAGAAGCGAGAACCGAACCGGGAACGTTGAACGGGGAACCGGGAACCCTTGAGAGGTTGACTGATGGCAACCGACGGTCTTTTCAAAAACGAGGGCATCGGCGTCGCGATCTCCGGCGTCACGAAGAACTACCACATGGCGGCGGAAGACGTGCATGCGCTGCGCGATACCGACTGGGAGGTTCGAACCGGCGATGCGGTCGCCATCATGGGCCCGAGCGGATGCGGCAAGACGACGCTGCTGAACCTGCTGGGCGGCGTGGATCGTCCCACGACCGGCCGGATCATGGTGGACGGACAGGACGTCGCGCAGATGAACGAGCGCGCGCTCGAGCAGCACCGGCTTCACCGCGTCGGCTTCGTCTTCCAGTTCTTCAATCTCGTGCCGAGCATCACGGCGTTCGAAAACCTGGAGCTGCCGATGGTCATGGCGGGCACGCCGGAGGCGGAGTGTCGCGAGCGTGCGCGTCGCCTGCTGGCGCTGGTCGGGCTCGAGGCGAAGGGTGAAAAAAGACCGGAGGAATTGAGCGGCGGCGAACAGCAGCGCGTTGCGGTCGCACTGGCGCTCGCCAACGATCCGGCGCTGATCCTGGCCGACGAGCCGACGGGCAATCTCGATTCGACGAATGCCGGGGTCATAGCCACTCTGCTGAGGTCACTGTCGACCGACTACGGCAAGACCGTGATCATGGTCAGCCACGATCCGAAGACGGTGGAAGTCTTCCCGACGGTCCACGCGATGCGCGATGGGCGCTTCATAGATGCCCGGACGCCCGCTCACCAGACGACCTTTCCTCCGAGCTGAATCTGCCGCGCGCTGGTTGAGGTCGAGGTGATCCGGCCGGCGTCCTCGCGAATCGTGCCGTTCGTGTTGAACACGCTCTGCTGGGGCGTTCCGAAATTCGCGCGGTTGAGCAGGTTGAAGCACTCGAAACGCAGCTGCAGCTCCGACTTGCCCCAGAGCCGGATGGCTTTGCCGAACATGAGGTCGACGGTCCTGCTGTTGGGACCAATGATCGAATTCCGTGGCAGCGTGCCGATGAATCCCGTCGCAGGAAGCACGAACGCGGTTGGATCGAACCATTGGTTCACATTGCCGAGCACCGGATTCGCCGACGCGCCCGGCGCAAGATCCGGGTACTCCGGCGCCCATCCCTGAACCTGCAGCCCCGTGTCGACGCCCGAAAAGGCGGAGAACGGATACCCGCTGCGCATGCGGATGAGCGTGGAGACGTTCCAGCCCTTCGCCAGAATGCCTTTGACTCCCGTTGCGTTGACCGCAAACGGCAGCAGGTAATTGACGTTGGCCACGAGCGAGTGACGGATGTCGAACGGCGAGAGTCCGCGGTCCTTGCTGAGCAGGTAGCGTGACCCTCCGGTCTCGTTCGTGAAGTCGTTGCCGCCGAGCGCCGCAGCGCCATCGTCCTCGGACTTGGAGAAGGTGTAGGACACCTGCGCCTGGAGTCCTTTCGACAGACGCCGGTTGAGACCAACTGTCAAGCCGTTGTACTCCGAGCTGGCGTCGCTGACTCGGTATCGCATGCGGCCGAAATTCGGCTGCGCGAGCGGCGTGCCCGGCGCCACGAAGAGGCGGTCGTCCGCGGTTTCCTGGGCGACGCGGCCGTTCGAGAAGACCTGACGGACCAGGTTATCGCCACGTGACCCGCTGTAGCCGATCTCGACGACCGTCTTCGAGAACAGCTCGCGCTGCACGTTGACGTTCCATTTCGTCATTCGCGGCTGGTCGAGGTCGTACTGAATTCCCTCGAGCTGCGCTTGTGCCGCGAGCTGCGCCGCCTGCGTCGTGTAGGCGTCCGGGAAATTCACGACGAACGTGCTGGAGCCCACCAGCCCTCCGCGATTGAAATACGGCGGGACGCGGACGGCCGTGTTCTGAACGAACGGCGTGCTGATCAGCACGAGGTCGTAGAAGATGCCGACCCCGCCGCGCACGGCGGTCCTGCCGTCACCTGCGACGTCCCACGCGAAGCCCACGCGCGGCGCGAACGTCTTGAGCGACGGGTTCCTGAATAGCTTCGTCAGCGTGGTCGTGTCGTTCAGGGTCGCCGTGGCGCTGGTGAAGTCGATCAGCTGGGCGAGACGGTCCTGCGTGTCGGTCACCGAGTTGGTCGGCTCGTAGCGCAGGCCGACGTTGATAGTGAGGTTCTTCCGCGCCTGGATGTCGTCCTGCACGTACATGCCGAAGGCCATCTGCCGCAGGTCCCGGCTGGCGTCGGACCCCGGCACGACGGCGTTGAACTGGTTCACGCGGCTGATGAGGAAGTTGTCGACGGAGCTGAAGGTGTACTGTCCCATCGACGTGAAGTCGGAGATGAGGCCGTACTGCAGAATCTGCACGTCGCCGCCGAACTTGATGTTCTGGATGCCGCGGTTCCACGTGACGTTTTCGCGAATCTGATAGTTGTTGAAGATGTGGAACTTGGGGTTCGTCGTGTCGCCGCCGAGCGCGTTCAGGCCGGTGACGCTGACGACCGCTAGGCCGCGGGTGATGTCGGTGAACGTGGTCTGGGGCATCGAGAAGCCTTCGAGCAGGTAGTCGACGCCATCCAGGCGGCTGCGCGTGTACCCGAACTGCAGACGGTTCAGGAACGCCGAGCCCTTCAGCCACGTGTGCTCGGCCGTCAGATACTGCGTCCGTGTCTTGATGCGCGAACCCGCGATCAGCCCGCTCGGATCGTCGACTTGCGCGTCGTCGAACGAATAACGGACGAAGATCTGATTCGACGCCGAGAGCTGGTGATCGATCCGCGCCATCGCATAGTGTTCGTCGGTCGCACGCTCGTCGACGCGCAGGTATTCGGCGCGCTGGGTGCCGAACGTCACCCCGGTGTTCGGCATCGGATAGCTGTCGAGCCACGGTCTGATCGCCGAAGCGGCGGCGCCGGCCCGCACGCTGGCGGACGGAACGTTGAAGCGATGTGTTTCTCCGAGCCGCTCGTGCAGCCCCTCGTAGTTGGCGAAGAAGAAAGTCTTGTTGCGGACGATCCGACCGCCGAGCGAGAAGCCGAACTGGTTGCGCGTGAACGGCGGCTTCTCCTCGTCGAAGTAGTTCTTCGAGTCGAGCGCATCGTCGCGGTGGAACTCGAAGAGCGATCCGTGGATCGCGTTGGTCCCAGACTTCGTCGCGGCGTTGATGATGCCGCCGGTGTGATGGCCGTACTCCGCGCTGAAGCTGTTCGTGAGGACCTGGAACTCGCGGACCGCCTCGACGCCGAGTACGTTGCCCGACGCGCTGCCGGCCTGGCTGTATTCGTCGTTCAGGTTCGTTCCGTCGAGCGTGAAGAGGTTCGCGGTGTAGCGCGACCCGTTGACGCTCAGCTTCGCGCCGAAGCCGGTGCTGGTGCTGGTGCCGCCGCTCGGCGTCAACTGTACGCCGGGCGTGAGGTTGGCGAGCTCGACGAAGCTGCGGCCGTTGAGCGGCAGCCCTTCGATCTGTGCCGTAGAAATCAGCCCGCCCGTCGACGACGACTTGGTGTCCACGGTCCGCGCCTCGCCAACGACGGTGATCTCATCGGACATCTGGCCGATCTTCAACTGCAGGTTGACGACGGCGTCCTGGCCGACCGCCAGAGTGATGCCGCTGCGGACCACCGTGGTGAAGCCTTCGAGCGTGCCCTTCACCGAGTACGGGCCGGGCGCCAGATCCGGCGCCGTGAAGCGTCCGCGCTCATCGGTCACGAGCGTGCGCACGACCCCCGTGTCGGTGTTGGTCACCACGACCGTCACGCCGGGCAGTACGCCTCCCGTGCCGTCGCTTGCGGTGCCGGAGATCGTTCCGCGGGATTGCGCGTGTGCCGATGCGGCGACGACGAGCGTCAGGAGCAATGCGAGGCCTGTCCGCGAAGAGCGTTTCTCGATCATCGTCGTGATCCTCATCACCGTGTTGCCGTTCGAGTTTCACGTGTGTGGCGGGCTCGCAGCGCCGGAGAATGCTGATTCTCGACATCCTTCAGTAAAGCCGCCGTGCGCCGCAGCTGTATATCACATTCCGAAAGGTCATACCATTTGAATCCCGACCAGGTCTCCGGCTTCCAGTCGATTCGGGCGCGTGGCCGACGCTCAGCTGGGCCGGTACGGGCGCGCAAACGGAGTTGACCCGACACACCTGTTGGTGTTACATGTCGCGGACAAAAGGTTAGACCTTTAACCGGACGGATCGCTGAGGAGCTGTCATATGAATGCTTCGAGGATTGCGTGGCTGTCGGCTCTTTGTAGCGTGGCCGTGGTCACAGGCGCGTGCCGCAAAGCCACGAGTCCGGCAGCCGATACCGCGGGGACGGCCGGATCCGGTTCGGCGACAGCAGCGACGCGCGTGGGGGCGGGAGGAGAGAAATACCCTGAACCGCGGTGGCCGTCGTACTTCAAGAAGCCGAATTCCGTCGACGACCTGATGCCAGCCGCGCGCGCCCTGGTCCGTAACCAGTCGGGGCTGCAGGGCAAGGGGATGGGCATTCTGGCGGCGGGGGACTCGGTCCTGATCGTCGCCTCGAATGACTCCGATCCGATGGTGATCGAGGCGATCAAACGTGCGCTCGTCGAGCGGAAGGTGACCCCGCACATCAAGTACGTCTACGAGATGATCGGTCAGACGAAGGAGCAGGCGGCTGCTCAGCGTCAGCAGCGCACCAAGGGCCAGAACGTCGAGCAGGCCGGCATCTACCAGGCGTCCTCTTGGATCACGGGGCAGTTCCCCGACCCGAGTCAGCCGAAGGCGTGGCTGAAGAAACAGAATTCTCAGTTGTACGCGGAACTCTTCCCGGGCGAGACCGGCACAGAGCCCGCACCGGCGGCCGGACAGCGACAGAGGCCGCGCGGCGAAGGCGCGGAGGACGCCGACACCGGCGCACAGCCGGCAGGGACGGGGGACTACCGCGGGCGGAACGCAACAGGCGAGGCCATCAAGGCGTTCCTGACGAAGCACCCGGAAGTGCGTGGAGTGTTCTGGGGGGCCGGCGGCAGCACCGGATTGCGCCGTCAACTCTACCCCATGCAGGACAAATTCCTCGGAACGTTCATCACCGATAACGTCTATAACCTGCAGAGCCAGATGTCCACGTATCCCGGGGACGTGTGGCAGCTCGCCGAAGAGCAGCTGCTCGAGCCGCTGGTCTACGTCGATCGGGTGGAGATGACGGATCCCGAAGGCATGAATCTCCACGCGGACATCACCGACGAAATGGCGCAGCGCTGGGCAGCCGGTGCCTATCAGCGCGGTCACCTCTACATGTTCCCCAACCAGGCGACCGGCAGATTCGGCTACTCATTCGTGAACTATCCCGCGTTCCAGCAGAAATGGCTGCCTCGCGAGCCCATTGCGCGGATCGAGGGCGTGCTGGCCGGCACGCAGGGGCATGGCGGCTTCTTTCCCCGCTGGGAGGTGTACTTCAAGAACGGCTTCATCGTAGACGTGAAGGGAGGAGGCCCGCAGGGCGAAGCCTTGAAGCTCTTCCTGCACTATCCGGGGCTTCAGGAGCTGACGTTCCCGTACCACAACGAGCCGGGGTATTGGTACCTCTACGAGATCGCGTTCGGCTCGCATCCGAAAGGCTTCCGGCATCCTCTCCCGATCGCGGCGACGGGCAATACGAGCAACGAGCGCATTCGCAGCGGCGTCATTCACTGGGGCCTGGGTATCCGCCTCTGGCACGATCCGGATGCACCGACGGAGTCGAAGAAGTGGCGGGAGTTCACCGAGGAACACAACGTCGCTTTCGACCACGGCTGGCACACGCACACCTATTTCACGACTTACAAGGTCCGGCTCCGGAACGCCAACAAGTGGGTGAACGTGCTCGACAAGGGACACATGACGAGTCTCGACAATCCTGAGGTGCGAGCGTTGGCCTCGCGATATGGCGATCCGAACTACCTGCTCACGGAGGACTGGATTCCAGAAGTGCCCGGCATCAATGCTCCGGGCGACTACCTGAAGGATTACGCGCCGAACCCTGGAAAGTACTCGATCGGGCTGATGAACCGCGCGATCAACGGCACGTACGATCACTACTTCCCCGGGGCTGGATCGCGCATTACGTTCAACGGTACCGCCCCGGCCCCGGCGCCCTCCACCGCCAAAGGCGGCGGACAATAACCGGACTGCCAGGAGGCCGCTCAGGAATGCCGGCCAGTGAGGCTCTCGGGTTCTTCCGTTCTCGGTTCTCGAGCGAGGTCTCGTTTTTCAGTATCCTGCCAGCGATGATCGGCCCGACCGCTGCGACCGGTCGGGCTGCTTGCGAGGCACTCGACGACGAGAGCCAAGCTGTCTTCTCTCATCCATGACGACATCTGCGCAAGCGGCCGTCGCCGGCCGCGAGGCCGACGCCTCCACTGGCTTCTCGCCCGATTCCAGGAATCTGGTGGTGCTCGCGCTGCTCGCGGCGGGCTGCATCGCTTTCCGGCTGCTTCCGCTCGGGATCGAGGAACGCGCGCACAGCGCGCTCGCGATCGGGATGTTCATGATCGCGATGTGGATGACCCAGGTCCTCGATCATGGCGTGGCCGGCATCCTCGGATGCTTCCTGTTCTGGATGTTCGGGGTCGCGAGGTTCGAGACGGCGTTCTCGGGTTTCGCCGACACTTCCGCGTGGTTCCTGTTCGGAGCGATCTGTTTCGGCTTGATGGGAAGCAAGTCCGGGCTCGCGCGCCGTCTGGCCTACGTGGTGATGGGCAGCATCGGCCACAGCTATCCGCGGCTCCTGCTCGGCCTGATCGTCTCGAACTTCCTGCTGACCGCGATGGTGCCCTCTGGCATCGCGCGGGTCGTGATTATGGCGGCCATTGCGATGGGCCTCGTCGAAGCGTTCGGTGTCGAGAAGCGCAGCAACATCGCCAGAGGAATGTTCATCATCCTCGTCTACCAGGCCACCATCTTCGACAAGATGCTGATCGCAGGCGCGGCGTCGATCACCGCACGCGGCGCGATCGAGAAGTTCGGTCAGGTCGACGTGTTGTGGAGCCAGTGGTTCCTCGCGTACCTTCCGTGCGACATCCTCGTGATGATCATCGCGTGGCGACTTGCCCTGTGGCTGTACCCACCCGAAACGGCGAGCCTGCCGGGCGGAGAGGGTTTTCTGAAGGCAGCGCGTCAGCAGATGGGCCCGTGGTCCGCCCTGGAAATCAAGGCGGCCGTTCTGATGCTCGTCGCGATCGGCCTGTGGATGACGGACTTTCTGCACCACATTCCTGCCCCCATGATCGGGCTCGGGATCGGACTCGTGGCGATTCTGCCCCGCATCGGAGTGCTAGACACGAAGGATGTCAGGACAATCAATTTTCTGCCGATCTTCTTCGTGGCTGCGGCGGTGAGCCTCAGCGCGGTGCTCGTGCAGACCAAGGCGCTCGATGTGATCACGGGTGCGCTGTTCGAATGGATGAAGCCGCACATCACGGGCACCTGGGTGTCCACGCAGGTGCTCTATTGGTCCGCATTCGTGTACCACATCCTGATCGGCAACGAGATCGCCATGCTGTCCACGTCGCTGCCGATCCTCATGACCTTCGCGCGGGAGCACGGCATCAATCCGTTGACGCTCGGCATGATCTGGACGTTCGGCGCCGGCCCGAAGGTGTTCATCTACGAATCCGCGGTGCTGGTGGTGGGCTACTCGTACGGATACTTCACCAATCGCGACATGCTGAAGGTCGGCGCCCTTCTATCGATCGTGACAGCGATGATCCTGCTCCTGCTCGTGCCGTTGTACTGGCCGCTCATTGGCATCGGCCACTGAAGTCAGCGTCCGGCCGGAATCGCAGGGACTCCTGCCGGACGATATACTGACGATTCAGGCCAGGGACGATCGGCTGGAAGTAAGAGAGCGAACAGCCTGCCGGGGAAGCTGATGAGGACGATCGGAATGCGGATCAGCACGAAGCTCCAGGCGATCTGCATGCTGATTGCGGTTGGCGTGCTCCTCGGGACGAGCCCGCAGGGAGCGCAGGCCCCGACCCTTCGGCGGCTGCAAGGCATCGACGAGCTCAGGAAATGGTTCAATGCCGGCGCCGGCCATCCACGATTGATCTTCCTCCTATCGCCCACATGACCGGCATGTGTTTCAGGCGCCCGGTGGGCGCAAAACGATCTGCTCGCGAGCCGTCCGAAAGCTGACGTTCGCGTGTTTGCCGTGTGGTTCCGGATGTATCCCGGAGACGCCGAATCCGAGTGGCCGTCGGACCTGCTGACGGATCGTCGCGTGGAACACCGGTGGGACGAACCAAAGGCGGCGGGCCGCTGGTTCATGGAGAACCTGCGCACCCTGCAGCCGTCACGCGGTGGTGACGGCAGGTTCCCTCAGCGCGTCGATGCGATGTGGGATACCTACATCCTCTTCGACCGCACTGCCAGATGGAACGAAGTCCCAACGGGACTCCTGAGCTGGGGGTACACAATCAATCGGACGCGAGACCAGCTTCAGCGCGACTTGGAGTTCGCGGCCAAGCGGTAGTCATCGCGAGAACGGACGCCACCGCAATCGGCAGCGCGCGGCGCGGTGGACCGCCGCGTGGGCGGGGCTTGAAAGCCCGGCCCTGCAAACGGTCAGACCCATCTCAAGCGATCTCTGGTTCAAAAGGGACAATTCCCTGGAGCCGGGGCGTGGGGGCGGTCACTGTGGTGAGCAAAATCCTCGGGCACACGAACCTGATGACTACGAGCCGTTATCTGAACATCCACCGGCGCCGACTGCAGGCGGCGATGGAGACGCTGGAGGAGCATCACCCCCGCCGTCGCACAACAAGCAAAAAGACGCACAGGCAGGTGTGCCCTCGTCAGACACATCTGCGCCCGTGGAATCCTCTCGCCTACAGTAATCTAAAGCTGAATCGGCGAATCGGGCTGTTGCTGCGTACGATGGCGAAGGTGCTCGAGAAACGCGGCCGGATCATCGAAAATGTCAACGGCGCCTACAAGGTCGGCGTCTGACCAGTACCCCCCGCACCGTAAGGCAACCGTCCGAATACCCGCGCGGAGTGCTGCCTCGATGTCGTAGGGCGTGTCGCCGATCATGATGGTCGTTTGAGGCCGCGCATGTAAGCGTTTCATTGCTCCCTGCACGATGTCCGGGTCTGGCTTCGATTCCTCCGCGTCGTCCTTGGACGTTCTTCTGGGGATGAGATCGTCGACACCGGCACGTTTCAACAAGTCGTTCATCTCACGATCATCGGCGGATGTTGCGATGACCAGTCCGACATTCAACTGCAGCAGAAACTGCACCAGTGAACGGGCACCGTGGGTAGGATGCAGATTGGGAAGACGCTGCGCGAAGAGTTCTTTCTTCCTCCGAGTGATGCTCCGCCCGAGCTCGGACGCTTCGTCGATGTTCGCGGCTGCGAGAAGGAGTTTGTCCCCGCCCATTCCAATCAGGGGACGAATCGATACGGCGTCGATGGCGATGCCGTGCTCACGCAGCGCCTCGGTCCAGGTGTCCGCGTGCGTCCCATTGCTGTCGAGGAGAGTGCCGTCGACATCGAAGAGTGTGGTGGCGAAATCGAGCCGTGCGGTCACGCAGCGAACCTCCTCGCTTCAAAGCGACTTCGTCGCGTCAATTTGCTGAAGAAAGCGCTTCCAGACCCCGCGGCCCTAAGCGCGGAGGTCGGCCAGCAGCTTGCCGAGGACGACGTCGTCCACTGGCTTGACCAAATGGGCGTCGAACCCCGCTTCCTCGGACCGGCGGCGATCCTCGTCTTGCCCCCATCCGGTCAAGGCCACCACGAGCGGACCGCGCGTCTGGCTTTGCTGTTCGCGGATTTTCCGAGCCGCCTCGTAGCCGTTGAGTCCTGGCAGACCGATATCCATCAGGATGACGTCGGGATGAAGTGCGGTCGCGGCTTCCACTGCCGCCAGGCCATTATGGACGGTATGTGTCTCGTGCCCGGTGAACTTGAGCAACGTGGCCAGCATGTCGGCCGAGTCTCGATTGTCGTCGACGATCAGAATTCGTAGCGGCGCTGCCGACGCCGATTCGGTCGGCGCGGGTCGCACCGCCGGGCTTCTCGTTGGTTCCGCAATCGGCAAGCGCACCACGAACTCGCTTCCCTGACCAAGACCCTGGCTGCGGACTTCCACGGTTCCGCCGTGCATCTCGGTCAGCGTCTTCACGAGCGTCAGACCGATGCCGAGCCCGCTCAGCGAGCGCTCCAGCGACGTATCGACCTGCGCGAACATGTCGAATACGTGGTCCAGCTGATTGGCGGCGATGCCGATGCCGGTATCGCGCACGCGTATGAGGACATGGGGAACGAATCGATGCGAGGCGCCTCGAGGTCCGTCCGTCGAGGATTCCTCGCCGACCTCCACGGTGAGCCAGATATGACCGCGCGGGTCGGTGAACTTACTGGCGTTGTTCAAGAGATTTCCCACGATCTGAGCGAGCCGGGTCGCGTCGCCATCCAGGTACACGGGCTCGCTGGGCAACGAGACGGTCAATTCCTGGTTCCGACTTTCGGAGATCGGGCGGACGGCTTCCAGGACGTGATAGACGACGGACGATAACTCGACCCGCTCTCGGTGAAGATCGATCTTGCCTCGACTGATGCGACCGGCGTCGAGCAGGTCGTCGACGAGCCTGGCCATTTGACCGACCTGCCGCCGCAGCACGTCCAACGCGTGGTCGCTGCGGCGGGGCAGGTCGTGGCTCGCCGCCGCCGATCCAGCAGCCCGGCCCTGCCGGCGCTCCTCACGTGATCCCTCGACGCGCTTTGCTCGACGCAAGAGCTCGATCGACACGAGGATCGGGGCAAGCGGGTTTCGGAGCTCGTGGG
>JBKPCD010000113.1:0-7713 GCA_046727175.1 Acidobacteriota bacterium | reverse complement strand
TCAGCACCCTCTCCCCTGCCGAGAGCCCGTCGCGTAACCAGCCTCGCCGCTGTTCGTCTTCGGCGCGGCCGATGGGCTGTGCCACCGGGGCCCCGTCCTCCCGGGCCATCGCGATTTCAGCAGACCGGCCAGGACCTGTTGGGATTTCCGGGCCGCGGACCGGACTTGCGGGCAGCTTGGCCTTGCGGAACGCCGCGTTTTCCTTCAAGCGAATTTCGAGCTTGTCTCTCCAGGTCATGATGATCTCCTTCCCTGTGAGACTAGCGTGAAGTGTGCCGCGCCGATGTGCAGTTTGATACAGGAGCGTTTGTGCGAAGGAATCGCGGACGCAGTATTCGACCATGGTGAGTGTGGCCACGAGGCCGTCGCGACCGGACAGCGTCGTGTTCTGGAGACCGCCCGTCCAAGGCAGCGAAGGGGTTCGAGTGCGCAGGCCGTCGATGAAGTCCCGGGTCGCTTCCTGAAGTGAGTGAACTCGTTGCGAGTAAAATCAAGTTCCGCACCATGGGAAAAACGGTGTGGCCCTGCGCCGTCGAGCACGAATTTCAACTGAGGAGCTGGTCGCAACCTCGCGCCAGTTGTCGGGTACGCTGACGCGAAACAGGCTCCCTCCCCTACAGCTCTTATACCGCGATGACGGGGGCGCCGCGCGAGTTCCGGTGTTGCGCGCGTCAGGCCAGCGGTTGTCGAGGTGTTCAATCGTGTACAGACACCGTCCGATCGGTCGGCTACTTTCGCACGCGTCTTGCTGCCCAACGCAAATCCGTAAATCCGCTGAGGGTCAATAAATGCGGTACGTAGTAGTCGGCTTGTCTGTCTTCGCGACAGCCTGCGCCGGCGCAGCTCCCACTGCGCCAACCTCCTCGTTGAGCCAGATCAGGGAGGGCTGCCGTAATGGAGGCAAATAACGGCTCACAGTTACCGTTCAAAGGGAAATTCCAGGCCGAAGAATCGCGGCTCGACACCCCTCATCATGATCTGGTTGGCTCAGGCAATGGCACGCATCTCGGTCGATTCACGTACATTGCGCACGTCGACATCAACGAGGCTACAGGCACGGTGTCGGCACGGCGACTTGGACGGCGGCTAACGGTGACCAGATCTCCACGACTGCGACCGGAGAGGTTGTGGCGGAAGCCTTCCCAATTCTCACCATCAGGGAGGAGCAAATCATCATAGGCGGTACAGGCCGATTTGCTGGCGCACGGGCAATTTCACCATTGATCGCACCCTCAACCTCCTGACCGGCTTTACCAGCGGCTCGTTTGAAGGAAAGATCACCTTGGGGCACTGATCGTATTTGGCGTGCTTGGCAGGGCGGAAATGGGATCGCCCGTCACCGCCGCGTCAAGCAGGCCGCTCGACCTCTTGCCTTGAGCGCTCTGCGCTCACGCGAACAGAGACATTACCCGGAACTTGCGATGCTCCATCTCGGACGGCCTCACTTGCACGAGGCACGGGCGGATTCGATTCACGAAGGACTCGATGCGTCATCTCGAAGAAGCGGCTCGTGTTCCGTCGCCGCCGGCTGACCAAGTTCCACATCCTGCGCCGGCGTGTACTTGTTTTTCGTGCGGCGTCATGCATTTGCGCGATGGCCAACGAGAGTCACCGTGAAGAAAGCGCGGCGGCCTTAAGAAGGTGGCCGTCGGAACGTTGTCGGTGAGGCGATTATCAGCAAGCTCCACTGTAGCGATGCAGTCAATTGTGGTGCTGAAGGTCCCCGAGAGTGAGCAGATTCGGCGCGCGTTTGCGCACGTGGATCGAGCGCCGCGGTGTCATCGAGAGAGCGGACCGCAGGCGGGCGACCACCCGCCGGGGGTCTTAGTCAACGGTGCGGAGGGCACATGACCGAGCACGCGCGTCGATCAACGTGCCTGAATGCGATGGCGCGAATGTGGCGATGTCTGGCTACTCCGTAGAGGTACGCACGCAGCCGTCTGCACCTTGTTCACGCATCCGCTCGGCACCGAGGTACGCATCACGCTCGATGGCGAGATCTTGTTTACGGAGGCCGTACGCAACGGATTAGCGCTGGCGGATCTGGCGCCCGACTGCAACAACAGTTTGAGGAGAAGGGGTGGCACCAAGAAGGAGGCCATCAGTGACTGAAGAGGATGATGATCGATATCAGGTCGGACGTCATTTGGAATTCCGTCTCCGGCATACTCTCCAGCACATCCTCGCGGCCGCTGACGACCAAGACGCGGTGGCACGACTTGCGATCGTTGAGGCATGTCTTGAGTTATGCGAATTGTTGCAAACCAAGCATGAGGCCGCCCTTCAAGTCCTGTCTGTCGTGAGCAGCAATCTCCCCAACGATCTCCCGAACGCAAACGTCTCGTTGCTGCTACAAGGCGAGAGGACGACGGTTCAAGAGGCCCTCAGTCGACTGCAGCGTGACTTCGAGGCGGATAAAGCCGCAATCGCCAAGATGCAGCGGTTTGCCCGGGATGGTCAGGCATTATCAGGCGAGGATCGGGACAAACTGATGCACGAACTCTTTTCTACAGATAAGGGAAAGGGGGATTGAGCGTCATGATGATCGCGGCCGTCTACGCCCGCAGAGCACAGAAGAAAACAGCATCGCCCGACGAGCAGAGATCAGTCCTGCGCCAAGTGGACCACGCGCGTCCGTCCGCACAGCGCATAGGCTGGACCGTCGCTGACGACCACCTGTACACCAGGCGATTACCCCAATAGGGGATCGGCCGACTCCGTCGAAAAGTCAAGAGTGATAGGACACCTAATACCCCCGCACCATCGGAACAGCTATTTAGTTCCGTGGAAGCAGCTCAACAGTTCTGTCGTTAAGGCGATTCCAATGCACCGGGAACGTCGGGTCATGGCGCAGCTGGTCGGCGTCGTTGACGTCTCATACCCTGCGGCGATCTGATCAACACTTGGCGGACAAGCGCGTCCAGTTCGTGCGTAATGTGCCGCCGGTCGCGGGTGTCCGTGATCCGAGCGACCACATCGGCGCTGAGCCGGAGCTGCTCATCGAATTCTCGAACGAGAGGAGCAGGCCGCCATCCGTTCTTTAAGCGTCCCGCCAGCGAAACCAACGACGACTTTCGGTTGGAATCCGAAGCCAAGCTGGCTATAACGCTCTGTAGCCATCGCACCTGCCGCGTCGCGAGACCTTCGAGGCCTAAGGCACTGCCGTCGTTCGGCATTCTCAAGCGCTGCCGCGGCCCGTAGCGTTCGGCTCCACCGCGCTGTGGTCGTCGCGACCTTCTTCCAGCTGTACGAGCATCACCCGGCACACGACCTGTATAAAGAAAACCCGTCGGCAACACGCGCCGATTCGGCCCGCCGTCGCCGTCGCGGCCAGCGAGTTCAGCGCGAATGTTCGTAACAGCGATGCGTTCAGGGTGACGCGTAAGGCGTCTCAGTCGGACAACGTCTTGACGGACGAGCGCTCAACGCCACTGCTGACGCCCGGTCACGTGTGTACTGAGGGTTCCCGTGCGGATGGTCCTGTGCGACCCGGCATTCCGCGTGCTTGCTGCTGGGCATTACCTGCGGATCAGGCCACCGTCTTTCAGACGGCGGATTATGCCTTTCCAAACCCAACAACATTCGGCTCTCGGTAATTTGGGTCGAGTTTGAAGTGCCCAGTCCGATTCGTTAGATTAGGTCCGAGACTGCATGAGGAGGCTTCAGATATGGATTCTCCAGCCTCTCCGCCGGCTCCTGACGCTTCCATCAAAATACGCCTTGCCGCGCTTGATCGACAAATCAAGGAACTGCGGCGGAATCTGGACGAAACATTGGACCTGATCGAACGGCTGCGGGCGAATTGCGTCAACATCAAGGCGAAGCTTGCTGACGCGGAACGCGAGTACGCAGCGCTGCTGAAGGACCTTGAGTGATTGTGAGATTTACGGCGGAGTCGGATCGCCGGCCTTTAGTGTGGGCTCCATCGAAGCGGGTGTGCCGACATTCTCGAAGTGCGGGAAGACCCGCTCGCGGGACTTCACTCCGCAGGCGTGCGTCGGATTCACGATTATGGACGGATCGATGATCTGATCGTGACCGATCGTGACAACCGTAAAGGTTGTCGTGACCCTGGACCGGCAGCCACGCTCGCTCAGGGCGCTTGCGCTGCGCATGAAGGAGCCGTCGCGTTCCTGGTTCAGCGTCTTAGTGGCCAGTCCACCGTCGTAATCACCATGACGCGAGTTTCGTGCATCAGCGCCGCACGTAACTGAACGCTCCAGCGATTATGCAGCACCGTGTGCCACCATCGATGTGGTATGACCTCTGGCAACACGACGGTAATCAACGCGTCTGGCGTCTTGGTCGCGAACTGTTGAAGATACTGGAGCACAGGTCCGACGAAGGAGCGATACGGTGAGTCCAAAATCGCGAGCGTGGTATCGATTCCCCACTCAGACCAGTCGCGCTCGATGCTGTCAGCACGGTCGGCGTCAAGGTTCACATGAACCGCTCGGACATCCGTACTCAGACTGCGCGCGTACCTCAGGGTCTCAACCGTCACACGGTTCATCGCAGAAACGATGACCACGAACGCGACATGACGCGGCGACGAGGCTGCGTATCCATTGAGCGACAGCTCCTGCTTGACGGCGTCGTAATGCCGCGCAATGGTCAAGAACAGGAAGACACCGAGCGGGATCATCAGGACGACCATCCACGCCCCTTCGCGGAATTTCGTGATCACAAAAATGATCAGTACGCCCAGCGTGGCGGTCGCTCCCAGCGCGTTCATCGCCGCGCGCATCCGCCATCCTGATTCGCGATGTCGTCGCCAGTGGATGACCATTCCAGCCTGCGACAGCGTGAAGGACAGAAAGACGCCGACGGCATAGAGGGGAATCAACCGAAAGACATTCCCGCGAAAGATCACCACCAACGCCATCGCGAATACCGTCAACAGGATGATGCCGTTCGAAAACGCGAGTCGGTCGCCCCGGTGCATGAACTGGACGGGCGCAAAGCGATCGCGAGCCAAGATCGACGCCAGTCGGGGAAAATCTGCGTAACTGGTATTCGCCGCCAAGACCAGAATCAAGGTGGTCGCCAACTGCAGGATGCCGTAGGCAAGATTTCGACCTCCGAACACGGTCCGGCCGAGTTGCGAGAGGACGGTTTCCTGTTCGTGTGGCACGACGTGCAAGGCCGCGCTCAAGATGCTGATGCCGAGAAACATCGTCACGAGGATCGCCGCCATGATCAGCAGAGTCGCCGCGGCGTTCTTAGACTCTGGCGGTTCAAACGCGGGGATGCCGTTCGAAATCGCTTCCACGCCGGTCATTGCCGTGCAGCCGTTCGCGAACGCGTGAAGGAGCACGAATACACCCACGCCCGCGGCGATCTCCGTATGGGGCGGAGTGATCGCCGCGGGAAAATGTCCGGTCAGTGCTCGTCCCAGGGCGACGAGCAGCAACACCATCACGGCCATGATGAACAGATAGGTGGGAATCGAGAAGATGCGGCCCGATTCGCGCACGCCGCGGAGATTGCCCCAGGCGATCATCGCGATGAAGATCACGGCCAGCGTCAGTCGATATTCGCCCACGTTTGGAATTGCGGAGGCCACGGCCGCCACGCCGGCAGCGACGCTCACCGACACCGTGAGCACGTAATCAATGAGGAGCGCGGTCGCGGCGATCAGACCGGGCAGGATACCCAAGTTGTCCTTCGCCACGATGTATGCGCCACCCCCTTGCGGATAGGCGTGAATCGTCTGACGGTATGAAAACGTCACAATCATCAGTAGGGCAGCGATCAGCAACGCGATGGGCCCCATCGAGCCGACGGCGAGCAGTCCGACTGGAACCAGCACCACCAGCATGGCGTCTGTGGCATACGCTACCGACGACAGCGCATCGGACGACAGCACTGCCAAACCGGTCAGCTTCGTGAGCCGTTCGTACCCGGCTTGCGAGGACGCGAGAGGGCTACCGAAAAGGACACGATTGAATGGGCTGAACACACGTCAGTATCGAACCGACCGACCGGTGAAGGCAATCGGGCACCAGCGGACAAACGTGACGTCACACGAGCGGCCCCCTCCCGGCCGATTCATGTGCAGCGAATCGTCGGCCTCAGGCCGCGACGGCGACGCAGGGTTACCGAAGTCCATTCTTGATGCCCCGCTGCCCCTGGCATCAGAGGTTCGTAACGGCCACACTTGAGCGGCGCGCACAGCCCTGGACGCCGTGGCGCGATCGTGGCACATCTCCACGTCGTCACCCACAGGGATCCCGGAAGAACCTTCATTAACAGCTGCTCCTCGAGATCGAGGACGAGTGCGGCGGGATCCCGCCGAGCAAAGGCGATCTGTTTCAGGTGTTGGCGAGCGCCGCGGGAGCGATCGATCTGGCCTTGGCCTGGGTCTCTCGATCGCTCGGAAAACAGTAAGGGCGCACGGCGGCGAGATCCGCATTCGCAATATGCCCGGCAAAGGCTGCGTATTCAGTATCGAAGTGCCGCTGGCGGCTGACGAGCGTGCTCCGCAAGAGGTCGTGTAGCCGGGGACGACGGCAATCGTGCAACGTCATGCATGCGTTTGGCGCACCTAACGACTGCCAGCGCAAACGGCCGGGATGTGCCAAACGGTACAGCTCGCAACAGTATTCGGCCGTTAGTCTCCCGGTGAGTTCTGAGACCGCCTTGGCCGCAACCTCAGATGTCATTGAGGACATCGTGACGAAGACCGCACCTCCATGCAGGAAAGGAGTCTGTTTGTACTGTGGGCTCCAATCACTTGAAACGAACCACGGCAGCGTCGACGAATGCGTCGACGCGCTCCAACGGAGGTGGCTCGACTGAGAGATCACTTGCGTCAAGGCAAACGGAACGTACCTTCTCAAACGTGCGTCGATCAGAACGATGCAGAGGACGCGTCGGCTCGGCTCAGTCCCGTCGGCTGATCCCGAGGAACCGCGCATGTGCCAAGCGTGGGGCGCAGGCCCTCGACTCCGTGAGCGGCGACGCAGACAAGCGGCACAATGTGGTCGCTGTGCGGGACGATAATCGTCAGGTGGCGACCGTCGTTCCAGCGGAAGGGGTCATTCTCGAGCGCGTTCGAGACGCCGTGCACCTGATCTCGCCCGACGGGCTGAGTCGCCCAGCCTTCTCGAAATTTGACTCCGCGCAGATGAAGACCGGGTGGGGGCGTCGCCATCGGCGACGATTGGCGCTCGTGAATGGTGCAGACGTGCTTGCCAGCGCCACGCAGTACGACCTTGCGGCAGTCCTCGATCAGCGGCCGCTGCGCGTGTGCGGAATCGGCGAGATTTGCACGCAGCCTTCCCATCGCACGAGCGGTTGTGCGCGAGAGCTGGTGGATCGACTGCTCGACCAAGCCGCGCGCGACGGAGCCGCCATGGCGCTTCTCTTTTCAGACATGCGCCACGAACACCAGCCAGCCGGCTTCGACGTGATCTCATGACCGAGTCTGAACTCAGAGTGGCCGAATCGTCGCGGCGCGGCGCCCCGATGACGCTGATCCGTGGCGGTGAGGGACGAGACTTTGCCGCGATTGTCGCCATGGGGCAGGTTCGAGCCAGCCCGTTCCGGTTCCATCTCGATCGAGACGTCGACTTCGTGCAGTACGCGATCACAAAGAAGCGACTGCTTGCAGGACTCGCCCCGGCGATGGCGCGCCAGCTGCACTTCTTCATCGCCGAAGAAGGCATTACCGCCGCCGCCTATGTCGTCATCAGCATCGTCGGCTGCACG
>JBKPCD010000112.1:0-12886 GCA_046727175.1 Acidobacteriota bacterium | reverse complement strand
GATATACCTGCTCGTAGTTCGCGAAGAAGAACAACTTGTTTTTGATGATCGGACCACCGAGGTTTCCGCCGTACTCGTGCTGCTTCAGCTTCGTTTTCGGGATGTTGCGCGCCGCGTTCACGGCCGAGTTGGCGTTCAGCTTGTCGCTTTGAATAGTGTCGAAGACCTGGCCGTGCAGCTTATTCGTTCCGCGCTTGGTCGCGAACTGAATCGAGACCGCTCCCTCGGCGCCAGCCTCCGCCGTCAGGCCGGCCGTCGAAACTGTGACCTCTTCGATCGCCCCCAGCCGGATCGGCGCGAAGACGAAGAAGCTGGTGCCGCCGCTGCGGAACCGCGCGGAGTTGTCATTGATGCCGTCGAGAGTGATGGCAATTGCTCCGCCCGGCAGCCCGTTGTACTCACTGTCGCGCGCGCCGGCGCTCGTCGCCGTGCCCGGCACGAGCAACGCGAAGTTCAGGATATTGCGGCCAGACAGCGGAAGTTTCGCGATCGTGTCGTTTCCAACCGTATTGGCGATCGTCGTCGCAGTGGTCTCAACGACTGGTGTGGCTGCCGCGACGTTCACCTGCTCAGTTACGCCCGCGAGCTGGAAGGTCACGACCACGTCGGTCGAGCGTGCGACCTGGACGACGAGCTCCTGAAGGGTCACGGGTTGGAAGCCGCTCGCGTTCGCTGTCAGCGAGTACGTGCCCGGCTGCAGGTTCGGAAAGAGGAATCCGCCTTCCGGGCTGCTCTTCGTTTCCTGGGTCGTACCCGCGCCGGTATCGATGAGCACCAGCGCCGCGTTCGGCACGACCGCGCCGCTCGAGTCCTTCACGGTGCCTACGACCTGACCGGTGTTTCTCGTCTGCGCGGAAACGTCCGACGACAGCAACACCACAACCGTGGCGAGCGTGGCGAGCAGCGAGCGCGAAGATAGATGTCGCATGACTCCTCCGAATGCGATGACGTAAACGACATGCTAGCGGACGAGTTGACGGCGCGCCCAATCGGAACGAGTTATGTGTCCATAAACGCGCGACAGCGGTTCAAGGGGTTCAGGGTGAACCGTCCTTGAACTCTGAAACGGTCATGTGCGTTACGATGCGCGGCATGTCTCAACACGTCTCACGCCGTGCGGCTTTGAAACAGCTCGGAACTGTTGGAGCGGGTGTCGTGCTGTCCCGTGGCGTCATTCGTGGTCGTCGGGCGGACATCGTGGTCGCCGGAAAGCCGGTGGAAATTTTCGTAGCGTCAGTCAGCCCATCGACCGTGCGAGTCACCGTCTCGCCGCTCGAGTCAGGCAAACCGGCACCGGTCACCGACGACGGAGCACTCGTGGAAGAAGCGAAGGGCCGTGCGCTTGGACGCCAGCGCGTCGCCGAGTCGTTCAAGCCCGTCAGCGCGGGCGACCTGGTTGTGAGGTTCACCGACGGACCGCCGACGATTCAGGTCGAGACGGCCAAAAAGCAGCCTGTCCAGGCCCTTACGCTCGACGCCGAGCGGCCCGATATCACGTTCCTTCTCGGAAACGGGCCGCTGCTCGGGTTCGGCGAAGGCGGTCCGCAGTTCGATCGCAAGGGCTCGGTCGACAAGATGCGCAACGGGCAGGGCGGCTACCAGCTCCGCACGCATGGTGGCCGCGTACCCATCCAGTGGTTGATCGGCACGGCGGAAGGTTGGGGACTTTTCATCCATCATCCCTTTGGCACGTTCGATCTTTCCGGCACGCAGGGGAAGCTGATACCGAACGATCCCGTTCTCCCACTCGACGTCTTCATCGTCTCTTCGAACGATCCGCAAGCGATCCTGGCGGAGTACGCGGGCATCACCGGCCGCGCGGAGCTGCCGGCGTTGTGGACCCTCGGCTACATGCAATCCCATCGCACGCTGCGCGGTCCCGATGAAGTGATGTGGGTTGCGAAGATGTTTCGTGAGAAGAACCTGCCCTGCGACGCGCTGATCTATCTCGGGACCGAGTTCACGCCGTCAGGGTGGAACACGCGCAACGGCGAGTTCACCTGGAAGCCGGAGAACTTTCCCGAACCGAAGAAGATGATCGACGACCTCCACGCGCAGCATTTCCGCATCGTCTTGCACGCGGTGATAGAAGGACAGCGCATGACTGGGACGGTGAAGGACCCGTGCACGCCGGAGAACGCGGTACCGAGCGGCCGGACGCCCGACAATCGTTGGCCCGCGGACCGCCACGTGGCCTGCTACTGGCCGTATCACAAGCCTGTGTACGACCTCGGAATCGATGGCTGGTGGCCCGATCAGGGGGACGGGCTCGATGCACCGTCACGGCTCGCGCGCATCCGGATGTATTGGGAAGGGCCGCAGCTCTGGCGGCCGAACGAGCGACCGTTCGCGCTTCACCGCAACGGCTACGTGGGCATGCAGCGGTACGGCGCGTTCCTGTGGTCCGGCGACGTGTATTCGACGTGGGAGACGTTGAAGACGCACGTCCCCGTTGCGGTGAACACCGGGCTTTCCGGCATTCCATTCTGGGGTACTGATATCGGCGGCTTTGTCCCGACGCCCGAATACACGGGCGAGCTGCACGTGCGCTGGTTTCAGTTCGGCACATTCTGTCCCGCCTTTCGTGCGCACGGCCGCACGTGGCATCTGCGTCTCCCGTGGGGCTGGAACACGGGCGAGCTGGAGCCGTCGGAGGTCGCCAACTACACAGGCGGCGCGGGCAATCCTCCCGAGAGCGAGCTGCACAACGCCGCGGTGGAACCGATCGTCAAGAAGTACCTCGAGCTGCGGTACCGACTGCTGCCATATACGTACACAGTCGCGCGCGAGTGCTGCGACACCGGCTTGCCGATGATCCGGGCGCTCTGGCTGCACCATCCTGCGGATTCCGCGGCCGTCGGCCGCGGCGATCAGTATCTCTGGGGCCGCGACATCCTCGTCTCCCCTGTCGTCGAGAAAGGTGCAACGACGCGGCGGCTGTACCTCCCGCGAGGCACGTGGTTCGATTTCTGGACCGAGGAAAGGATCGACGGCGGCCGCGAGATCGATCGCCAGGTCGATCTCGAGACGATGCCGCTGCACGTCCGCACCGGAGCCATAATTCCCTTCGGGCCTGTCAAACAGTACTTCAACGAACCCGTTCAAGGGCTGACGACGCTCGTCGTGTATCCAGGCGCCGATGGCACGGGTTCGCTCTATGAAGACGATGGAACGTCCTTCGAGTACCGCAAGGGCGCCTGGATGCGGATCGACATTACATGGCGCGATCGCGATCGCCACCTGACGCTCCAGCTCGCGTCCGGCTCGCGCATGATGCCACCGACGCGCCGCGGGTTCGATGTACGCGTGGCGGGTGAGAAGACCACCAAGACGATCGTGTTCGAAGGGAAGCCGATCGACATCAGATTGTAGAGCGGCGGGGTCTGACGCCTTACGCGGAGCGCTTCGCCGTGTGTTCGGAGCGCGGGGTCTTCAGACCGAGCGGCAGTGAGAATTCCATTGATCGCGCGCGCGCGATCTACTTTAAGATAGCGGACAGCGGCACGAACCCGGGTCGTCGTGCTGTTGAAAGGGCGGTCGGCGTCGGCATCACGCGTCGTGTTGTGCTGTGTGAGTGTGCCGGGCGATTCTGCCGGTCAGCCGGCTTGTTCACCCCATAGGCACTGCCCGCACAGCACTACAGGACGCGTGACAAAGGGAAAAGGCAAAAGGGAAAAGGCAAAAGGATCTTTCCTTTTATTCCTTTTCCTTTGTCCCTTGTCCCTTTTCCCTTGTCCCTTTGTCCGGCGGCACTTTCTGCACCACGCCCTTCTCCTGCACCAGCCGCTCCATGTCGTTCAATTCTGACGGCAGAAAATCCGTGAAGTTCTCCACGCCGTTGTCGGTGACGACGACCGTATCCTCGTAGCGCAGGTACAAACTTTCCTCCGGCACGCGCAGCTGGGGATCGACAGAGAACACCTGCCCCGGCTTCAGTGGTTCGCCGGCGTATCGGCCAACGTCGTGAACCGCCATGCCGACCGTGTGTGAAAAGACGCCGCCGCCGGTTTCGACGAGATTCCGGCACGCCTTCTCGTAAACGGGTTTCGAAAACTTCGTTCGCGCGAAGACGGGCTCCATTGCGGTTTTCGCTTCGTCCATGATCTGACCACTGGTGACGCCCGGGCGGATTCGCGTCATGACCGCGTTCCGGTACTCGAGCACAAACTGCAGCAGTTCGCGCTGCCACGCCGCGTATTTTCCGTTGACGGGCCAGACCCGGCCGATGTCGCTCGTGTAGTACCGATAGTCAGGCGCAAAGTCCATCAGCACCAGGTCGCCGTCCTTCAGCGTCGACGTGTTCCTGAAGTAATGCATGTTGTTGATGTTCTCGGTGCCGCTTGCGGTTATCGACCGATACCCTTCGAGGCGTGCGTCGTTCACGAGGAACACGTAACGCGCCGCGGCATCGAGTTGATACTCGGTAACGCCAGGCTCGGTGCTGCGCATCGCTTCCATCATGCCGAGGCCGGCGATCTGCGACGCACGCCGGATCATCGCGATCTCGCGCGGACTCTTGATGCTGCGCATCGTGTCGAGAATCGGATTGAGGTCGCGGATCTCTGAGCGTGGCTGCCGCGCGCGCAGCAGCTCTACGAACCGCTTCTGGCGCGAGCTCGTACCATCCCAGAAATCGTTCGCGCGAGCCATTTCCGCCGAGACGAGCTCGCCGCGACTCTGTCCCTGGTTCTCGGCCGGGCTGAACTCGGCGTAGATGGCGACTGGTGTGAAGGCGCCGCGACCTCCTCCACCGGCGCCGCCGCCCCGTCCGTCGCTCGATGTGGTCGCAAGCGGCCATCCTCCAATGGACACCTCGCTTACCGGCTTCACGTCGTCGACTCCTGAAATCCGCTTCACGGGCTCGACGTCATCGGCGGATAGCACCCGCCCTTCAGCAGCTTCGAGGCGCTGGTTGCGCGGCGGCAGGTAGATCGTGACGCGCTTCGTCCGGCCGTCGAGCACGAGATACGCGCCCGGCGTCTCGATGCCGCTGAGGTAGTAGAAGGTGTTGTGCTGACGCGGGAGCGTGAACCCCTCGGTCTGGTGCACGCCCTGCACGACGGCAACCGCGTTGGCGCCGATTTTTTCGAACACCTGAGCATGCCGCGCCCTGAAGTCTTCGGCGGGAAAATCTGTCTGGTAGTACTGCGCGACCGCCGTTCCAGGAACCACCAGGCCGAGGATCGCGAGTCCGCGCAACAATGGCGAGAAAATACCTCGCCTCATAAACCCTCTTTTCTCAATGCGCGTGGGGCCCTACCCCCACGCGCCATACGCTTTTGCGCCCCAACGCGCACAAGCGTCACCTGAAAAACAAGGAAACCCGAACCCCGAACCCGGCACGTAAGCGAGCTACCGAGCCACCGAACTACCGAGCGACCGGCTGGACGTTCTGAGCGGCTACCGATCTTAGTCGGGACGAGCGGGATGGTTGGTCGATCGCAGGGTTGGGAGGAGGCGATCTCCCGGATAACCCGCTCGCCTCGACGAGTGATTCTACGAGCGGAACGTCTTTATGAGTGCATCAGTATTTCCGATTTGATTCGCTGCCTCTCTTTCCGCAGCATTCGGTTTCAGCCTTCATTGGGAATGTTTCTGTTCGGGCCAGCTTTCGCTCGCTCGACGGTCCGCGAGCGTCGGCCAGGCGACCAGTCCGTCCAGCTTTTTGGGGGAGAAACTCATGAAGCGACTCTTGCTCGTCGTTGTAGCACTGACCCTCGCGGAAAGCGCCGCGGCACAGGAACAACGCGCATCGATCGAAGGAACGATTCGAGACAGTTCCGGCGCGGTCATGCCGGGTGTGGCGGTCGACGCGCGCAGCCCGGCGATGGCGGGCGTGCAGTCGACGATGACTGATGCCACAGGCACGTATCGATTTCCGGCGCTGCCGCCGGGCCGCTACGAGGTCACCGCGACTTTGCAAGGCTTCCAGCCGGCCAAGACTTCCGATGTACGGCTCGAGCTCGGTCAGGTATTGAAGATCGATCTGATTCTCATCGTAGAAGCGATCTCCGAAACCGTGAAGGTTACAGCGGAATCGCCGCTGATCGACGTGAAGCAGAACGCGGCCGGCGGAAACGTGCAGGCGGAGATCATCGAGCGCATTCCGAAGGGACGCGATTTCGCCGGGCTGCTCACGTCCGTCCCCGCCGTCACCAACGAAGCGCGGAACAGCGGCATCCAGATCGACGGCGCAAGCGGCGCCGACAATCGCTTCCTGATCGACGGCGTCGACACGACGAACCTTCTCAACGGGACCTCCGGAAAGACGCTCGCGCCGGACTTCGTGAAGGAGGTGCAGGTGAAGGCGAGCGGCTACAATGCCGAGTACCGCGCATCGCTCGGCGGCGTGATTAGCGCAATCACCAAGTCCGGCGGCAACGATTACCACGGCGGCACCGGGATTTACTTCACGAGCGACAGCCTGCAGGGAGACGTCCGGCAAACACTCCGCCTCAATCCGTCCAATCAGAATATTGCCGAGTACGTCACGACGCCGCTCGACGACTACGTCAGCCCCGAGCCGATCGCCGATCTGGGCGGTCCCATCGTGCGCGATCGTCTCTGGTTCTATGTGGGGTACGACCCGAGCTGGACAAAGCGAACGCGAACGGTTACGTTCAGCAACAACACGACCGGCACCTTCAGTCAGAAGCCAATCACGAACATCGTCAACTACAACGTCACCGGTCAGATCTCGAGGAGCCTCCGGGGACGTTTTGCGGTCTCGAATCAGCGGGACCGGGGTGGCTACCCCCTGCCGAACAGCGGCCCGGGCGGCCGCAGCACGAGCAATCCGGGCGCTGTTCCCGTCCGTCGTTCGTCGCGACAGCTCGAACGATTCGTATTCGGGGGTGCTGGATTGGCTCGTGGACAACCGAACCTACGTCAACGTCACCATGACGCGGTTCAAAACGGGGCAGCACGATGTCGGACAGTTCAGCACGGCCGTTCGCCATCTGTTCCAGGCTTCGAACTTCCAGTTCCCCGAAATCCCACCGTCGCTGCAGAACGTCAATCAGTTTGCCGACAACCCGTCGAGCAGTCAGTTCGTCCGCGGAAATCTGAACCGCCTCAACTTCAACGCCGACATCACGCGGTACGGCCACTGGCGCGGGCAGCACACGCTCAAGGGCGGGCTCCAAATCGAGCGCATTCGCGACGACACGCTGTCGGGAGAGCAGGCAGCGACCGTCCAGCTGTTCTGGGACTCTTCGTACGCGACCAACGACGGCCGTCGCGTTCGTGGCCCCTACGGGTATTACGACGTGGTCCGCTTCTACACGCAGGGAGACATCCATTCGAACAACGTCGGCCTGTTCGTCCAGGATGCCTGGACGCTGAGCAGCAAGCTCACGCTCAATCTCGGAATTCGCGCCGAGAACGAAGACGTGCCCTCGTACCGTGTGGACAATCCCGGCGTGCACTTCAATTTTTCGGACAAGATCGCGCCACGAGCGGGCTTCGCGTACGACGTACAGGGCAACAGCCGCTGGAAGGTGTACGGCAGCTGGGGTGTGTTCTACGACCTCATGAAGCTGACGATCGGCCGCGTGATGTTCGGTGGCGACAACTGGGTCAACTACTACTACACGCTCGACACGTACGACTGGCCGTCGATTTCGTGCGGCGACGGTGCGCCGGGCAGCGGCTGCCCCGGCACGTTCATTCAGGCGTTCGACTTCAGGCCGGTCGCGAACAACCCGAGTCACGACCTCGTCGATCCCGATCTGAAGCCGGCGCGCTCGCAGGAGTTCACGCTTGGACTCGACCACGAATTGAATCGGACGATGTCAATCGGTGTCCGATACGCGCACAAGTGGGTCGACTACGCGATTGAAGCGGTGTGCGACTTCACACCCACCGGGTGAGGAGGATTGCGGCGTGAACAATCCTGGCTTCGGCAGCGAGCTGGGGACCTATCCGCTCGGTCGCAACAACCCCCCGCAGCCTCCAGCCAAGCGCGACTACGACGCCATCGAGGTACGTCTTCGGAAGCGCCTGGCGAATCGATGGTCAGCCGACGTCAGCTATCTTTACGGCTACCCGCGGGGCAACTGGTCCGGCATTGCGAGCTCGGACGAAGCGGTCCGTAGTCTACAGCCGAACTCCGGACGCGCGTTCAACCTGTTGTATTACTCGTACGACGCGCACGGCACCCCGACCTTCGGCCGCCTCGGGACGGATCGGCCGCACCAGTTCAAGCTCCAGGCGACCTACGATCTGCCGTGGGGCACGCTCGTCGGCCTGAACTCGCTCGTCGAGAGCGGTATTCCGAGGTCGACGTCGCCAGTCAGAAAAACATCAACTTCTTTCCGTTCGGCCGCGGCGATCTCGGCCGAACGCCGACGTTCTCGCAGTTCGACATGCTCCTCCAGCAGGATTTCCGTCTGCCGGGCAGAACCCGCGTCACCGTCGGGCTGAACGCGATCAACGTCTTCGATCAGAAGACGGTGACCGCATTCCAGACGACTCCCTATCGCGACCAGTTCAATCTGTCCGATGCGATCTTCTTCGGGGGATTCGATCCAGCGACCGTCGCGACGGCGCAGAGCTTCCGCAAGGACGCACGATTTGGCCTGGCGAGCGGGTACCAGGACGCGCGCGTGATTCGAGTGCAGGCCAGGTTCAGCTTCTGAGTTCGCCGAGGAGGCGGAGAGCGCGGACAAACCTTTCACCGCGGAGGCACGGAGTTCACCGGGGTAATCGTTCGCTCAACGTAGCGAGATCGCAGCTGAATCGAAACAGGTATCTCAAAGCGCAGGATCGCGGAGGGGAGTCGCGGGGAGGTCTGGATGGAACTCCACGCTTCTGTACGGTGGGGCGCGCGCGTGCGAATCCATACGGAGCTCTCCGTGAGCTTCGTGGCTCCGCGGTGATCGATTGGTCCGTGCCCTCCGCCTCCTCAGTTATCTCGAAGGACGGTCGCCGGATCCAGGCGCGCCGCTCGGTGGGCCGGCACCCCCCACGCGAATGCGGCGATCGCGACGAGGATCACCGCACCCATCGCAAGCGTCGTCGGATCGTTCGGCGCGAGCCCGTAGAGCAGTGCTGCCACGAATTGCGACGCCCAGAGGCTGACCGCGATGCCGATGGCTACGCCAGCAGCAATCTGCACGCCGACGCGTCGCAGGATCATGCGGACAACGCTGCCGGGTGCGGCGCCGAGCGCCATGCGGACGCCGATCTCGGTACGGCGACGGCTCACGCGCGAGGTCACTCCGTAAAGCCCCAGACCCGCGAGCAGCAAGGCCACTCCGCCGAAGACGCCCGAGAGGATCGCGATGAGTCGCTCCTGCACGACGGAGCTCTCGCCCTGTTCCGACAACAGCCGCGGCGTGAGTCGCGCGTCTAGCGCGCGCACGACGCCGCTCGTCAGCGGTCGGGGCGATCCCTGGGCCGCCCGCACGCTGATGTTGACCGACGGCGGCGGCTGCGGCCGCTGCGCGATTGGCAAGTACACCGTTGGCACGCTCGCTTGGCGCAGCGTCTGATAGACGGAATCCTCCACGTACGATGAGGGAACGACGCCGACGATCCTGACAGGATGCCGCGCGACGACCAACGTGCTGCCGATCACGTCGGTCCGTCCGCCGAATCGCGTCTGCCACAGGCCGTAACTGATCATCGCGACCGGGCCGTCCGTAGCGTCGGACGATCGTCAGCAACGGAGATCGATCGGCCGATGAGCGGAGCTACAGCCAGCATCTCGAAGAACCCGCCGCTGACGAAGATTCCCATCCACGAGATCGGACTGCCCGCGTTCGGAAATATCGAACCGTTCCGTCGACCATGCTGCAGCGCCGTCGAAGAGATCCCGATGCTGGCGGATCTGATCCCAGATCGGGTGGGTCAGCACACCGCGCGAGGTGCGCCACAACGTGACGCGCCAGCCGATCCGGCTCGCGCACAGGGATCGGACGGTGCAGCAGGCTGTTGACCAGCGAGAAAATCGCCGTGTTCGCGCCAATCCCTAGCGCGAGAGAGAGGATTGCGACCGTCGAGATGAGCGGGAGGATTTGAGAAATCTGACCATTGCAGATTGCGGACTGCAGATTGCAAATTGACGGATTGTAGATTGCAGACTATTGATTGCCACAATTCAGCAATCTGCCATTGCAATCTACAATCTCAATCCGCAATCGGCAATCCGTCAATCAGCATTCTGCAATCTGCAGTCTGCAATTATCACCCTTCTCTCAAGACGCTCGCCGGATCGATTCGTGACGCGCGACGCGCCGGAATCCAGCCGGCCAGCAGGGCGATCGCGCCAAGAACGGCGGGCGCTCCAAGCAGGGTCGAGATGTCACGCGGCTTGAGGCCGTAGAGCAGGGTCGCGACGAGGGTCGATGCCCATAGGCTGGCTGCACTTCCGACGATCACGCCCGTGCCGACGAGCACCGCGACCCGCCGCAGGACCATTCGGACGACGCTGCTCGGCGCGGCGCCGAGGGCCATGCGAATGCCAATCTCCGTGCGACGGCGGCTCACCGAGTACGACGCCACGCCGAACAGTCCGAGGCCCGCCAACAGCAGGGCGAGCGCGCCAAAGAAGCCGGACAGCATCGCGAGCATGCGCTCCTGCGTCAGGGACGCGTTGACCTGATCGGCGAGCGGCCGGAACGTGATCGCGACGTTCGGGTCGACGCTCGTGAGCGCCGCAGCGATGCTCTTCGTCAGCATGGCGGGCGATCCTCCCGCACTGCGGACGCTGATCGCCATCGACGATGGGGGCTCCGGGTATTGCGACACGGGAATGTACATCGTCGGCGGCACCGGGTCGCGCAGCGATCGGTAGACGGCATCCTTGACGTAACCGACGATCTCGCGGTCGACAGCCGGTCGCATCGGGCGACCCGGTTCGTGAAGATGTTTCCCCACCGGGTTGGCTCCGCCGGTGAACTTCATCGCGAACGTTTCGTTGACGATCGTGACAGTGGTCGAGGCCGCTGTGTCGTTCTCGGTGAAGTCGCGCCCGGCGAGGAGTGTCGTCCCAAACGTCTTGAACCAGTCCGGGCTGATCAGATTCACGTACAGGTGGCCTTCGCGCTCGAGGATGGGCTTGCCGTCTATCATGTCGATGCCGAACTGCCAGCTGCTGCCACTCACGGGGGTCACCGCGGATGCGGCGGCGCTCTGAACTCCCGCCACACCGGTGGCCGCGTTCCGCATGCGCGCGAACAGCTCGGGCCGTGACGGCGGGTCGAGCTGCAACCGCTGCGCGTTCACGTTGGCGACGAGTACGGGATTTCGATCGAACCCCAGGTTCAGGTTTGCGAGTGACGAGAACGTGCGCATGAAAAGACCGGCCGCGACGACGAGAACGAGCGAGAGCGCGACCTGCGCAATGACAAGCGTGCTGCCGAACCCGATGCCGCCATCTCCGACGACGCTGCGACCCTGCTCTTTGAGGGCATCGTTCGGTTGCACGCGGGTCGCGCGGAGCGCGGGCACCGTGCCAAAAAGTATGGCAGTCGCGATCGCGACGGCTGCCGTGAAACCAACCACGCGCCAGTCCAGCGACAGATCGAGAAACACGTTGTTCGTGGACGTCGAGAGCTGGCGCACGAGGAGCCGGCTGCCCCAGTGCGCGAACGCAAGGCCCGCGAGCGCGCCGACGCCCGAGAGAATCAGGCTTTCGGACAGCAACTGCCGTGCGAGGCGCCCGCGCGAGGCGCCGAGGGCTACACGCACGCTCAGCTCATGCCGTCGCGACGTCGCGCGCCCGAGCAGGAGGTTGGCGATGTTGGCGCACGCGATCAGCAGCACCAGGCCGACGACGACCATCATCGTCGTCAGGGGCCTGCGATAACGAGCGCGCAGCCCCGAGCTGCCGGAGGCGGCTGGCGTCAGCGTGAGGGCCTCCTTCAGGTAATTCACCTTGTTCTGTTCGGTATATTCCGGCGGCAACGTCGCCTCGCGGATCTGCGGCTGGACACCGCGTAGGGCAACGATCGCCGATTCGATCGATGCTGAAGGTTTCAGACGCGCCATGACGTTCAGCCACCAGGACGCTCGACGGTCGAGCGAGCTCTCCTTACCCCGAATGAGCGGTTCGGTGCCGAGCGGGATGGCGACGTCGAACGTACGGCCGACGTCGGTCCCGAAGAAACCGGGCGGTGTGACGCCAATAATCGTAAAGGGGATCCGCTCAACGGTGAGCGATCGGCCGATTGCGTCTGCGGCGCCGCCGAATCGACGTTGCCAGAAGTGGTAGCCGATCACCGCAACCGGGCCATCTGGTCCGCCACCGCGGCGATCGTCGGCGGCGGTGAACGTACGGCCCAGGATCGCGGGGACGCTGAGGACATCGAAGTATCGTCCGCTCGCCCACACGCCGTCGACGAATTCGGTCTGCCCTCCTTGCGCAAGATTCAATCGCGTGGCCGACCACGCAAACGCGCCGTCGAAGAGATCTGGCCGATCGCGGATTTGCTCCCAGAGCGGATTCGTCCAGGACGAGTTGCCGGTCTCCGACAGCTGAACAGCGCGAGTCGCTGCGGTTCCTTGACCGGCAGCGATCTGAGGATGAGGCTGTCGAGAATCGAAAAGATCGCGGTGTTCGCGCCAATTCCGAGCGCCAGCGACAGCGCGGCAATGATCGAGACCGTCGGCGTTGCTTTCAAAGCGCGGAACGCGTCGCGCAGGTCGTGCATGTGCCCTCCAGTTTCCGTGAGACGGGCTCGGTCCGCGATCGGTTGGTGCCGCCGGTTGGGGGTCAAACCACGACGAGGGTCAGACTGGGGTCAGACTAGGGTCAGACTAGGGTCAAACAAGGGTCAAACCGGGGTCAGACCTCCTTCCAACCATGGTGAACCTTTTCGGCCCGAAACTGGAGCGGGATGTACGGAGACGTCTACAGGGTGGTCTGACCCTTGTCTGACCC
>JBKPCD010000111.1:0-9748 GCA_046727175.1 Acidobacteriota bacterium | reverse complement strand
GCTCTGGAATGCCAAAAGTCCAGCAGGATGCTGAAAAACGCATCCTGAATGGAAAATGGAAGATGGGAAATGGGAAAACCCTATACGCTTGCCATCTCCCATTTGCCACTTTCCATCAGGCCCGTCTTTTTTCAGCGGCCTGGTAGAGCCCAGAGCCCCCTGCCGATCCCAATTCACCTGATGATCCGCAGCCCCGATGGCACCGGGGGAGTAGAAGTCGACGAGCCGCGCAGACGCAGGATCACACCGCGCGAATGGCTGACGACGTACAGCTCGCTGCTGGCGTCGATTCCAAAGGAACTGATGTTTCCGAGCACGCTCGTGCCTCCGAGCTCCGACGTGTGATCCATGAGCCCCGCGGCACGTGCCTCGCCGCTCTGCGGATCGATCGTGAGACCGAGGGACCAGAGACGTCCCTGCACGAAGTCCGCGAAGAAATACCGGCCAACGAATGCGGACCCGAGTGACCGACCTCGATAGACGTAGCCACCGGTGATCGACTGCCCGGCCGCGCGGTCGTATTCGTGGATCGGATCGACCAACGGCAGGAACGCCGGCGGTCGCGACGTCACGTTGTCGTGCGCGCCCTCGCGATTGCGCCAACCGTAATTACGCCCTCCGCGGTTCCTCGGTTCGTAATCGACTTCCTCGAACCGGTTCTGGCCGACGTCGCCGATGATGAGCGCACCCGTTCCGCCGCGCGCCGGATCGTCGAACGAGAACCGCCAGGGGTTGCGCAGGCCGAAGCTCCAGATTTCTGGGCGCGCGTTGAGGGTGCCGTTCACGAACGGGTTGTCGGGAGGGATCTGATATCCCGAGGGATGAGCGTCAGCAACGTTGACGTCGATCCGGAGCATCTTGCCGAGGAGTTCACCGGGATTCTGGGCGCGATGCTCCGGGTCGTCGGCCGATCCGCCGTCGCCCATGCCGATGTAGAGGTACCCGTCCGGGCCGAACACGAGATTGCCTCCGTTGTGGTTCGCGAACGGCTGTGGGATCACAGCGACGCCTCCGCCCCAGCGGAGATCGAAGCGGCTCTCGGGATCTGCGACGAGCGGGTTCGAGGACCGGCGGAACCGGGCGATGACCGTATCACCCGATCGATTCGTGAAGTTGACGAAGAAGTGACCGCTCTCCGTGTTCGGCTGGAAGGCCATCCCGAGCAGTCCGCGCTCGCCCCCTGACGAGACGTCGTTGCGCAAATCGAGGAAGTCCGGCGACTGCACCGACCCGTTTCTCACGACGCGAATCCGGCCGCCCTGCTCGACGACGAACTGGACGGCCGCATCGAGCGGATCCTGCAGAAAGAGAAGCGGCGCGGTGAATCCCGCGGCGTACACGTCGGCTCGCAGCGTGCCCTGGGCGATCGGCGCCACGCTGCTCGTCCAACAGAGAGCGATGATCACGATGAGATTGCGACGTGTGGCCATCCCGGAAATTGTAGGCGTACAACAATCGGAATTACCGCTATCATCTGCCAGGCATGCGGCCGATCTGGGTGGTCTGCTCACTGGCAATCTGCGGAGCCGTGGCTGCGTGCGGCGGAAACGGACCACCTGCGCCATCGCCTGGCGGCGGAGATGCGGGCACGATTACCGGACGAGAGCGCCTCGCTTGGGATCAGCTAGCCCAAAGCGACGCAGAGCTGGCGACGTTTCGATACGCTCTGTACGTCGACGGCAACCGCACCGAATTGCCAAACGCCTCCTGTACCTTTGGCCCGGGCACGGTGTACGTGTGCACTGCGCAATTACCCAGCATGGCGCCCGGCCGCCACACGCTCGAGCTCGCGACCTACATCGATGGCGCGCCGTCGCTCGAGAGCGCACGTTCGTCGCCGCTGGTGGTCACCGTTGCCGGCGCCGCGACGTCGGGATTGACGTCGTCGCCGTCCACCAACGCGCTTTCATCCTCGCCTCAGCTCGCAACGAGTGATGGCGTGCGGCTTTTCGTCGAGGCGTTCGCCGACGGGCTGGAGCAGTCCACAGCGATCGAGTTTGCCCCGGATGGTGGGATGTTCGTTGCCGAACGGGCCGGTCGCATTCGCATCGTGCGCGACGGCGCGCTGCGTCCGGAGCCGGCGCTGACGCTCGATCATTTGTTCGTGGCAGACGATAACGGCGGACTGCTCGATCTGGCCCTGGATCCCGACTTCCGGCAGAACCGTTTGGTCTTCGTTCTCGACGTCGTTGCAGACGACGCCGGCGCACCGGTGTTCCGGCTCGCTCGCTATCGGGAAGCCGCCGACAGGTTCGGAGAACGCGCGATTCTCTTCGATAATGTGCCGGCGTCCGCGTCGCATCCGTCGGGATCCATTGCGTTCGGCCCCGACGGGAAGCTGTACGTCGCGCTCGATGACGCCGATGATCCCGTCAACGCGGCAAGATTGTCGTCGTTCAACGGCAAGGTGCTGCGGCTCAATCCGAACGGAACCACGCCCGACGATCAGCCGGCCGCGAGCCCAGTGTACTCGAGCGGTCATCGCTCGCCGCAGAGCCTCGGCTGGGATTCCGAGACGCGCGCGCTCTGGCTTGCGGATCCCGTTCGCCGGGATGCTGAACGACTGAGCGCGATTGCACGAGAAACCGCACGTGGGGAGCCATCCGTGCGCACCGCTTTCAGCTTGCCTTTGTCCACTGGTCCGACTGCTGTGACGATTTATCGTGGCGAGCTCATCGGGGCGCTTCGAGGCAATCTCCTCGCCGCGTCGGACCGCGAGAGCTCGATTCTTCGCGTTCGGTTCGATGGCAGCCTTCAGCGGGTGGCGTCGACCGAGCGCCTCGATCTCGACGGCGCGGATCACGTTCACACGATCCGGGTAGGTCCCGATGGCGCCGTCTACGTTGGCACCGATCACGGTGTTCTCAGGATCGCGCCAAAGGCCCAGTTTTGATTCGCTTCACAGCTAGAAGCTAGAGCGATCGTGAGCAATTCCACTCTAGCTTCTGAATTCTAGATTCCGATCGCCCTCATGATAGGCTCGACCGTCAGGAACCATCCATGCGCGCAATCTCACATCGGATGTTCGGTGCGATTGTCGTTCCTGCACTGGTGCTCGGTGCTCCGATCGCCGCGCAACAGACGCCGCAGCGCGTGACGATCCCGGTGGAATATCACAAGCTCGACAACGGGTTGAAGGTCGTGCTCTCGCGCGATACCTCGTCGCCGACGGCTGTCGTCGCGGTGTACTACAACATCGGGTTTCGCATCGAGCCGAAGAACCGCACCGGGTTTGCGCATCTCTTCGAGCACATGATGTTCCAGGGCTCGCAGCATCTGGGCAAGGCGGCGTTCGTCGGGCTCGTCGAATCGAACGGCGGCGTGTTGAACGGATCGACGCGCTTCGATTTCACGAACTATTTCGAGATCGTCCCGAGTCATACGGTGGAAACCGTGCTGTGGGCAGAAGCCGATCGGATGCGCGGCCTCGACATCACGCAGGAGAATCTCAAGAACCAGCAGGAAGTCGTCAAGAACGAGGTGAAGGTCAACGTCATGAACCAGCCGTACGGCGGCTTTCCATGGCTGGACCTGCCGCAGGCCGCCAACACGAACTGGTACAACGCCCACAACTTCTACGGCGACTTCGAACACCTCGACAGCGCGACGCTCGATGACGTGAAACACTTCTTCAAGACGTACTACGCGCCGAACAACGCCGTGCTCGTCGTGAGCGGGGACATCGACACGGCGCAGACGCTCGGCTGGATCCGCCAATACTTCGTCGGCATCCCGACGTCGCAATTGCCGCCGGCGCCTGACATCTCCGAGCCGCGGCAGGAAACGGAGCGGCGCAAGAACAATGATGATCCCCTCGCAAAACGGCCGGCGCTCGCACTCGGCTACCATGCGCCGCCACGCAATACGCCGGAGTACTTCGCGATGGGGCTGATCGATCAGCTGCTCGTGCAGGGGCAAGACAGCCGCTTGTACCAGGCCCTCGTGCAGAAACGGGGGCTCACCGGTTCGGTCTCGGGCGGCACGAACGTCGATCTCGGCAACATGTTCGACATCAAGGGGCCGACGCTGTGGACGATCTACATGATCCACGATGCCGACAAGCCCGCGGACACGATCATCAAGGTCATCGATGAAGAAATCACGCGTCTGCAGACGACGCCGGTGACGAAAGAGGAGTTGGATCTCGCACTCCTCAAGCGCCGCTCACGCCTGTACGCCGACTACGAAGGCACGATCGGCTTCGGCCGCGTGAACCTGCTCGCGAGCTTCGCGCTGTTCGACGACGATCCGGGCAGGATCAATTTGCTCGAGGACGAGTTCCGCAAAGTGACGCCAGAGCTGATCGTGAAGACCGCGAAGGAGTACCTTCGCGCCACGAACCGCACGGTGTTGACGGTTTCACCGAAATCAGCGCCCGGCGAACAGGCCGGGGTCCCCGCCGCGCGTGGTTGGCGCGGTGGGGTGGAGACCGGGGTCCCCGCCGCGCGTGGTTGGCGCGGTGGGGTGGAGACCGGGGTCCCCGCCGCGCGCGGTTTGCGCGGTGGGGTGGAGGCGCGCTGAGGGAAGACCGTCCATGCCCATCGCGCTCACTTCCCGAACGCTAGCGGCCGTTGTCACGATCGTGCTCGGCCCTGCCGCGCTTCGCGCGGCCGGGCCTCCCGCTGAGCGTAGTGTGCGCGGTGGGGTGGACCAGGTGCCTCAGACGCCCGCGTTCCCTTCGACGCCGCCGAAGCCCGGTCCGCCGCGCGACTTTCGTGTGCCGGAGCCGCAGCGCTTCACGCTCGACAACGGCCTGCAGGTCGCGCTCGTGCAATGGGGCAACATGCCCAAGGTGCGCGTCACGCTCGAGGTGCGATCGGGCAACGCGTTCGAGCAGAAGAACGAAGTCTGGCTCGCCGACCTGACTGGCGAACTGATGCGCGAAGGCACGACGACGCGCAGCGCGACCGATATTTCGGAGCAGGCCGCGCGCATGGGCGGCGCGCTGGGGGTCAGCGTCGGCGGCGATTCGATGACGATTGGCGGCGACGTGCTGACGGAGTTCGGGCCGCAGATGGTCGAGCTCGTGGCCGACGTCGCCCGAAATCCGAAATTCCCTGAATCGGAGATTCCGCGGCTGAAGGCGGACCTGACGCGTCAGCTCGCCGTGTCGCTCAGTCAGCCGCAGCAGATCGCTCTGGAGAAGTTCCGCGCAGTCCTTTATGGGGATCATCCGTACGGTCGCGTGTTCCCCACCGAAGCGATGATCAAGGGCTACACCCTCGATCAAATCAAACGGTTCTATCAGGCCACCCACGGCGCCGGCCGCTCTCGTCTCTACGTCGTCGGTCGCTTCGATCCTGCCGGCATGGAAGCCGCAATCAAGCGTTCATTCGCTGGATGGACGAAAGGGGAACCCGTCGTCGTCCAACCTGCGAAGCCGTCATCGAAGCGCGCGATCTACGTGATCGATCGACCGGGGGCCGTTCAGTCGACGCTGGTGATCGGCCTGCCGGCGATCGATCCGTCGAACGACGATTTCATCCCGATGACCGTCATGGATGCGCTCCTCGGCGGCGCGTTCGCGTCACGGATCACGAAGAACATCCGCGAGGACAAGGGCTACACGTACTCACCGTACAGCGAGCTGTCGACGCGCTATCGCGACGCGTACTGGGCGGAGAATGCCGATGTGACGACGGCGGTCACCGGACCTTCCATCAAGGAGATCTTCGGCGAGATCGAGAAGCTGAAGGGACAGCCGCCGTCGCCGGACGAACTGAAAGGCATTCAGAATTACCTGGCCGGCACGTACATCCTCCAGAACTCGAGCCGCGGCGGCATCACCGCGCAGCTCGAATACATCGACCTTCACGGCCTGCCGGCGAACTATGCGAACGAGTACGTCAAGCGCGTCTATGCAGTGACGCCGCAAAAAGTGACCGATGTCGCGAAGCAGTATCTGCAGGACGACCGCGCGACGATCGTTGTCGTCGGCGATCGCAAGACCATCGAGGACCAGCTCAAGCCGTTTGGTCCCATCGTCGAAACCGCGAAGTAGCGCCGAGGTGATAGGCTCGTGGGATGCCTGAAGATACAGCTGGGTTGGAATACCGGGCGATCGAGCTCGCCAAGCGCGGAGACTTCGGGGTCGGGGCGCTCGAGGCCAACAGGGAGCTCACACGACTGGCGCCGGCAAACCAGGGCGCGTGGACGCGGCTGGGTCGCTGTTGTCTGGAGCAGAAGCAATTCGAGGAGGCTGCCGCCGCGCTGAACCGCGCGCTGGAGCTGAACCCGTCGAACAACATCGCGAAGAGTCTGCAACAGGAAGTAGTCCGGCGACGTGCCAGTCAACCGGTGCGATCGGACGCCGCCTCGGGGTTCACGCCGCAGGACTTCTACACGATCGGTCACCTTTCTGCAAACGACGCGGCCCACGCGCTCGGGCCCAAGCTCGAGACGCTGCTGCTGTCGATCAACGAACAACGCACGGCCGCACGGATGGTCGATGCGCGGAACCGCGCCGGGCTGAACGGGTCGAAGCTGTTTCGCCGGAACAGCTATCACGCCGGCGACACCGGGCACGTCTTCGCGTTTCACCATGGCGGCCGCTGGGAGCCGCAGATCAACCTCGGTATCTTCAGTGGCAGCCACTGGGGCGCCGATTGCTTTCGTGCAGGGATTGGCTTCAATATGACGTCGGCTGGGCGCGACTCCGATCGCGATTCAGGGCAGACTCTTGCGATCGGCTACTTCGAGCGTTTCCAGCGGCAGCTCGAGTCGACGTGGCGCGGTCATGTCCTCGACTGGATGGAAAAGACCGGCGGCTTCATTCAGTACGGCGATCGTGGCCCGGCCCTCGAGCTTCTTCCTCGCGCGGCGGTGGACTGGATCGTCAAGTGCCGCAATCCCGCTGGTATCGGATGGGTGTTCGTCGGCCGCTGGCTGTTCATGGAGAAGCCGGCCGACGCGCAGACGCTCGGCGAAATGCGGAAGCTGGTGCTCGCGGCCGAGGAGACGCTCGCGGCATTGTTTCCGTTGTGGGTCAGTGTCTATTGAGAATCGACGAAGTGTTCTTCGGGCAGTGACGCACCTGAGAAGCTAGAAGTTAGAAGTTAGAGCGTCAAAGAGTGTCCTTCACTCTGGCTTCTAGATTCTGGCTTCTGTCTCCGTCAGCGTTAGAACCATTCCCCAACTGCGACCGTCAAAACGCCTATGCGAGACCTCCGCTACGCCATCCGCACGCTTCGCAAGCAGCCCATTTTTACGACCGTTGCCGTCCTGACGCTGACGCTTGGAATCGGCGCGAACACGGCCATGTTCAGCCTGCTGTACCAGATTCTGCTGAAGCCGCTTCCCTATCCCCACGCAAATCGCCTCGTGTTCGTCTGGAACACGTATCCGCTGATGGGCCTTCCGCAGGCGAGCGTCTCGATTCCGGATTATATCGATCGCAAGACCCAGGCGGCGTCCATCGAGGATGCGACCCTGTTCACGATGCGGAGTGTCAACCTGGCGGAGAACGGGCAGCCCGAGCAGCTGCGTGCACTCGCGGTCACGCCGTCGTTCTTCACGACGCTTCAGCGGCAGCCGTTCCTGGGCCGCGGCTTCACCGAAGACGAAGCGAAGCCCGATGCGGACCGATACGCAATCCTCACCTACGGATTGTGGACGTCGAGGTTCGGTTCCGATCGTGCAATCGTCGGGCGTGACATCAGGCTGAACGGGGTGGCACACCGCGTCGTCGGTGTGCTTCCGGCGGATTTCACGCTCCTGTCTCGCGATGTGGCGCTGTTGCTGCCGTTCGCGTTCACGCCGCAGCAGATGTCGGACCAGGGACGCGGCAACGAGTTCAGCTCGATGGTCGCCCGTCTGAAGCCGGGGGCGACGATCGAGCAATTGAACGCACAGATGAAGGCGATTGTTGATAACAACCTGGCGCGGCTGCCGCAGTTCCAGTCGTTCGCGCGGACGAGCGGCTTCGGCGGCTACGCCGTGCCGCTGCGGACGGAGATCGCCGGTGATTTCCGCACGCCGCTCTACGTGCTCCAGGCCGGCGTGTTCGTCGTGCTGCTCATCGCGTGTGCGAACGTCGCCAATCTCCTGCTGATGCGCGCGACCGGCCGGTACCGCGAGCTCGCGATTCGGACCACACTCGGCGCAGGGCAGTGGAAGCTGGTCAAACAACTGCTGACCGAATCCGTCGTGCTGTCGGTGCTCGGCGCAGCCGGCGGCCTCGCCCTTGGTCTGGTCGGCGTTCGCGCACTCATTGCCATGAGCTCGCAGCAGATGCCCGGCGTGGCAGACGCATCTCTTCACCCACCCGTCCTCGTTTTCACGTTGGCGCTGGCGATCGTGACGGGTCTCGTCTTCGGGATGGTCCCGGCCGTCGCGATTCTCCGCGGTGACACGGCCAGCCTGATGAAGGACGACAGCGCGCGGAGCTCGGCGAGCACAGGCACCGGCATCACTCGGGCGACGCTGGTCGTCTGCGAGATCGCACTCGCATTGATGCTGCTCGTCGGGGCCGGGCTTCTCATCAAGAGCTTCGCGAAGCTGCAGAACGTCAACCCTGGCTTTGCAACGGACAACGTCCTGACGGCGCAGATCTCGCTGCCCGCGACGCGGTACGCCGACGCAAACGCGCGCCGGGCATTCTGGCAGCGACTGGTCGACAAAGCGCACGAGCTCGCCGGTGTTACCGGCGTTGGGCTGACGTCCAACGTCCCGTTCAACGGCAACGGCAGCTCCGGGTCGTACTCGATCGTCGGCTACACGCCGGCACAAGGGGAAGCCAATCCACATGGCCGCCAGGAAGTCATTGGCGCAGACTATTTCCGCGCGATGCGCATTCCCCTGATCAAAGGCCGTGTATTCAACGAGAGCGACAGCGCGGAGAGCGCGCCGGTGGTCGTCATCGATCAGTACCTCGCCAACCGCTACTTCTCGAAGCGCGATCCGATCGGGCAGCAGATCCGCCGTGGTGGTCCCAATAATCCCCCCTTCACCATCGTCGGCGTCGTCGGCATGATCAACAGCATCGATCTCGGCCAGCCGGTGACGAAGGAACGACTTTACTATCCCGTCACGCAACAGCCTCGCCCGAGCATGGCGCTCGTGCTGAAGACCACCGGCGATCCGCAGTCGCTCGTGTCACAGGTTCGTGCGGCGGTGCAGGCGATCGACCCCGAGCAGCCGATTGCGGACGTCCGGACGATGGACCAGTGGGTCGCGCGTTCACTTGAAACGCGCCGCGCGCCCATGATGCTGCTCGCGCTGTTCGGGGCTGTCGCGCTCGTGCTGTCGGCGATTGGGATTTACGGCGTGCTTGCATTCGGCGTCGCCCAACGCGTGCGCGAGTTCGGCATCCGTCAGGCACTCGGGGCTGACCGCGCGATGATCCTGTCGCTCGTGTTCAGACAGGGGCTGCAAACCGTCGGACTCGGGATTGCGATCGGCTTGTCGGGCTCGCTGCTGCTGACCCGCTATCTCCGCACATTGCTCTTCGGCGTCGGCGAGTACGACTTCGCCGTATTTCTGATCGTTACCATGGTCCTTCTTGCTGTCGCGATGGCGGCATGTTACGTCCCGGCGCGTCGAGCTACGCGTGTCGATCCGATCGCGGCTCTGCGGGAGGCTTGAATCCCTAATCCCTGATCCCTAATCCTGAATCGGTACGGTCCGGCGACCTGGGTAACACAATTGTCCGGCGACATGGGTAACACTTTTCGGCCAGGAACTAAGCACACGGAGGTGCAATGCCCTGGCGAGAGAGGTCGCCCATGGACGAGCGAGTGCAATTCATCAG
>JBKPCD010000110.1:0-13981 GCA_046727175.1 Acidobacteriota bacterium | reverse complement strand
ATCATGCATCGCACGCCGGTCCTCGCACTCCTCGTCGCAGCCGGTTTGAGCAGTTCCGCGGCGACAACGACTCGCAGCCAACCGAGCTCGCAGACCGTCGATCCCGCTCTCTATTCGGGTCTCCGCTGGCGGATGCTGGGTCCATTTCGCGGCGGACGCGTCAACGCGGTCGCCGGCGTGCCTGGCCAGCAGTCCGTCTTCTACTTTGGTTCGGTTGGCGGCGGAGTCTGGAAGACGCAGGATACGGGACGGACGTGGACGCCGATCTTCGATTCGCAGCCCGTCGCCTCGATCGGCGCCATTGCAGTCGCGCCGTCGAGACCGGACGTCGTCTACGTCGGCACCGGTGAGGCGGACATGCGGGACTCGATCGCGTTCGGTGATGGCATGTACAAATCCACTGACGCGGGCAAGACCTGGTCGCACATCGGCCTCGAGACGACACGGCAGATTGGCAAGGTGGCCGTCGATCCAACCAATCCCGACATCGTATTCGTGGCGGCGCTCGGCCATTTCTATGGCCCTCATCCCGACCGCGGCGTGTACCGGTCCGGGGACGGAGGAAAAACCTGGCAGAAGGTCCTTTACAAGAACGACAGCGTCGGCGCGATCGATGTCGCGATCGATCCCCGCAATTCGCAGATCGTCTACGCGAGCCTCTGGAACACGCGTCGTCCGCCCTGGTACATCTACGCGCCAACGAACGGGCCAGGCGGAGGCATCTACAAATCAACGGATGGCGGGAGCACCTGGAATCAGCTCACGAACGGGCTGCCTTCGGAGGGTTTCGGCCGCAGCGGCATCGCGATCGCGCCATCGCAGTCGAATCGTGTCTACGCGATCGTCGACGCGAAGGAAGGCGGCCTGTTCCGTTCGGATGACGCCGGCGCGACCTGGACGAAAGCGTCCGCCGATCAGCGGCTGTGGGGACGCGGCTGGTATTTCTGCAAGGTTGCCGTCGATCCGAAAAATCCCGATCGCGTCTACGTTGCGAACACTGCAATCTACCACTCCAACGACGCGGGCTCGACGTGGGGCAATCCGAAGGGATCGCCGGGCGGCGACGACTATCACCAGCTGTGGATTCATCCTGACAACCCGGACTTGATGATTGTCGCAAGCGATCAGGGGGCGATCATCACGGAGAGCGCTTCGTCGGAACAACCGACCTGGAGCTCCTGGCTCAATCAGCCGACGGCGCAGATCTATCACCTGGCGCCGGACTACCGCCTTCCGTACTGGATCACCGGAGCGCAGCAGGACAGCGGTGCAGTCGGCGTTGCGACTCGAGGCAAGTTCGGCCAGATTTCGATGCGTGACTGGGAACCGCTTTGCGCTGGTGGTGAGAGCGGCTACACGGCGCCGGATCCAATGCACCCGGAGATCCTGTATGGCGGGACCGTCTCGCGGTGTAACGTCGCGACGAACGGCGACTCCGTGAATCTTTCTCCCGAGCGCGGCATGACGGAAACCCCTCGCCACGCCTGGACGCAGCCGCTGGTCTTCTCGCGCGCCGATCCGCAGGCGCTCTACTACGCCAATCAGTTCGTTTACAAGACGACGGACGGCGGTCAGCACTGGGCTCAGATCAGTCAGGACCTGACGCGAGAGGATCCGGGCGTCCCGTCGAATCTCGATGCCGCGGCGGCCGCCGACGTGGCGCCCAACAGCGGCCCGCGCCGTGGCGTCATCTACACGATCGCTCCATCGCCTGTTCAGGCGCCGCTCATTTGGATTGGCACCGACGACGGGTATGTCTGGGTCACGTCGGATGATGGAAAGACATGGGCGAACGTCACGCCGCCGGCGCTCACGTCCTGGTCCAAGGTCGTGATGATCGAGGCGTCGCAGGTCGATATAAACGTCGCGTACGTTGCGGTGGAGCGGCACCAGCTCGAAGACTACGAGCCCTACATTTATCGGACACGGGATCGAGGCAAGACGTGGCAGAAGATCGTGAACGGCCTTCCGGCCGGCGTCTACGTGCAGACGGTCAAAGAGGATCCGCGTCGCCGTGGGTTGCTTTTCGCCGGCACCGAACGAGCCGTCTACGTGTCGTTCGATGACGGAGAGAGCTGGCAGTCGTTGCAGCTGAACCTCCCAGCGACGTCAATGAGAGATCTCGCGATCACGGATACGGATCTCGTTGTCGCGACGCATGGCCGCGGATTCTGGATGATCGACGACATTTCAGTACTGCGTCAGGTGGATGCTACGGTCGCGGCTGCGGCGGCACATTTGTTCAAGCCGTCCGATTCGTTCAGCATTCCGGCCAGCGACGACAACGGCACGCCGCTTCAGAAGGACGAACCGCAGGCACAGAATCCACCCGCGGGTGCGTTCATCGATTACTACATCAAGGCCGCCAGCGGTCCGGTCGTCCTCGACATTGTCGATTCGACCGGCAATACGATTCGTCGCTACTCGAGCGACGACAAGCCTCCGGTGAACACCAATCCGCCGAATGTTTCCGAGCTGTGGCGGCCCTCGGCGTCATTGCTGCCTGCATCGCCGGGGATGCATCGCTGGGTGTGGGATCTGCGCCCGACACCTCCTGGTGGCGGGCGAGGCGGACGCGGCGGTGGCGGCGGATTCGGTGGTGGTCGCGGCGGTATGCCGCTCGTGAATCCCGGCGCGTACACGGTGAAGTTGACGGTCAACGGTCAGATCTATACGCAGCCGCTGACCGTCAACCCGGATCCCCGTTCGGCGCGATAAAACCGCCAAACGGGGACAGCCAACCGGGGCACCCAAACGGGACATCCAACCGGGGCATCCAACCGGGCCAGCCGAAGTTGGATGTCCCGGTTGGATGTCCCGGTTGGATGTCCCCAACTGCAGGCACCGGGACAGGCACGTGAGGCAGCCACAGCTGGATGTCCCTTGAGTTGGAGGACAGCATGCGCACGACTTCAGAGATTCTCTCCAGCCTCTCACTCCCCACGCGTGACGCGCACGAGCTCCCGACATCGCGAAAGCGATTCGGTGACGGCGGCGAGTATCGCGTTGAGATTCCGTCGTGCGAGGGGCCGCGCGCGATGGAGGCGGTGTGCGCGGCTGCTGACGAGCATGGCGTGCCCATCCATCGCGTGAGCCAGGGCAGCGGGATCATGATGCAGACCGACGATGAGATCGCGCGGATGCTGGCGATCGGCCGCGCGCGCGGCATCGAGGTCTGCTTGTTCGTCGGCCCCCGGGCGAACTGGGACGCAGGCGTTCAGGCGGCCAGCACGTCCGGGCGTGTGCTCGGATGTTCGCTGCGCGGCGCCGATCAGCTCGTCTTTGGCATCGAGGACGTGCGTCACGCCGCGAAACTGGGTGTGCGGTCGATTCTCGTCGCCGACATCGGTCAGTTGATGGTCCTCGGACGGATGAAGCGCGCCGGCGATCTGCCCGCCGAGTTCGTGCTCAAGGTCTCCGTCACGCTGGCGGCTGCAAATCCGGCGACCGCGCGCGTTCTCGAGGATCTCGACGCCACGTCATTGAACCTTCCGGTCGATCTATCGCTCGCGCAGATCGCGGCGATCCGGGCTGCAGTGGACATCGCGATGGATTTCTACGTGGAAGCGCCCGACGACTTTGGCGGGACCGTGCGTCACTACGAAATCGCGGAGCTCGTTCGCGTCGCGGCGCCGATCTACGTCAAGTTCGGCGTGCGCAACGCGCCCGGCATCTACCCCAGCGGCCAGCACCTCGAGTCGACCGTCCTCGCGCTGTCGCGCGAACGCGTCCGCCGCGCGGCGATCTCCCTGGCCATCCTGCGCCGCTACGCGCCGGATGCCGTCGCGTCGCCAATTCCAATCCATGTAGAGCGGGGTCTTTAGACCCCGCTACCCTGCGTGTGGGTGCGTCTTTTAGACCGGGCTGTGTTCAGCGTCCAAGATCCGCGGCGTCTGAAGACGCCGCGCTACATTCGGTTCCGAAATGTCTGTTTGTCTAGACGTGTAGGGCGGGGTCTTCAGACCCCGCCGCCGTGTGCAGGCCCGACGCTTGCCGGGGTCGACAGGCATGGCTCGCCGGCGTCCACCACGGCTGGCACCTGCCTTGTACATGGGCCTCCAGAGGTATTTCCTCACAATTTGCTGCTATGAGCGCCGTCCATCCTTCGAAGGGGAAGCGGCTATCGCGCTGGTCCTGACGCATTTGTCGCGTACAGCGGCAGACTGCGACATCGCAGTATTTGTGTACTGCTTCATGCCTGACCACCTCCACCTCGTCATCGAAGGCGAATCTGACAGCTCCGATTGCCTCGAATTCGTCCGGCTGTTAAAGCAGCTGACGGGCTATGTCTTGAGAAATGGCGAATCGACTCAGAAGACGGTCCGGTACGTTCTGGAGAATCCAGTGCGCGCGAAGCTGGTGACCTCGCCAGCCGATTACCCCCACAGTGGGTCGCTCGTGTACGACCGCGCTGCGTTGTTCGAGTGGGCATTCGGATGGATACGACCTGATTGAGCCGCCAGAGCCGCGGGGTCTGAAGACCCCGCGCTACAGAGCAGTACGCGACCGACCAAAGCTAGTACCGAGCCACCGAGCGTCTTCTTTTAATGCGTCATGCGCGTGGGGACCCACCCGCAGCATCCCCGCGCGCACAAAACGCACCGGGACCCCGCCCACGCGCCGCGGCTTGTTTCGCTCCGCGCGCTCGCCGCGGCCGCAGGCGCTACCACCGAACCACCAAGGCTACCGGCCGGGCGCTTATTCGATGACTGAGAATCGACTCAGTCCCTCTTCGTTGATCGTCAACCCCAACCCCGGCACGTCGTCGCGCAGATCGATGTAGCCATCCACCGCCCTTGGCTCTCCGTCGAAAATGTACCAGAACAATTCGTTGCCAATCTCGACGTCCACCGGTGGGAAGAACTCGGCCATCGGCGAATTGAGGCTGGCCATGACGACGTGGAAATTGTGCATCTGGCCGGCGTGAGGCACCACGGGTACGGCAAACGCCTCCGCCATCGCAGCAATCTTTCTCGCCTGCGTGATCCCGCCGACGCGGTTCGTGTCGAACTGAATGTAATCGAGCGCGTGTGCTTCGAGCAGATCGCGAAACTCGTAGATGGTGAATCCGTGTTCGCCGCCGGCAATCGGAATCCGCTGCATGGCTTTGAGCGATCGATAGCCGTGCAGATCGTCGGGAATCACCGGTTCCTCGAGCCATCGCAGCCGGAAGGGTTCGAGCAGAGGGATCATGCGCTGCGCGTAATCGAGGGTCCATCCCATGTAGGCGTCGGCCATGATGTCGATCCCGTCTCCCACGCCCTCGCGAACCGTGCGCACGAGATCGACGTTGCGGTGCATGCCGTCGGCGCCGTCGGTTGGTCCCCATCCGAACCGCAGCTTCATCGCGCGGTAGCCTTCCTTCTTGTACTTGTCCGCCTCGGCCGCGAGCGCGTCGAGCGGCTGACTGTAAAGGCGACTCGCATACACCGGAATCCGCGGCTTGGTACGCCCGCCGAGCAGGCGAAACACGGGCTGGCCTGTTGCCTTGCCGAGGATGTCCCACAGCGCAATGTCAACGGCGCTGATGGCCACCATCCCCGCACCCTTCCGCCCGAACGCCATCGTCCGCCGATACATGTGCTGCCAGAGGAACTCGAGGTCCCACGGATCAGCGCCAACGAGCAAAGGGCGGAGATACGTGTCGATCGTTGCCTTCGTCACGCGCGGAGCGAGCGCGGCGTTTCCAATGCCGACGTGGCCGGCGTCGGTGAAGATCTCGACGATGAGCCAGCCGTGAAACCTGAACCCGGCCATCGAATCGGCGGGAAGCGACAAGATGTCCATCGGGTTCGTACAGAAGTGCGGCTGCGGCGGAACGGTGGCGCCGCGCCATTCGACCACGCGCGTGCGGACTTCAGTGATCTTCATCGTGGATGCGCCTTCAATTCAGCTGCGGCTGTTTTACAGGAGATCAGGAGGTCAGGAGATTTTTAGTGGGCCTTTGAAATCAACCGATCTCCTGATACTTGTGAATGATTCACATATTGACCGAACTGCGGACGCCGAGACCGGTAGCTGGAATCGGGTCCGCGTCAAACCGAAAACTCCTGACCTTCTGATCTTTTGTGATCCGGTTGCTGCTGTGGAACGACAGCCGTCTCGAGCGGTGTGATCGAGGGGATTGCCGCAAGGATTACCAGAAACGCGATCACGTGGAACGTGCCGACAATGCCGAAGACGACGCCGTAGCCGAGCCCGCTGTCGAGAATCCGGCCGGCAACGAGATTGAACACGACACCACCCATCGCACCGCCGAAACCCACCAGGCCCGCCACCGAGGCGACGACTCGTCGGGAAAAGATGTCGGCAGGGACGATCATCACGAGCGTCGACCACGATTGCTGACCGAAGAAGGCGATGCTGAAGAGCACGATCGCGAGCTCGGTTGGCACACGCGTGACGAACATGATGAGCGGCATTACCGCGGCACTCGCGCCAAGGGCCGTCTTGCGGGCCGCGTTCAATGACCAGCCGCTTTGAAGCAGCCGGCTCGAGAACCATCCTCCGAGCAGACAGCCAACGCCGGCGGCCGCGTACGGGATCCAGCCGTAGTACCCCACTCGCTTCACATCGAACCCGCGCACGTCGTAGAGATACTTCGGCAACCAGAACAAGTAGAAGTACCACGCCGCGTCGCTCAGGAACTTCGCGGCAACCAGTCCCCAGACCTGACGGCGCGCCAGCAGCGTCAGCCAGCGCGGCGTTTCTAGGGTGGGAGACGTATCGATCGGGCCTGCACGTCGTTCCGATTCTTCCGTTTGCGTACCCTCGCCGGGGCGCGCCGGAGGAAACAGCACTTCGCGTATTTCGGCACGCTCGGCTGCGGAGAGGCGCTCGTCCTTTGCGGCAGGTTGGTACTCGCGCATCCACCAAATCGCCCACGCGAGTCCGGCGGCGCCACAGACGATGAAGACCCATCGCCAATTGGCGACGCTCAGGATAAGTGCGATGGCCGGCGCCGCAATGACCGTTCCCAGCGCGGTGCCTGCGTTGACGAGTCCCATCGCCGTGGACCGTTCGCGAATCGGAAACCATTCGGCGAGCGCCTTGGTCGCTGCGGGGAAGCCGCCTCCCTCGCCGACACCGAGCATGAACCGGCTGACGCTGAGCGATCGAAAGCCGGTCGCGAAGGCGTGGCTCGCGCAGGCGAGCGACCAGGCGATCATGATTACGCAGAATCCGATGCGCGTCCCAAGGCGGTCGATCAGCGCGCCGCCGCCGGCGTACATCAACGCGTACGCGAGGAGGAACGCCGCCTGCAGCTGCGAGAACTGCGTGTTGCTGAGCGGGATGTCGCGCTGGATCGCGGTGACGGCGACCGAGAGTGACTGCCGATCGAGATAACTGATCGCGATGGCGGCCGTGATGATCGCAGCAATCTGCCAACGACGGGTTCGGATGGGGCCTCCTGCGCGGCCTGATCAGTGCAAGCGATAACAGGCGCGTGTAGTCTACGATGTTTCCCGCAAAGCTGTGCTAACGTTGGCTCGGATCGTCAGCTGCGGGTCGTGCCTGTATCCACCTCCAACTCGCGCGTCATCTACGAAGGCCTCAAAGCGTGCGGCATCCGCCTGATTTCGGCGCTGCCCGAGACCTGGCTCGTGCACCTGATTTGCATGGCCGAAGACGATCCCGAGATGATCCTGGTGCGCCTCGCGAAGGAAGAGGAGGGCGTCGGCATTTCGGCTGGCGCGCATCTCGCCGGCGTTCGTTCTGCGATGCTGATGCAGAACCACGGCTTTCTCGCGTCGATCAACGGCATCGTCTCGTGCGCGCAGCTCTATCGGATCCCGCTGCTGATGCTCGTCAGCTACCGGGGGGAATTCGGCGAGCGCGATCCGTGGCAAACGGAGGGCGGCGGCGTCACGGAAGATCTCTTGCGCGCCTTGCGCATTCCGTTCTCGTATCTCGAGCACGTCGATCACGTGGCAAAGCGGATCAACAAGGCGCAGACGCTCGCGTACTCGTCCAACAAGCCGGTCGCGCTTCTGCTCTGCCGCGATCTCATGTGGGAGGACGGCGGATAGGTGCTAAGGGTGCTAAAGGTGCTGAAGTGCTGAAGGTGCTAAGGGTGCTGAAGGTTCTTCAGCTGCAAACTGTCCGACGCTCGCCTATCGACTGAGAACGTCATGCGACGGCTGGAAGCGCTCGAAGCGGTGTACCCGCGACTGGAGCACCTGGTGGTGGTGACCATCATGGGTGCGGTCGCCGTTGAATTGCAGTCGCTCGGGCATCGACCGAACTTCTTCTACCTGCAGCATGCGATGGGGCTCGCGTCGTCGATGGGGCTCGGCATCGCGCTCTGTCGGCCGGACCGTCGCGTGGTCGTGTTCGATGGCGATGGATCGATCCTGATGAATCTCGGAGGCCTCACGACACTCGCCCGGTACCGTCCGCGCAATCTGGTTCACATCGTGTTCGACAACGAGAGTCTGCTGTCGGTCGGCGGGTTTCCGACGGCGACGTCGACCGGCAGCGACCTCGCCGGGATTGCGTCGGCGGCGGGCGTGCCGCGAACCGCAACAGTTCGAACGCTCGACGAGTTTACGGACGCATTCGATCGCGCGCTGGGCGCGCAGGATCTCACGACAATCGTTGCCAAGGTCGAAGCGGTCGGGCCGTCGGCGTATGTGACGGATCTGTCGTTGCTCGAGAACCGCTTCGCGTTCCAGCGGTACTTGAGGGAATAGGCTCTCGGCTCAAGACTTTTGGTGATGCTGGGCTTTGGGCTCACGGCTTTCGGCCGCCCGGGCCTGATATGAATTGAAGTGTGAGGAGCTGTGTTTGCAACACCAACACATCTGAACTCTGGGATTCATCCGAGGCCAAAAGCCGAAAGCCCCGAGCCAAGAGCCAGGTCGCAGAGGCCCGGAGCCAAAGCCGTGAGCCCAGAGCCAGGTTTCAGCAGACAAGCCCAGAGCCGCGAGCCTTGAGCCGCGAGCCATGCCATCAACGACGCTGACACAATTCGTCTCCGATCTCGCCGAGGGGCGCTTGAAGATCGTCGATCTTACGCAGCCGCTCGGGCCGACGACACCGGTCATCGGCCTGCCGCCCAGGTTCGCCCCTTCGCCCGGCGTGGCGATCGACGTGATCTCGCGCTACGACGAGAAGGGACCGGGCTGGTACTGGAACACATTGCGCTTCGGTGAGCACACCGGGACGCATTTCGACGCGCCGATTCACTGGATCACCGGCAAGGACCTGCCTGAGAACGCGTGCGACACGATTCCGGCGCGGCGCTTCGTAGGGCCGGCATGCGTCATCGACGTCACGCAGGACGTCGAACGGAATCCTGATTTTCTGCTGACCGCATCTCGCATCGTCGTGTGGGAAAACGATCACGGACGAATCCCCGCGGACGCATGGGTGCTGCTGCGAACCGGCTGGAGCCGGCGGACCGATCCCGCGATGTTTCTGAATGTCGGACCCGATGGACCGCACTCACCCGGGTTCGATCCGGCGGCTTCGGCTCTGCTCGCCCGCGATCGTCACGTTCTCGGCGTTGGAGTCGAGACCATCGGCACGGATGCCGGCCAGGCAGGCACGTTCGATCCGCCATTCCCCAATCACGCGATCATGCACGCCGCCGGCTGCTTCGGCCTCGCGAGCCTGTGCAATCTCGATCAGCTTCCGCCGACCGGCGCCGTCGTAATTGCGGCGCCTCTGAAAATTCTCGGCGGCAGCGGCAGTCCGTTGCGGGTGATCGCGATCGCGCCGGCATGAGATCGCGGTGTGGACGAAAATCGCGGAGAAGCTCTCTTCACCGCGGAGGCACGGAGCACACGGAGGATATTTCTCACGATCGATAACCGACGTACGTTCTATTCGAGCAGCACTCAAGGCAGAGGCCGCTGAGAGCAGCGGAACGCCGAGATCCGCTTTCGCGATATCCCGAGGGGGCGGCGGCGCGCTACACGCGGCATGAATCGCGAGACGGACGGGATCACACGCGCCCTGGCATGTTCACGTGCTTGAGATCCCGTCCGTCTCGCGATACATGACCGGCCGAAGGCCGGCCGCCGCCTCCGCACCGACGGCGCGACGCACTCCGCGTATCTCCGCCCTCGGCGTATCTCGGCGTTGGAGATGGTCTGTTGAGGGCTTACCGCAAATGATGAAGTCGATCCTCCGTGTCTCTGTGGTGAACAGCTTCTTCAGCTTCTTCCGCGACCTCCGTCTCCTTCGTGAGCGATGAACCCCAATGGACCAAGTCGACTTACTCGTCTTCGGCCCACACCCCGACGATCTCGAGATTGGCCTCGGCGCCACGATCGCGAAGCACACGGCGCTCGGGTTCCGCGTTGGTTTGTGCGATCTGACGGCAGGGGAAATGGGGTCGAACGGCACCGTGGACGAGCGCCTCGCCGAAGCGGAGCAGTCGCGCGTCGTCCTGCGCGCGCTCTGGCGTATCAACCTGCACTGGCCCGATCGGGCGATCGGCCGCGAGGGGGATCACGTCCGCGCGGCGACGGACCTGATTCGAACCGCGCGCCCGCGAGCGGTGGCGGCGCCGTACTGGTCCGATCGACACCCGGATCACGTCGCGGCCAGCGCAATACTTACGGAGGCAGTCTTCAACAGCGGGCTACGCCGGTACGATACCGGATCCGAGCCGTGGCGACCGGAATGGGTCTGCTACTACTTCATCAATGATTCCGCAGCGCCGTCGTTCGTGATCGACGTGGCCGACCACTATGATGCGAAGCGGCGCGCGCTCGCCTGCCACGTCACTCAGTTCAGCCCGGCTGACGGCGGCGCCGTGCAGACGCGATTGACGTCACCGCGCTTCCAGCAGCTCGTCGAGAGCCGCGACGCTCAGTTCGGTGCTCTCGTCGGGACGGCATTTGCGGAGGGAGTAATCGTGAGAGAACCGATTGTCCGACCGCTCCTTTTCAAAGACGAGCGGGGTCAGGTCTTGGGATGACGCATGTGCACGGCTGAGCGCGTGGCGATGCCAGATCTGACCCGCAGGACGCCGTTATCCAGCTCGAAACAAGAATGCTGTACTCGTTTCGGCCGTGCCGCATAAGGGGCTAGGCGCGCCGCTGGCGCGCCCCGCCGGAGCGGAGCGGGGCAAAGGGGTCCCCGCGAGCGACGGCGATACCGGGGCCCCCGCCGCGCGTTCTATGCGCGGTGGGGTGGGATGGGGGGTCCGGCGGGGCGAAGCCCCCCGGTCTAATACGTCGTGAACATCGGGATCATCTGCTACGCATCCGTCGGCGGCAGCGGTATCGTCGCGACCCAACTCGGCAAGGCGCTGGCCGACCGCAATCACGAGGTGCATCTGGTCAGCACCGAAGCGCCATTTCGGCTCGGCGACTTTCACGCCGGCCTGTCCTTCCATCAGGTGCAGACACCCAGCTATCCGCTCTTTCGCGAGCCGCAGTACGTGTTGTCGCTGGCCAACAAGGTGGTCCAGGTTGCGCGCGAGTTCCAGCTCGACATCATTCATGCCCACTACGCCATTCCGCACGCGACAGCCGCGTTGCTTTCGCGGCAGGTGCTCGCATCGAGCGCGCGCGATCATGTTCCGCGTGTCGTGACCACGCTGCACGGCACCGACATCACTCTTGTGGGCAGCGATCCCTCGTACTCGGAGATCGTGGCTTACTCGATCGATCAGTCGGACGGGATCACCGCCGTGTCCGAGAGTCTCCGGAAGTCGACGCACACCGAGCTGGGCATCCGTCGCGAGATTGCCGTCATCCCGAACTTCCTCGATTGCGGACTCTATCGAAGACTTGCTGTCCCGGATCTCCGCCGGCGCTTCTCACGTGACGAGACGTCGAAGGTCGTCCTTCACGTGTCGAACTTCAGACCGGTCAAGCGGATCGATTCGGTGATGCGCATCTTCGCGGGCATTGCCCGGCGAGTGCCCGCGCGTCTCGTGCTCGTTGGCGATGGACCCGAGCTGGGGACGGCCTACCGGCTCGGTCGTGAGCTCGGCATCTCGTCGATGGTGGACTCGCTCGGGGCACAGGAGGCAATCATTCCGCTGCTCTCGATCGGCGACGTGTTCCTTCTGCCGTCAGCACAGGAAAGCTTCGGCCTAGCGGCGCTCGAGGCCATGGCCTGTCATGTGCCAGTCGTCGCGTCGAACGTGGGTGGCCTTCCCGAAGTGATCGAGCACGGGATTACAGGTTTCCTGCACCCGCCTGACGATGTCGATCAGATGGTGGAGAGCGCGATCAACGTGCTGACAGATGCGCCGCTGCGCCAGCGGATTACCGATGCGGCCCGGGAACGCGTGACCCGCCTCTTTTGCGCCGAGCGCGTCGTCCCGATGTACGAGGCGCATTATCTGAGCGTTCGGAGCCGGTAGCACTGGCCTGGCGGTCTATCCGGAAAATCTATTGAATACGGCCGTGCTTACACGTCATAATCGTCTATCCCCTGAAATTGAAGGACATGGCGACCATGACGCGTCCGCTATGGCGTCGCCGCGTGGACGCGTCCGATATTCAACGGATCGAGCGGCTTCTGAGCGTCGGACGCATGGTCCTGGCGTTCGCCTCGCTCGTGGGTGTCTACATCGATCCCACCGAGCCGACGCGATTCAGCGGCATCTGCTATTCGCTGCTCGTCGCGTACACGATCATCGCCGCGCTCGTCTTCGGTCTGCTGCACGTTCGGCCTCAAATCGCGCAGTTCCTCGTCGTGTGGCTCCACGTGTTCGACATCGTCCTGGCGACGGCGCTGACCATCTTCACGACGGGGCCGAGCAGCCCATTCTTCGTCCTCTTCACGTTCGTCGTCGTCAGCGCCGCGTATCGTTGGGGTCTGAACGCGACTCTGGCCACGGCGCTCATGACGATCGGACTGCTGTTGATCGAGGCGACCGTCTTCGCGCGCTCTCCGGCGCTCGGGATGGCGCTCGAAGCCAACCGGCTTTTGATTCGATGCAGCTACCTCATTCTCGTCGCAGTCTTCGTGGGGGTCCTTGCCGAGCGCGAGCTGCGACAGCGAGAGCAGTCGTCGATCCTCGCACGCGTATTCGCGGCGGCGCAGCTGCAACGAGGCCGTCTTGCGTCGGCGCTTGGCGCGGTCGCGCGCGAAGTGCTCGCCGCGTTCGATGCGACGTCGGCGCTCGTGGTCCTGAGAGAAATCGAAACAGGACGTGTGTATCTCTGGCGTGTCGGTCTCGCATCGAGCCCCGATCAGCACAGCGCCGATGTGATCGAGCTCGCCCGCGACGCGCGAAACGCGTACCTCTTCGACGTGCCGGATCAGGCGGACGTCTGGGTTGCAGTCCGATCCGGCGGAGCGAAGGCCGGGCCGAGCAGGTCAGCAGCGCTCGACAGCGGCGGCGAGTCTGTCACGAATTTTCACGCGGCGATTCCCGACGCGTTCTCGAACCAGCACGCGTGGGGCACCCTGCTCTGCGCTCGAGTGACCGCGGGAGACGAGTGGGCCGGACACCTCATGTTGATCGATGCCTCGGCTCGTCGGCTGCAGGACAGCGACCTCAGGTTCTTGCAGGCGCTCGTGAGGCATGCCAGTCCGGCGCTCTACAGCGTGTATCTCATGCGCCGGCTGCGTGCGCGCATCGGCGCCGTCGAGCGCGCGCGCGTCGCGCGCGAGCTGCACGATGGCGTGATCCAGTCGTTGTTCTCGCTGCAGCTCCAGCTCGAAACAGTCCGGCGGCGCTCGCAGTCGGAAGGGCAGCCCTGGATTTCCGAGACGGTCGATCATTTGCAGGAGCAGCTCCGCCAGGAGATGTTGAACCTGCGTGATCTCACGTATCGCCTGCAGCCGCCGGACGTGAGCTCCGGGCGCATCGTCGAGCTCATCACCGAGCGTATCGATCGATTCACGCGCGACACGGGCATCAGCGCGCGCGTGATCTGCGAGCTCAAGGATCTTCAACTGCCGACGCGTTTGTGCAAGGAGATGCTCCGAATCGTCCAGGAGGCGCTCGTCAACGTCCGGAAGCACAGCGACGCCTCCAACGTCGTGCTCTGGTTCGAGGCACACG
>JBKPCD010000109.1:0-13864 GCA_046727175.1 Acidobacteriota bacterium | reverse complement strand
ATTGTGTTCTTGTCGATCTTCACCTCCGGGTGGACGACGCGGAGCTTGTTGAGCGAGCTGACGACTCGGTGCCTCAGCGTCACGTCTGAGTAGAGGAGGCTGCCGATCAACGCCTGCTCCGCTTCGGCCGTCCCGATGCGCACGAGGACCGTGGGCAGCTCGCGCCGAATCTCTACTGGCGTCGCTTCGTCGGCAATGCGGCGGCGGATTTCCGGAACAATCGCGTTCCCGAACTGCGCCAGCGCATCGGACGCCTCGTCCACGAGCTGTGCCCGCGCGAGTGTGGCGATGAGCGATGGAATCAGCTCCTCTCTCGAGACGACCCGGGAGGCCCCGATCGCCTGCCGAACGACTTCCTCGTCGTCATCGTCGAGCAGCTTCGGCAGCAGGTCGACGAACACGTCGGGCACGACCGCAATCAGTCGAGCGGCTTCCGCGCGCTCACGGGCGCCGCCGGGCCCGGCCGCATGAACCATGGCGTCCAGCAGAGCGCGCGCGGCGACGAGATTCTGCGCCGGGCCCGGCGACGCGAGAAATGCCGCCATGCCCGTCCGAATCGAGAATCCTTCGAAGTCGCCGAGCTTCTCGATCTGCGGCAGCGGATCGATTCCATGTTCGCGCGCGAGATAGAGGAGCGCCTCGGTGCGGACTCCCAGATCCGGATCGCGAAGCAGACCGGTCGCCTCGGCTGCGATCTCGCGGTCGCCAGCCGCGCTCAAAAGCGCGAGCGCCCGTCGTCTGATATCCGGTTCAGAATGCTGCAGGAGCAGGCGAAGCGACGGATGCCAGCTTTTCGTCTGCTGAATCTCGAGGAGTCCGAGGGCGTACCGCACTTCCTTTGGATCGTTTGCCGCGAGCTTTGGTTGAAGCGCATCGGCCGCAGACCGCTCCAGCACCGACGCTGCCGTGCGCTCGGTGTCGATGCGGTGGCGGTGAATGCTGTCTTGAATCGTTCGGACGTAGTCCGTCCTGAGCCGCCAGGCGACTACCGTCCATATCCCGATGAGCGACAGGTTCAATACGGCCGTGCCGCGGAGATCGAGGCCAATCCCCGGAAGGAAGAGAAAACCGCGGGTCGCAACGCCGTAAAGCACCGCGCCCATCGCGTCCGCGATCCGGTTGACCACGATGTCGATGGCGTTCTTGAGATGAACCCGCTGAGCGGGGGCAAGGGGGAGATACAGGAGCTCGTAGGTCGGCCTGTCGACGGAGAATCGCAGCCCCTGATCGAATGCGCTGGTTATCAGGACGGGCCAGAACGCGGGCCCCATCAGGATGAGCGCGCTGCCGAGCCCGAGCGAGAAGGGCAGCGCGAGAATCGTCACGGCCACTCCGAAACGGCGCAGCACAGGACTCGTGACGAGGACCTGCACGAGCAGGCTGAACGATCCAAGGACGAAGTTGAAGGTGCCGAAGAATCGCGTCAGCGCGTCGGCATCCCCGCCGAACCGCTGGACGGCCACGAGATTCAACTGCAGGCCGAGCCATTGCGTCACGACGGCCACGAGAAACACGAGCGCCGCCATGTGCCTCAAAAACGGACTGCTGATAATCTCGCGCATCGTCTCGCCGAGCGGCCGGCTGACCGGAGGGCCAAGCCGCAGGAGCCCTTTGCGCTGGACGCGCGTGTTCGCGATCACCACGACGACCGCGGCAAACATGATGAGCGCGGCGAGCACGAGCAGCAGATTGATCGTGCCTCCGACGGGCCCGACGAGCACACGCGCGAGCACGCCTCCAGTGATCGCACCGACCGAGGCGCCGGACCCGACCAGGCCGAAGAGGCGCTTGGCCTGGCGGGTGTCGAACATCGAGTTCGCAAAGCTCCACGCCTGCACCGGCGCGATGACCCCAAAGCAGTTCACCCAGACGTAGAAGATGCCCGGCAGGAGCCAGAACGGGTGGAACTGGAACCAGTACCAGAACAGCAGGACGTTGATGCTGAAGAAAACCAGTGTTCCCGCGGTCACGGTGCGGGCGCCGACGCGCGCCGCGACGCGCGCATATGCCGGCACGAACAGCGACAGCGCGAGCGGCACGGCGGCGTAGACGTAGACGACGGCGTAGGGTCCGTATTGCTGAAGGGACAGGCTGTTGCGCAGCGGTTTGGCGAGCAGGTACGACGCGACGACGACGGCGATGTAGAAGAACGTCAGGAGGAGTGGCAGGCCTTCGCCGGGTCTGATGTCGAAGAACTGACGCAGCCGCGCGATCATGGACCAGCCCGCAGTTTACTTCAGTTTCGGCATCGCTTAGGCTGTGCGCATGCCCCTCCACCGAATCCTGTCGTCGGTCGTCGAAGTGCGCAAGGAAGAGACGCTCCCGGCGATCATGATGTTCGCGTACTCGTTCCTCGCGATGACCGCGTACAACATCCTGAAGCCGATCACGCGATCGAAGTTCATTACGGATCTCGGAGCGGACAACCTGCCCTACGTTCTGCTCGCGGCCGGCATCATCATCGGGATCCTGATGGCCGGCTATGCGTGGTTGATGGCGCGATTACCGGAGCGCGGCGCGCTGCCCATCACCCAGGTCGGCATGGCGGTTCTCCTCTACGCGTTCTGGTTTCTGTTCCAGACCAGGGCAACGTGGGTGTCCGTCGCATTCTACCTGATGGGACTCATCCTGGGAGTGCTGCTCATCAGCCAGTTCTGGACGCTCGCGAATCTCGTGTACGACCCTCGGCAGGCGAAACGCCTGTTCGGTTTCATCGGCGGCGGCGCACCGCTTGGAGGGATCGCCGGATCCGCGATTCTGCAGTCCTTTACCGACGACATCGGCACGACGAACATGCTCCTCATCAGCGGCACGCTGATGCTCATATGTGCGTTTCTCGTGACGACGATTGTGCGACGCGAGCGCCCACAGGTCGGCGTCGGCGCCGCTGCCGCTGCGGCGGCGACGGAGAAGGGTGTCAGCGCAACAGAGGCGTTCGATCTACTCCGCAAATCGCAGCACCTACAGATCATCGCGCTCGTGATCAGTTTTGCAGCCGTGGGGGCGGCGATCATCGAACAGCAGTTGAACATGGCCGCCCAAGCTGCGAAGGGAGCGAGCCAGACCGATTCGATCACGGTTTTCCTGGCAAGCGTCCAGCTCTGGACGTCGACAATCGGCTTCATCATCCAGGTCTGGCTCACGAGCAAGATCCATCGATATCTCGGAATTGGATTCGCGCTGATGATCCTGCCGGTCAGCCTTGGAACGAGCGCTGTCATCATGCTGCTCAACGCGGCCCTGTGGGCGCCGGGGCTGGCACGGGTACTCGATCAGTCGCTGCGATACACCGTTGACAAAACCACGCGCGAGATCCTGTTCCTGCCGCTTCCCGGCGACATCAAGCTGAAAGCCAAGTCGTTCGTGGATGTCACGGTCGATCGCGGCGCGAAGGCATTCGGCGCGCTGCTGCTGATCGTGCTGGTCAAACCGTGGGGGCTGAACCTCGATTGGCAGCGTCTGAGTTACGCCAGTCTCACGATGGTCGTGCTGTGGATCTTCATGGCGCTTCGCGCACGACGCGGCTACCTGCTCGCGTTTCGGCAGAGCATCGAGCGCCGCGACCTCGCCCCAACGGAGGTGCGCTTGAGCGGTGCCGACCTTACGACGGTTGAAACGCTGGTGCAGGAGCTCGCACATCCCGAGCCCGCGCGGGTCGTGTACGCCATCGACGTGCTCGAATCGCTCGACAAGCGCAATCTCGTGACCCCGCTCCTGCTCTATCACGAATCCTCTATCGTCCGCGCCCGCGCGCTGTCGGCGCTCGGAGCGGTCCGCAGCGACATCGCCATCCAATGGCGTCCGCAGATTCGGCGGATGTTGTCGGATCCCGATACCGGTGTGCGCGCCGCGGCAATCCGGGCGCTCGAAGCCGTCAGCCGTGAGGATGCGGCAGCGGTCGCTCGGCCGTTGCTGACAGACGAAAACCCGCGGATTCGTGTGACCGCTGCCGTGTCACTCGCCGCCAGTACACGGGCGGAAGATGTCGATGCGGCCGAAGCGGTCCTGACCGAGCTCGCTGGCGATCCTCGCGACAGCGCGCGCGCCGTCCGTCGCGACGTTGCCGCAGCGGTTCGCCACGTCGCCAATCCGAGATTCCGCCCGCTCCTGATTCCGCTGCTGTACGACCCGGCGCCCGAGGTTGCAGACGAAGCGATGGAGAGCGTTCAGGCCAGCGCTACAGACGACTTCGTGTTCGTACCGACGCTCGTCGCGCTCCTGCGCAACCGGCAGCTGAAGGGACGGGCCCGCGCGGCGCTGGTGCGGTACGGCGAGCCGGCCGTCGACATCCTCGCACATTTCATGCGCGATCCCGACGAGGATATCTGGGTCAGGCGCCACATCCCTGCGACGCTTGCGCTGATTCCGTCCCAGAAGGCTGTCGACGTTCTCGTCGGCGCACTCGACGAGAAGGATGGATTCCTTCGTTACAAGGTCATTGCTGCGCTCGACCGACTCCGTGCCGAGCAGCCGTCGCTCACGTTCCGTAAAGAACCTGTCGAGATGCTCCTCGTCGGCGAAGGACGCCGCTATTTCAACTATCTGTCCCTCTACGACAATCTGTTCGTCAAAGGGAAGCGCGACGCAGACTCACTGCTTGCTGACGCGCTCGAGCAGAAGATGACGCGGACGAAGAACCGCATCTACCGGCTGCTTGGCCTGATCTATCCCCGGAAGGACATCGCCGCGGCGGAGTGGACGCTGGAGCACGGCGATCCTCGCGGCCGTGCGAGTGCGTCCGAGTACCTCGACAACATCCTCGGCGGGCAGCTGCGGAAGCGGATCATGCCCGTACTCGAGGATCTGCCGCGGGACGAGAAGGTCCGGCGCGGCAACGTGCTGCTGAAAACGCGTCCCCGCGACGTCGAGGAAACGCTCCTGCAGTTGATCAATGACGACGACCAGGTCGTTGCCGCGTCGGCAATCGACCTCGCCCGGCAGCAGGCGGTGTGGAGCCTCGCAGACGATATCGAGCACGTACTGGCATACCGCGACGCCCGGGACTGGTACGTGTTCGAGTCCGCGTCCTGGGCGCTCGCCGAGCATCGCATGCCGGCCGAGCGGCGGCGCGAGCTGTGGCTCGAGCCGCTGCCTGCAGCGGAGCTTGCCGGCCGGCTGCGACGGCTGCCACTCTTCGCGTCGGTCACGGTCGACGAGCTGTTCCGCATCTCCGGTGCGGCACGTCAGGTGCGGCACGAGCCCGGGACCGTGCTGCTCACCGAAGGCGCCGTGCCAGCCAGCATCCACCTGCTGCTCGACGGCCGCGTCGCTGTCACGAGTCGCGGCGCGGCGCCGAGAACGATCGACGCCCCGGCGGCTATCGGGTTCGACGAAGCGCTCCAGGGGCTGCCGATGGGAGATACGGTCCGCGCAAACGACCTTGCCGTGACGCTTGCGCTGTCTTCCGACGAGCTCCGCACGCTGCTTGCGGACAACACGGATCTCGTCAGCGGTCTGTTCGCAACGCTGACGGATCGTCCCTCGGAGCTGCCGACGACCTTCGTGACTGCGACAGGAGCGGAGCGCGAGCTGGAGCAGCTTGCGACCGGAGGGCTGAGCCCGGTCGAGAAGGTGCTCGCGCTGCAGCAGATTCCGATGTTCAGGCAGGTCGCCGCCGACGAGATGCTCACGCTCGCGACGCTCGCGCGATCGGTAGATCTCAAGTCGGGCACGCGCCTGTTCGAAGCCTCCAACCCGCCCGGAATGTGGCTGGTGCTCTCAGGCGAGCTGTCGCTGGATTCGCATCCCGGCGCCCATCCCGAAAGTGCGGCCACGACTGCCAAAACCGGCGATGTCCTCGGCATGTGGAGTCTGCTCGCATGCCGATCGCCTGGCATGAACGCGGACGTGATGCGATCCGGCGTCGCCCTCAAGGTGGATGCGAACGAGTTCTTCGAGCGGCTTGGCGAACGTCCCGCACTCTTGCAGCAATTGTTCGCGGCGCTCTTCCAATCGGGTGCCGAAGCACGATTGAGCGCTGGAGTTCACTGAGAGGGCGGAGCTCACGGAAAACCATTCACCACAGAGACACCGAGCGCACGGAGAAGACAACCTCAATTGTCTTCCCTGTGCGCTTCGTGCCTCTGCGGTGAACGGCTTGTCCGTGCCCTCCGTCTCCTCCGACGACGGACACCGGAAGAAGGATCAGCGCATGCACCGACATATCCCGCGCTCTCTCACGCTGGCAGCAACGGCACTCGCCCTCATCGGCATCAGTGCCTCGCCACCGATCACTGCGCAGGCACCAGCTGCACTGGCAACGCCGGAACAGTTCTTCGGGTTCCGGATTGGATCCGACAACAAGCTGGCGCGGTGGGACAAAATCGTCGACTACATGCGGCAGGCGTCCGTGGCATCGGATCGCGTGCGTTTCCGCGAGCTCGGAAAGACGACGAACGGAAATCCGTTCATCGTGCTGGAGATGAGCGCGCCCGAGACGTTGAAGAACCTCGATCGCTACAAACAGCTCGAACGCAAGCTATATTTCCAGGACGGCACGCCGACCGAAGCTGACCGCAACGAGATATTCCGTCAGGGCAAACTCGTGCTGCTCGTCACCTGCAGCATCCACGCGACCGAGATCGGCGCGTCGCAGATGTCCGTCGAGCTCGTTCACCGGCTCGCGACCGACAACTCACCGGAGGTGAGGAAGATTCTCGACAACGTGATCTTCCTGCTGGTACCGAGCCTGAATCCCGACGGACAGATCATGGTGACCGACTGGTTCAACAAGAACCTCGGCACGCCCTTCGAGAACAGCCCGCTGCCCTACCTCTATCACCCGTACGTCGGCCACGACAACAACCGCGACATGTACATGTTCACGCAGAAAGAGAGCCAGCTCACGGCGAAGCTGCTCTGGAGCGATTGGTTTCCGGCTGTGTGGCTCGACGAACATCAAATGGGCAGCAACGGCGCGCGCATCTTCGTCATGCCGGCAACGGATCCGATCAACCCGAACGTCCATCCGCTCATCTATCGCTGGAACGGCATCCTCGGTCAGTCGCAGGCGGCGGCGCTCGAAGCCGCGGGCAAGGAAGGCATCATCTACAACTCGACGTACACGAACTTCTGGCAGGGAGCGATGGCCTGGAGCGGCTGGTGGCACAACCAGATCGGCCTGCTGACCGAGGTCGCGAGCGCGCGTGTTGCAGCGCCGATCGAACAGCAGCGAGCCGTTCCGGGACGCGGGACTGGCGCAGGCGACGGTGGGCGCGGTGAGCGTGGCCGGGGGCCTGAGACGGGACGCGACGCCGAGGGCGTGACGGAAGGCGGACGAGGAGGTGAAGGCGGACGCGGCGCTGGGCGCGGTGCCTTTACAGGCAATGGGCCTTTGCCGGCGCCCACCGACATCACCTCGCGCACCGAGTACCCGCGGCCCTGGATGGGCGGCCGCTGGACTCTTCGTGACATCGTCGACTACGAGCTCATCGCGACGATGGCGCTGCTCGATGCGGCAGCCGATCGGCGCGAGGCGCTCATCCGGCAGATCTACGAAGTGAATCGCGCGACCGTCGAGCAGGGGAAGACGAGTGAGCCCGCGGCAATCGTCATTCCCGTGCAGAGTCAGCAGGATCCGCACGAAGCCGTGCACCTCGCCGAGTTGCTGCAGATGGCCGGGGTCGAGGTGTATCGCGCGTCCGCTGAGTTCGAAGCTGACGGCACGAAGTACGCGGCAGGCACGTTCGTCGTGCCAATGACGCAAGTTTTTGCGCGCTACGCGAAGGACATTCTGGAGAAGCAGACGTATCCGGAAGTTCGACGCGGTCCAAACGCACCGCCAGAGCCCCCGTACGACGTGACCGCGTGGTCGCTCGGGATGCTGCTGGGAGTCGAGCACCGGTCGATCAAGAAGCCGCTCGCCGAGACCGTACGTCTGGAGAAGCTGACGAAGGTACCCAGGCTGGACGGACGTGTCACCGGCAATGGTCCAAGGTTCGTGTTCGACTACCGCGGCGCCGATGCGGCGAAGGCAATCAACGCTCTGATGCAGCAAGGCGCGCGCGTCACGATCGATTCGACTCGTGAGGCCGCGAAGGTTGGCGTGTCCAACGTGTCCAGAAAGCAGGTCGAAGAGGTGGCGACGACGCACGGTCTCGAAGTCAGAAGTGAAGCTGCGAACGGCAGCGCCGCCTCGATGCGGGTGCGCGCGCCACGCATCGGGATGTACCAGCCGTGGACCGGCGGGAACATGGACGAGGGATGGACGAGGTGGGTGCTCGAACAGTACGGCTTCCAGTCAACCGCAATTCACAACGACGATGTGCGTGCCGGCAATCTCAAGGAGAGGTTCGACGCCATCGTCCTGCCGGATCAGAATCCGCAGCAGATCGTGAACGGAAGCACGGGGACCACGATCAGGCCCGAATATCGCGGCGGCATCGGGGAGGAGGGGATCGCGGCGTTGAAGAAGTTCGTCGATGCCGGCGGAACGCTGATCGCGCTCGGAGCGGCGTCCGGGTTTGCAATCGAGAACTTCCCGGTACCGGTCCGCGATCTGAAGCGCGGCACGACGCGCGATCAGCATTTCGCGCCCGGGACGATTCTCAACATCGAGGTCGACACCGCGCATCCGATCGGCTACGGCATGGCCGCTCGGACGTACGGCTTCTACAACAACAGCCCGTTCTTCACGTTGGTCGAGGGGTTCGCGTCACAACGGACGACCGTCATCGCGCGCTATCCGAACACAGACGTGGTTGCTTCAGGATGGCTGAAGGGTGAAGAGCTGATGGCCGGCCGCGCGGCCGTCGTGTCAGTCGAAATGAACGCCGGCCGCATCGTGCTCTTCGGTCTGCGCCCGCAGCACCGCGCGCAGACGCACGCGACGTTCCCGATGCTGTTCAACGCACTGTATCTGTCGACGAGTGAAGCGCGTGGCGCATCGTAGCTGTAGCTCGACGGCTCGGGATCTCCGAATCCCGATTACGGAACTCGAATCCCCAACGCCGGCGCGTTACGCGCGACTCGGAACGCGCGCCAGCTGTTTCACCGCTTCGACGATATGGCGCGCTGAGATGCCGTACCGGTCCAGCAGTTCTTCGGGCTGGCCGCTGCGCGGGATCTCGCGAACAGCGAGCCGGCGGACAGCGAAGCCGGCGGCCGCAACGGCTTCGCTGACCGCGTCTCCCAGACCACCTTCCGCGTAGTGATCCTCGACGGTGATGATGGCGCCGCGCGTCGCGCGGCCGGCCTCGATCAACGTGTCGGCATCGATCGGCTGGACGGAGTACGCGTCGATAACGCGGATGTTCACGCCCTCCTTCGCAAGCTGATCGCTCGCCGTCAGCGCCTCGAACACGGTCACACCGGCTGCGACGACTGTGGCCACGTCATCTGCGCTCTGACGCAGGACCTTCGAGCCGCCGATTGAAAACGACTCGTCCGGCTTGTAGAGAACGGGCGTCTTCGGACGCGACGTGCGCATGTACGCGAGGCCGCGGTGCCGCGCCATTTCGACGACGAGGCGTTCCGTGCTGACCGCCTCGCACGGATAAAGCACCGTGCAATCCGGTACGGCGCGCATCATCGCAAGGTCCTCGAGGGCCATTTGCGAAGGTCCGTCCTCCCCAATCGAGACGCCCGCGTGCGAGCCGGCGAGCTTCACGTTGACGGCCGATATGCCGGCCATCCGGATGAAGTCGGCAGCGCGGGACAGGAAGCACGCAAACGTCGAGGCGAACGGCACGGCGCCGCGCGCTGCCAGCCCCATCGAGGCGCCAACCATGACCTGCTCGGCGATAAAGCACTCGAAGAACCGGTCCGGGTGGATCTTCTCGAACTTCTCACTGAACGTCGAGTTCTTCACGTCGCCATCGAGCGCGACGACGCGAGGATCGGCATTGCCGACCGCCGCGAGCGCCGTCCCCCAGGCTTCGCGCGTCGCCACCTTCTCTCCAATCCGATACGAGGGTGCAGGGATCTTCGCGAAATCCGGTCGCGAAGGCGGTGCAGATCTCGAACGTGGCGGTTGAATTGAAGGCTTCGGTGCGTCGGCAACGAACTGCGCCTTCAATTCGGCGATTGCCTTATCCGTTTCGTCGCCTTTCTTGAGTGCCTTGCCGTGCCAGCCGTCCTTCCCTTCAATCCACGAGATGCCCTTGCCTTTTGTCGTCCGCGCGAGAATCGCCGAGGGCCTCCCCTTCGTCGCGCGCGCTTCGGCGAATTTCTCGAGCAGCGCCGACAAGTCGTGTCCGTCGACCACCATGGCGTGCCAGCCAAACGCCGTCCACCGCCTCGCGATGTCGTCCATGTTGTGATCGAACTGCGTAGGCTGGCTCTGGCCGAGCCCGTTGACGTCCACCACGACGCAGAGGTTGTCCAGATGGCGATAGGTGCCAACCTCGGCGGACTCCCAAACCGATCCTTCTGCCATTTCGCCATCGCCAAGCAGCACGTACGTCCGATAGTCCGAGCCGATTAGCCGCCCGTTGAGTGCAGTGCCTATCGCCGCGCAGATCCCCTGACCCAGCGATCCCGTCGCGACATCGACGAAAGACAACCGAGGCGTCGGGTGACCCTCGAGGTCGGAATCAATCCTGCGCAGTTTCAACAGCTCGTCGCGCGGGAACAGACCCGCTTCGGCCCACGCGGCGTACAACACGGGCGCGGCGTGCCCCTTCGACAATACGAATCGATCATTGTCGGGATTCTGCGGATTCTTCGGATCGAATCGCATCTCGCCGAAGAACAAGGCGGCAACGATCTCAGCCGCCGAGAGGCAGCTCGTTGGATGACCACTGCCGGCTTCGCTCGTCGAAAGGACCGAATCGATCCGAAGCTGGGTGGCAACGTTGTGGAGTGCAGCAGTAGATGTCGTACTCATGGCAGCAGTCGCAGTGTATCACCGACGTTGAACGAGATGATTCGCGCGCGTCCGCGTACATCCGCGTCTCGTTTTCAAGTGGTTGTTGCCGCACGCGTCGCGACAACGTAACGTGCCGCCTCCGGCCCATGCCGGCCGGCGCTCGCCTCGAGCGCGGCGAGGATCGCGTCGGCCATCGTCGAAAACTCGTGATCTCCCGAGGCGGATGCGACTCGCCGGAGGAGAATGGCTGCGTCACAATTCGCGGCGAACGGCTTCAGCCGCTGGGTCATGAGCCCGACTCGCTCCGACTCGTCCGCGTCCTTCCGATCGAAAAAGCCACCGCCTTCAGCATCCCACATCGTCCGTGACGCGTACCGGACGAGCTCCTCGGCCATCATCTCGTACACGATGTTGCCGGTGGCTTCATAGGCGTCGAGAGACGCCGACGCCATCGCTATCTGATCGTCGAGCAGACCGCGCACGCAGGGCTCTCCGTCGAAGTAGTGCGCAACCCCCGCACCAGGACGGTAGCACACCAGCAGCACGCGCTCGAGGGACTTCACCGCGAACTCGCCCAGGGCGGCGTCTCCGAAGAGGCGGGCCGATTTCAGCGCCGAGGAAACCATGCCGCCATTCCAGGCGGCATAGAGCACGCGATCCACTGCCGGAGCAGGCCTCCCGCGACGGGCGTCCGCACTCTGCTCTGCATAGTACTCATCGTCGGCGCGCTGGGAGCCCGCCCAGCCTCCGTCCACCGGATCGGCCAGCCAGTTCTGAATCCACCGCACCACGTCCTCTGCGCGTTCGCGATATCGGCTGACCGCGAGCACGTCGGCCGCGTCGAGATAGACACTCGCGAGCGCAGCGTTGGGATCGAGCAGTTTCTCGGACCGCGGCTGCCGCCAATCACGCGTGGCGGCGCACCGGAAGAACCCGCCGTCGACTTCGTCGTACAACGGACCCCATCCCATCGCATCGAGTGAAGTCGACGCGATGTCCGCCATGTGTTGGCTTCCCGACTCGCGATACAAATCGAGTGCAAGGCGGACCGGCCAGGTCAACGGGAACTTTGGTTCGGTGCCGAACCCGCCAAAGGCCGCATCGAATGTTTCGAACACCGAGTCGGCCGTTGCGGTGGCGCGTGCTGACGTTGCGGATCTGCCGATGGTGTCGTCACCCGACGAATTCGCACGCTCTGTGATTTCGCTCCCTCGCGTCGCGAACGCCGCGACTACGCGCTTCAGCGCGTCCGCCATTCGATCCGGGCGGACATAGGTCCCTCCACCGACGACATGACCGTCCGCCGTTAGAAACGCGGTTGTGGGCCAGCCGCCGAGCGTGTAACGTTCGCTGATGTCCGGGCGCCGGTCCGCGTCGACGCGAATCGGCACGAAGCGTTCGTTGATGAACGACGTGATGTGCGGCTCCGCGTAGCTCGTCCGGTCCATCTCGTGGCACCAGCGACACCACGGTGCAGTGATCGAAAGAAGCACCGGCTTCCCTTCTGAGAGTGCGCGCGTGAAGGCATCGACACTCCACGGGAGCCAGTGAACAGAGGACATATCCAACCCAATGCGCCAGATTGGCTCTCGGCTCACAGCCTCTGGACTTTAGGCGCGCTCTGCCGACAACCGCTGTAGCGGAAGCAAGCTGCTCCGTTCACTGCGTGTGATCGGTCGAGGATACCGGTACGCGATGAACTTCCGGGCACGCCCAAAGCCGAACGCGGTGGGCCCAAAGCCCGACTTGGCACATCACAGCCAATTATAATGAGTGGATGCTTGCGCTGCGGTACACGGCCCTGCTGGCCGTTGCCGTGTGGCTCGGCGGCCTGCTCGTCCTCGGCGCGATTGCCGCACCATCGACGTTCGACGTCACCGCTGCCCGTCACGTTTCAAACGATCGCATTCTCGCCGGCGCAATCTTTGGTGAAATGCTGAAGCGCTTTCACAAGCTCGCGTATCTCTGTGGAGGCGTCCTGTTGGCGTCGATCGTCGCGCGCAAAGTGCTCGGGCCTACGCCACGGCCATTTGCAGTCCGCGTCGCGATCAGCTCGGTGATGCTTGCCACGACGTTGTATTCGGGACAGGTCGTCTCGCCACGCATCGAGCAACTTCAGCGGGCAATCGGCGCACCGTTCTCGAGCCTGCCTCCGACCGACGCCCGCAGGGCCACATTCGATCGTCTTCACGGGCTCTCGATCGGGCTGCAGGTCGTTCCAATCGCCGGCGGCCTGCTCATCATGTTCTGGGAGCTCAGAGACTGACACGGGGAGACTCGAAGTCGGAAATAAGAAGTACGAAAACGTCGTGCGGAGCAGTGAACGCGAGGTTGTAGAGGAAAACCACAACGAAACGAGCTCCTTCCATGCGCCAGAAATACAGCGACACACTCGAGAGAATTCGCGCGGCAGTCGAACGCCACGACCATGGAATCCGCGCGATGGAGGCTGTGGTGCGGCTTCTGAAGCAGGACCTGCCGGACTACAACTGGGTTGGCTTCTACCTGCTCGACGGCAACGAACTGGTGCTGGGGCCGTTCATCGGCAGACCGTCGCCGCACACCCGAATTCCGCTCGGCCGGGGCATCTGCGGCGCCGCTGCGGCCGAAAAGACCACGATCGTCGTCGACGACGTGGATGCGGACCCTCGTTATCTGGCGTGCAGCGTCGAGACCCGAGCCGAGATCGTCGTGCCCATCATCCAGAACGGCGACGTGCTCGGTGAAATCGACGTGGACAGCGATCGCCCTGCTGCCTTCGGCGCCGAGGATCGCGCACTGCTGGAAGCAGTGGCGGCGCTGATTGCCCCGAAACTTCGGACGCACCTCCTGAGTTGAGGGGGGAGGATTGCACCCAGATTATCGACGACGGATTCTGGATGTCACGATCAGGGATCAGGGATCAGTGATTGTCCGGGGGGATGTCCCTCCGGCTGTTGAAATTCAGCGGCGGCTCGGTTGACGACTACGCGACTTGCCGCTCCTCCTGAGCAATGACGAAACCGAGTTGCCGATCGCGTGCACGAAGTGCCGCGACCAAGGTCGGCATGTCAGCAT
>JBKPCD010000108.1:0-26347 GCA_046727175.1 Acidobacteriota bacterium | reverse complement strand
GGCAACGACCAGTCGGCACCCCGGAGGCACGCTACACGCGAGTCGCGGCGATCGCAGCATCACTGGGCCTAATCGCGTGGGCGGTGGTCGTAGCGCCGATGAACACGGTTCTCAGCTCGTCGACTCCCCAGTCGATTCCGTCCGACTGGACCCGCGTGCGAAATCGATGGAACTTGGCCACGCCATGCAGGCAGTGTTGTACGCGATTGCGTTCATCACTCTGGCGATCGCTCAGAGCCGCGCGAGTCATACGCGGGGAACGCTTCGTGACGGCCTTGAGGAGCTCGGGCTCGAGCGGGGTCGTCCCGCCGACCGGGCTCTTCTCCTGATGTCCCCCTGAACGGACCCAGTTGGCAACATCCTTGTGCGCGGTCATAACCATCGTCGCCGTGCCGGCCGAGCAACCGCTCCTCACATGCGGATGTTCACGCCGACTATCATGCGTGTCAGCGAGAAGTCCCGCAGCACGTTCGTGTGTACACACGGCCCGCGCCGGGAGCGCCATGAAAGTTCCCGTCGCGGCCGATGACGGTGAAGTGGGTCACACCGCCGCGCACGCCCACTCGGTCCGTGATCGAGAATACGGCGCCGCCTCCGAGCTCGATTGCGGCCTGCGTGTCTGAGCGCTCGAGGGTTTCCGGCGGCGGCGGCTGCCGGTTGCCCGGGCGAGGCCGGCGCCGACGATGCCAAATGGTTCCAACGAGTGGTGCGTGCGCAAGGGCACGTGAACGCGAAACATGAGCGTCGACACGTCCGCGACTGTGGCGGCACCGGCCGCCAGCCGTTTGCCGAGCGCGCGGATCTCGGTCTCCTGTTCTTCTAGCTCTCTTTCCATCCCTTCGAGAATCAGATCGATGTCGTCCATGGTCCCCCTGCGGAATGCGCCCTACGTCCCCGGTTGCAACACCGAGACCTGGCAGGATCAACGCCGCGCGCGACACGTGGAGCAGCGCCGGATCGACGCGATGTTTCGGTGGGGCGACGATCTGAGCTCGTAAGCGTACCTTCGGCACGACTGGTCACGCCGCCGAACTTTTGTACGGTGATGAAGGCCACCGACCTAGGGATCACCGTGACGTGGCTTCGCTGTGTGGAGCGACCGGGCGAGGAATCGGCGCATCCTTGTCGAGTAAGAGGTGTTGGCGCCATCCTCGTAGGACGTTTCGTACGCGTTCAGAACGTGCCGTAACCCGGCGCGCTCAGGTACGCGAAGGAAGATTACCGCCGGCCAAATAACAGGAACAACAGGATCACGACGACGACGGCGATCACGATACCGACCACCACGCCGCCCTTGAAGATACCGCCGACGACTGCGCAACCGCTGAGCCCGGCAGCTATGAGCAGGACCAGAACGAGACGAGCTGCTACGTGCTGCATGGCTCCGTTTGGCACATTCATGCGATCCATCCTTCGATGTCGCTAGCTCGCAAATGGCGCGCCACTCGCAGCTCGGCCGTGTCCCGTGAGGGACGGCGGCGTATGGGAGGCGAACGGACGGCGTCACTCATGACGAGCTGAACACGCGCTGAAATTCTTAGGCGCCTACGCAGTAGGGAAAACGCTCCGATTGCCTTGCTCGGAGCGAAGATGATCTACTTTCTGATCCCCTGAAGAGTTGCAGGGCGCTGACGTGAAGCAACCGCAGGACGACATCTTCCTCAGGAGGGACGAAGCAAAGGCACAGAACGAATCGCGTCAGACGGGGTTCCCATGACAAAGGCGAGCGAGTGGTCTCCTCATTATTTGGATGGCCCGATTCGAGTCGGTCTGCCATATCATCCGCCAACGCATTTGGCTCAACATGAATCATGCGACCCAACATGACCACTTCATCGAACAGGACTACGCGAACCTGAGCAATGTGGGCATTTCATTGGTGAGGACACGGTGTCGTCGAGCACGTCCGCGACCATTCGAGCGCAGAGCCCTTATGCACGCCGATGAATGAAAATTCTTTTTTCGCTCGGCGGCGGGCGAAGTCGGCTGGTTCTATCCGTACGGCGAGGGTCGCGGCTGAGAGACGGGTGCCATCCGTGAATGCTGGTCACGGCCTCGCAGGAATTCGTTAGGTTGTTGGCAGAGGCATCTCCAGTGCTTCCGCTCTCACAGCTCGAGGTCATGGTCATTGATTGTCAGGCGGCTCGGAAAACTGGCGAATTGGTTCGCTTCCTTGCGCGGTACGGCCGGCGGTGTGTTAAATGCGCGGCCCTATTGACGTCCCGAACGGAGCAGAGCAGGGAGCACCGCCGCTTCATCCCTCGTCGTCACGAATCCACGATGCACGGCGCGCGTCCAGTTCGGCGCGCACAACGCGACCAACGGCACATTCCGGATTCCGGCAGAGCGTGCCGGGGCCAATGCAATCATCGTGCGGCCACGGCTGATCAGGATGCGTCTCACAAATCCAGCCGTCCGCGAAGTGGCAGGGCATCAGGTCCAGCCCTTCTCGATCTTCGCGGCTTTCCAGTTGGTCGCCGTGTCAACATTTCGCCCCCGTAGCACACGACCGAAGACACTTGGAGGCGATCGATCGATGATCAACCGCAATTCCCAACCGAACTGGTGGCTCCAGATTTCGCAGACCGCCGTCAGTCCTCCATCAGCCTTCGGCTTCGTCAGCCTGAAGGCATCGCGCAGTCGTTCGGGCGAATGGTTCCTGAATTCGCGCTGACTGTAATGCATGGCCCTGAGGCTGATTGTTTTGGGAATGGTGCTCGCCGTTCGCCGTACGGAAGCGGGTCGAATCGCTTGGGTGTGCGCTGTTCTCCTTCCCACCGAGTGTAGCAGTCGCGACAGAGGTACACAGGGCGGAAGTCCTCCAGCGGCAGCAAGCGGCGCACGCGCGAGGATCACTGCGGACAGTCACGGAGCATTCAGCACGAATGCCGGGAGTATAGTAAGGGACTCATGTGTTCGTTCAGGGTTTCCTGATGTCACCCTTCAGCGAGTCAATCGCCGAACCAGTGGCGGAGATCGGAGGGGCGGGCGCCGACCAGGTTCGCCAGGATCGCAAGCGCGATCACGCGCTGCGTGATTGTCCAGACACGGTCGCGCCGCACAGCCCACCGCTCGCGTGTCTCGAATCGGCTCATCCGTCGGACCGGCGGTGCCTCGTGCGGCGTCGAAGGTTTTAGGACGCTGCTTCGTCAAGCCTGTTCGGACGCCGATCTGGTTACGTCGACGCTACGCGCTTGGCCGCTGCGAACGACGCGGCCGAAATGGTTTGAGCGCTTTGCCAATAGTCCTCCCATGGGTCCGCTCAGATCCGAGCGAGACGCCTCGGTACCGTCAGAATCGTCCAGCGTCGTGGTGGTTCACGCAACTGGTTCCACCCGAGCGGCATCGATACCGTCGCCCCAGGCTTCGCTCGCGGGGAGAACGCACAGACGGACGTGTTGGTGCGGTTGTTTCTGAGGTAGTCGATGAGGATTTTGTGCTCGCGTCCAGACTTCGCAAACGCTGTCGTGTACGCGTCAGGATCCGTACGCGCGATCGCGTCGCTCACGGCGCGCGAGAAGTCGAGGCATTCCGCAACGCTTCGTTTGGGCGTGAGAGGAACGACCACATGCAACCCGCGGCCGCCAGTGGTCTTGACCCACGATGTGAGCCTCAGCGTCCTAAGGACATCACGCACGAGCTCGGCGCCTTGACGACTTCCTTCCATGACACCTCCGCACCCGGATCAAGATCCCACACCAAGCGGTTCGGACGCTCGATATCATCAGCGGTCGAATCCACGTGTGGATTTCGACGATTCCCATCTGTGCGAGAGACACGATCGCTTCAATCGAGTCCGCGACGAGGTATTCACCAACCTTCGTCTTCTCCTGGATTCGCACCCGGCGCAGCGCACTCGGGCCCCATGCTTTCGCGTGCTTCAGAAAGTTGCACGGCGCCGCGATTCCCGCCGGGCAATGAACCAGCGTCAAAGGCCTGCCGGCCACGTGCGGAACGATCCAATCGGCAATCCGCTCGTAGTATCGAGCCAGCTCAATCTTGGAAATCCCGAGGTCCGGGTAGATCAGACGGTCGGGATGCGAGATCCGAACGCCAACGACGGTCGCGGCCGAGTCGCCGGGTACCCGAGCGCTGCGGCTGGTGTGCTTGGCCTGCGCGGCCAATTTGCGCCTTCGTGGACTGTCGCCACGCGCTTTGTCTGGCATCGCCCGTGCGGCTCCGAAACGCCCTGCCAGTGTCGTCGGTCGTCGATTCCGCAGCACGATTCCGTGTAGAGTCATCGACCCGATGCCGCCGGATGCGTCGTCAGGAAACAATCATTGGCCAGCAAGACGCCTGCGCACTGCTCGGTAGCCAGTGCGTGGATCCAGCGCAAAGCGGTCGCACAGTTCCAGAGCATTCTCGATGGCGGCGCCGCTAGCGGTATTGTCGAACACACACCACACGTCGTCTGCGGTCGCCATAGTGCAGACGCTCTCCGCAAGCGTCGCGATAGCGTTCTCGCCATATCGTGACCAGTACTTCCGGGGGATCCGTGCAGCCGAAAATATACGATGGCTGGCTCACCCGCGGGAACGTTTGCTTCGGGCACCGATGGCGGATCAGCCGCTACTCGTGAGATTCCATAACCGCGCAACGCGATGCAACAGCCGGCGAGAACCACGTCGCGTCGCAGACCATGGGCCCCTTGTACACCTTTCGCACCATGTCCAGAAATCGGGTCACGACGGAGGCATTAAACGACAGCGACGGCGGCAACTGCACGAGTATCGGCCCTCGTTTCTCGGCCAGGCCATCAGTCTGAGCCAGAAACGTGACAAATGGGTCTCGCGCGTCCTGCAGCTTCAGGTCGTGGGTAATCGTCCGGGGCATCTTGACGGCGAACCGAAAATCCGAAGGGGTGCCGTTGCGCCATTTCGCGTAGGTGGGTGCGGCGGGCGGCCGGTGAAACGATGAGTTGATCTCAGCGCAACGGAGTCGGCGCGAGTAGCGCTCGAGATGCGTTCCTGCCGACCCAAATCGGAAGGCCGCCGCGCGCGGAATTGACCACCCCGCCGTCCCGATCCGAACGTCCGGAGTCCTACTCGTCGGCGTCAGCGGTCCCATTGCGTCTCGCTGTTGAGCGCCGGATGCTGGAATCGCAACCGTCGCGGCAGGCTCAACGACGGCACTCCAAGGACGGATTCGACAACCAGGCCCGCAATCGGTCCAGCGGCCAGCAGTTGACAAATCCTGTCGACGGGAATGCCGGCCAGTCGCGCGTGCGCCACGGCGGTCTCAGCATAGGAGAGCTGCGCCGTGGTGTGTGCATCGCTATCGAGCGCAAAGATACAGCCGCACGTGACTGCTTGCCGTGCCAATGTGTGGTCGAGATCCTGACGCGCAGGATCGCCGTCGAGTTCAATGGCCACACCTCGTTGCGCCGCGGCCTCGAAGACCGCGTCCCAGTTCGCGATCACGCCGGCCCGCGATCCGGAGATGCGGCCGCGCGGGTGCGCCAGGATTCGGACTGCCGGGTGCTGAAGTGCGGTGAGCATGCGATCCGTCTGATCCTCGTTCTTCCGTAGCCGTGAGTGCGGCGCGGCCAGCACGACGTCGAAGGTGGTCGCCTCGTTGTCGGTGAGATCGAGGTGGCCCGCCGCGTCGATGTTCGCCTCGATGCCCTGCAACAGTCGGAATCGGCCTCCGTATCGCGCGTTGACGCCTTCAATCGCCAGACGCTGCGCCGCGGCTTCGGCCATCGACATACCACCGGCGATCTTCAGTCCGTACGAATGGTCGGTGACCGCCGCGTACTGATAGCCTCGCTCAATGCAGGCGTCGGCAATCTGCTCGACGGTCGGAGAACCATCGCTCCATTCGGAGTGCATTTGCAGATCACCGCAGTACTGCTCAACAGTGGGGCCTTCGAAGTGGGAATCGGTGAGAATGCGCCGAACCTCGGCGCGGCTCAAAAACTGCCAACGAAGCTCACGACGCCGCTGAATATCGGCGCGGCGCTCGCTCCGTTCGATGGCCTGTTCGACAGTCGCCGATGCGCCGGTCTCGAGAATCTCAAGTATCACGCGCGTCGAACCCGGTCCGATACCGGGGATCCGCGGGAGCACGCCGTCGGCTCCGAGCAGGTCGGTCAAGGGAAGATCCAACGAGAGGATCGCGGCGGCCGCCCGCTTGTAGCCGAACATCTTCTGTTGCGACGACTGGGCGAACGCCAGATCGCGAAGGTACCCGCCCACGACGGCGTTCACGTCCGCGTATGCTCGAGGCTCCTGGACTGCCATCACACAGTTTCGGGTCTCGGTCCGCTTTGGACAGCGGCGCTTCGGCCGGCCCGGAGATCACGTCGCCGGTTGGCGTGAAGCGTGACCCGTGACACGGGCAATCCCATGTCTGCTCAGTACCTCGTGGTGTCATTCTTTGCGCTGGCCATCGTGATCCCGTTCAACGTCCTGTTTCGGCGTGCGGCGCGAAGAACAGCAGAACCATCGGCATCCGGGGCCAACGTGCACGCCCGATCGCGAACGTATTCCATCGCGATCACTCCACCCGGGGGGGCCGTCGCGGCAAAGGTCCGCTCTACCAAAACGCGCCGACGCTTTTCAATGGCCTCCCATTGGCGAACTGCTTTCGCTTCCAGTTCCACGAAGTTCATACCATGAACGGTCCACGGCATCGTGCGGGGGTTCTGCAATGTCCGCCACATGCAGCGCTTGCCTTGGACCCCGATGGCCAAGCTTTCGAGCGTTCGCAGCAGCGAAAGATGGCCTGGCTCACCCCCGGCGGTCAGGCTCAGCACGGCACCTGACGCGTAACCCGCAGCTCGTTTCATCGATCGTCCAGACGCCCCCACCTGCGTCAGCAGTAACCGAACGACAGAGCGGTCCTCTTCCAATTCTTCTGACAGCCGACGGAACAACGCTCCATCCTCGGTGTCTTGGTGCGTCGAGCTGAGACGATGCACCACTCGAATGGCCATGTCCGAGCCACTGAGATGGTCGCGCAAATAGGCAATGAGAGCCTGACGTTTTCGTGTCGACGTGTTCCAACGACCGGCCGGCCGTATTAGGTACGCCGTCAGCCCGGCCGTGACGGCGACCGCTCCAAGCACCGCGAGCGGCGCCAGGGACGAGTCGATCGGCTTCAACGTGCCCAACGGCTCCGAGGCATTGTTCATCATGCGGCTCCCTCTGCAACAGCTTCCGAACGAATCGAGAGGCCGCGGCAGTTGTCGCAGATGCCACATTGCGACCACTCCACGGTTTCGCCGAGAGCCTCCAGCAGGACACGCGTCCGACAGAGCGCCGTCTGGGCATAGACAACCATGTGTTCCAGCTTGGTGTGGTCTCGCCGCCGGCGTTGTTCGTAGGCGGCCACGAGCGGTTCAATAGACGCCGTCAACAGTTGTCGTCGTGGCTCGTATTTGGCGCCCCGACGTTCGCGTATCAGGCCATCCTGTTTCAGGACGGCCAACATCACGCGAAGTTTACTCACAGGGGTGAAGCGGCAGCCGCTCGAATCTCGGCCACGCTCATCGCGCTGTCAGTGGCCGCGGTACGGAGGCCCCCGATCAGCGTCGTGAAGTCGTCATGCGTCGGATACCGTCCGGCCATGAAGAATCGCTGCAGGCCGCGGTCGCGTCGTTGAAACAAGAGAATGCACTCGGCGGGCTCGCCGTCACGGCCGGCTCTCCCTGACTCTTGGGAGTACACATCGAGCGATGCCGGGAGGTCATAGTGGATGACCGTGCGGATGTCGGGCTTGTCGATGCCCATGCCAAACGCATTGGTGGCGATGATGATCTTCACTGCGCCCGTCATGAAGGCGTCTTGAGCCGCGGCTCGGTCCTGTGCGCGCTGACGGCCGTGGTAGGAGGTCGCCGAGATGCCTTCGCCTCGGAAAATCGTGTGCAATGCATCGACGTGGCGCACCGTGGCCGCGTAGACGATGGTGGGGCCGGTCCCCCCGCGCACGATGTCGATGAGTTGGCGCTGTTTGTCAGCCTCGCTTGAAACGGGCCGCACGTGGTACGAGAGATTTGGCCGATGCGTGCCAGTGTTGATCACACGTAGGGGCCCGACATTCAGTTGTCGTTCGATGTCGGCAATCACATCGGGCGGCGCGGTTGCCGTAAGCGCCAGGATCGTAGGCGATCCCAACGCGCGCAGCCCCGAGAGGGCGTCGAGATAGGCCGGTCGGAAATCATGTCCCCATTGGCTGATGCAATGAGCTTCATCGATGACGACGAGGTCGACAGCCGCACCGGTGAGCAACTGCCGCAGATCCGTGGACGCCAGTTGCTCCGGCGTGGTGAACACGAACTCGACGGCCCGACGCCCGATCTTGGCGCGTGCGCGTCGAATGTCTCCCGTCGGAATGGCACTATTGACTTGAACGGCCTCCAACCCGAGCGCCGACAGTTTGTCGAACTGATCGCGCATCAACGCGATCAGCGGCGAGACAACCACCGTCATGCCTGGCATCAGCATCGCCGGCACTTGGTAGCACAGCGACTTGCCAGCGCCGGTGGGCATGATGGCGAGCGTATGACGTTTGGCCAGCACCGCATCGATTACCGCCTGTTGTCCCGGACGCAGCTCCGCGAGGCCAAATACTTGACGCATGACCTTTGAGACGCGGACAGCCTTTCGTCGCGCGGTCATCGGCGCCTCGAGGGTTTGGGACGACGGCTGGCTTGAAATCTCAGCCGCGTTGAAACGGCGACGTCCCCTTTGAGGACGGTCTCGATCTCGCGAAGGGCGTAATCGTTGTCGGCGGCCGTATTGGAGACGATGCAATCGGCGGGCGCGAAGATCTTGTACTCGCGCATGTAGGCATCGTTGGCCCGCCGCGATACGCGTCGGCCAGGAGAGGAGCGCGCGGTGCAATAAGCGACGGTGCGTCGGAAATCAGACCGCCACTGTCCGAAGTTGTCGTTGATATCAATCGTCGGTACGCCGGCTGTCGTGGCGCGGCGCTTGAGCCGCGCGAATGACACGGCCATCGATTGCGCCTGCGCGACCAGGGATTCCGAGCCGTCGAACGCGAGATCGTTGATGACGTCGATCAGCAAGAGCGCCGTCCCCGACACCGGGACCGCGACCGCAGCCTCGCCGGCGCTGGCGCGCGTCTTACCGCGGTGAGCTGCCGATCGCGCCGGTCGCACACCATGGCCCTCGACTGCAGGCAACGCTACCGGCGACGGGCCTTCGCCGAGCTCTTTCGGGCACTGCCGGTGGTCGCGCCGACCGGTTCCTCACCATCCTCGGCGTGCGCCGCGTCAGCCGCCCGCTGATTGATACCGCCTTCCGCCAACCCCGACAGCTTCTTGTCGGCCGCCTGCTCTTCCTCCAGCGTCCGCTGCAGGAGCTTGGCGGCGTCGGTGTGACCCATCGCCTGCGCCCACGCGACGAGCGTGCCGTACGCCGCCATCTCGTAGTGTTCGGCGCGCTGCCCCGCGGCAATCAGACAGGCGTCCATCGTGGTGTCGTCGAAGTCCTCTTCCATGATCGACTTGCCTTCTTCGATGATCCCGGCGATGCCGTCACAGTGCTTGCCGCGCACCTTTTCGTCCAACCTCTCGAAGACCTGCTCCAGACGTTCGATCTGGCCTTGGGTCTCTTGAAGATGGCTCTCGAACGCCTGACGCAGTTTGGGGTTCGACGAGGCCTTCGCCAACTTGGCCAGCGCTTTCGTCAGCTGCTTTTCAGCGTCGTACGTGTCCCGCAATTCGTCAATGAACGCGTCGTGGAGCGTGCCTGCTTCAGCCATGTCGTCTCTCCTCGTGATGATGTGCCGCCGCGTCAACCATCACACGCGCGGCGGATCGGTTTTACTCGATGATTTGGCCATGCTATGGGGTCACAGTTGCCGAGAAGACGGTGGATCTGTGCGGTGAGGCGTCGTCACGCCTGGTTTCATGACGACCTTGATGCATGAGTCGTGTTTGTCCCGGAAGGTGCGATACATCGCGGGCGCCTCCTCGAGGCTGATGCGATGGGTGATGATGAACGATGGATCGATCTCGCCGCGTTCGATACGTTCGAGCAACAGCGGCATGTACTTGTGCATGTGGGTCTGACCCATCTTGAGCGTGAGCCCCTTCGCGAATGCGGCACCCAAGGGAAACTTGTCCAGCCATCCGCCGTAGACGCCAGGAATCGAGACCGTTCCGCCCTTGCGACACGCGTTGATAGCTTGCCGAAGCGCATGCGGTCGATCGGTCGCCAGGAACATCGAGGTCTTTGCGCGGTCGTACCACGCGTCGAGCGTGGTCCCGTGTGCTTCGAGTCCGACGGCGTCGATGCACGCGTCAGGACCTTGCCCGCCGGTCATGTGGCGAAGTGCGTCGAGCACGTCGACGTCCTTATAGTCCAGCGTCTCGGCTCCGCCCTGTGAGGACGCGAGCTCGAGCCGTTCGGCGACGCGGTCGATGGCGATCACGCGCTCGGCGCCGAGCAGATAGGCGCTCTTGATCGCGAACTGGCCGACCGGGCCACAGCCCCACACCGCCACTGTTGTGTCGCCTGGTTTGATCTGGCAGTTGTCGGCCGCCATGTAGCCGGTTGGAAAGATGTCGGACAGAAAGAGGACCTGTTCGTCGGTGAGCGAGTCAGGAACCTTCAGCGGGCCGACGTCCGCGAATGGGACCCGTGCGTATTCTGCCTGGCCGCCCGGATACCCCCCGTACATGTGCGAATAGCCGAACAATCCCGAGGCGGAATAGCCGTACAGTTTCTCGGCCATCCAGGCATTCGGGTTCGAGTTGTCGCAGAGCGACCAGAGTTGTTCCTTGCAGAAATAGCAGCGGCCGCACGCGATGGTGAAGGGCACTACCACGCGATCGCCAACTCTCAGCCGCGTGTTGTCTTTGCCGACGTCGACGACTTCGCCCATGAACTCATGGCCGAGCACGTCGCCCTTTTGCATCGTCGGGATGTACCCATCGTAAATGTGCAGGTCGGATCCACAGATCGCGGTCGCCGTCACCTTGACGATCGCGTCACGCGGATTGAGGATGACGGGGTCCGGAACTGTCTCGACCTGGATCTTCTCCTTGCCTTCCCAGCAGACGGCTCGCATGTGGCTCCTCGGCGGTAGCGGTCGCTCGAGGAATCTCACCGGCTTCGAGCAGCTGCTTGAAGTGCCGGAGATCCTCGGGGATGGTTTGAGCAGGCTCGCGGCCGAAGAGCGACGCGATCAGCGCGCCGACTTTCCCGGCTGCTGGGGCGTATTGCAGGTCGACGCTCACTTCCGTGCTGCGACCCGCGCGTGCCGCGTCGAAATTCACGGACCCGGCGCTCAGGATGTCAGATCCGGGAAGCGATCTCCACGCGATCAGCTTGTCGTCGACCTCATTGATGATCTCGGCGTCCCATTCGACCGACAGCCCGGCCGGCCCGACCGCCACCCAGTGCGATTTGCCATCCGAACTCTCAGTCACACGGTCGAGGTGCGTCATGAATCGCGGGAGATTCTCGAGCTGACGCCAGAAGCCGTAGACCTCCGGGAGTGGCACTTCCAGCCGAATCGATTCCCGCACGTGCACCCCACGCGTTCCGGCGAGGGCAGTCTTGGTGTTGTCAGACCGGGTGAAGTTGTTCGCAAGCGCCGGCCAATGCCCCGTGATGCCGCGATACAGCAGGGGTGCGGAGGACGCCGCCAGAAACGCGCCGGTGGCGGACCTTCGAGACGCACCAACGAGCAGCAACACTGCGCCGCTGCCAAGCGCGAACCAGTTTTCCGCGTCACTCAAAGAGCTGGCTCGGTCGTGCAGACGATGGCCGTCCATATAGGTATGGTCCAGAGCAGCATGTTGCGTACCAGCGTGGGACACGCGGCACTACATTCGCTTCAGAAAGACGACCGCCGGTCTTGGAAGAACCGCTCCGGTTTTTTCAGAGCGTCCCGGCGGTGCACAACGACGGTGCACGTCACGCCGCGGGTGTGAGAGGCACGCCGTCTCTGAAGATTGAATGAGCAGCGATCGGTGACTGTCACTCTCGTCTCAACGTAGGCAGGGAGAGAGCACACGGTGGGTAACCGGAGACGTAGCCACGGTAATGCCCGGCTCGTGGGCACACTTGACGACAACAGACCTCAGGCCAGATCGTCCGTCCGCCTTGGAGGAGAACGTTCGGGCGATCAAGCGAGCCAGCGTGACGCCTGAGCAGTTGCGAGACCTGATGAAGAAAACGGATCTTCGACATCTCATGAACTCGATGGCGGAATTGGCTGAACGCCACCGCGACCGCGGCGAGTCGGACCCAAGCCGGCGCGGAATCTTCAAAGGCGGCGACGCCATGACTGCGCACCGTCACGAGACATGCCGATGTTCGGCTCAGCACTTGCATTTCACCAAGGTGGCTTCGAGGCCGCGGTGATCCTCCCGACGAGCAGCGATCGGCGTCGCGACATTCCGATCGCGGCCGCCCTCGCCGCCGCAAAAGGCGTCCGCTATTAGAACATCGCACGCGATCGACCGGAGCACGACATGGCGAAAAAGAGTCTGAAACGTTCCCGCGCAAAGCGCTCCAGACCGGCAGGCAAACGTGATCTTGTGCGCCGTCCAAAAGCCAGCTCGTACGCGAAACGCACGGCTCGAGGGCGCTTCAAGGAAATGGACGACGTCGGCCGTTCACAGAAAGCTGACAGGCCGCGTAAGGCGAAAAAGACGGTCCGCAGTGGCTATGGCGATCAAGGTGACGAACGGCCCCGCTCTACGCGACGAGCGCGACGCTAACCTAAAGATGGCCCACAAATCCTCAACACGTCGACGACGATCGAGATCCCTCGATCGTTTGGCGCCCTTTGAGGACGACTGCGTAATGGTCGTGATCGAAACACCAAAGGGTTCGCCGAACAAGCTCGCGTTCGAGCCGCGTCACGGTGCCTTCGTCCTCAAAGGTGTCCTGCCAGCCGGCGCGGTATTTCCCTTCGACTTCGGGTTCGTGCCGTCCACACGTGCCGAGGACGGCGATCCGCTCGACGTACTCGTCCTGATGGATGCGCCAGTGTTTCCCGGCTGTATCGTCCCGTCGCGGCTCATTGGCGCTATCGAGGCCGAGCAAACCGAGAAAGGGACAACGGAACGTAACGACCGACTGCTCGCCGTCGCCGCGAACTCCGCCGCCCACCGCTCAATAGGCACGTTGAGCGATCTCAGCCAGGATCTCGTCGCGCAGATCGAGCATTTCTTCGTCTCTTACAACGAGATGAAGGGGAAGCGGTTTGAAGTGAAGGGGCACGCCGGCAAGAAACGGGCGCACGCGTTGGTGACCGCGGCCATGAAGAAACGAAGGAGACGATAGGTCGTCTCTCGGCCACAGTTTGCTGACTGGCGACCGCCTTGCTTACCCATGCAGTGCGATGACAGCGGTCGCCGTCAATCAGTCCGTGCTCTCACCAGCTGGAAGTCCGGCCTCGTCAATTCATGGACTCTGGACCCTGATGTTGTGGGTGTCCGTCGCTGTATTTGTCGTGGTGCTTGCAGCTGTCGCGGTAGCCATCGTCCGCGGCCTACGCCGTCGGTCCCGAACCGACGCTACCGCTCCATCAGAGATGGCGCTTTCGCGCAGCGTAGCGGCGGGTGTTGGACTTACTGTCGTCATTCTGATCGGCTTGCTCATCGCGAGCGTCTCGACTGGACGTGCGGTGGGTTCGCTCCAGTTCTCGAGCGCCGTCACCGTTACGATCATCGGGCATCAGTGGTGGTGGGAGATCCAGTATGACGATCCCGTCCCGAGCAGGCAGGTCGTCACCGCCAATGAGCTACACATCCCCACGAATCGCCCGATTGTCTTGAAAGTGACATCGCGGGATGTCATTCACAGCTTCTGGGTGCCGAACCTTCAGGGCAAACGCGATTTGATTCCGGGTTATACGACCGCCATCTGGCTGCACGCGAGTCGCCCGGGTCGCTTCCGCGGCCAATGCGCAGAGTTTTGCGGCATCCAGCACGCGCACATGGCCTTGGAAGTGATAGCCGAGTCTGACCAGGACTTTCAAGGGTGGCTCGATGGGGTGCGCCAACCGGCGCGGGATCCGCCCGACGCTCTCAGCCGCGCGGGCCGCGACGTCTTCATGCAGGCACGATGCGCCGGATGCCACACCGTTCGTGGCAGTGATGCCGGTGGACAGGCCGCTCCGGACTTGACCCATATCGCGACGCGCAGCACGCTCGGGGCCGGAACGCTCACCAACACGCCCGAACACCTGGCGACATGGATTCGGGATCCTCAGGGGTCGAAGCCCGGTACTCAGATGCCTCCAAATCCGCTCCCGGCGGACGACATCCAGGCGCTGGTCGCCTACCTCGAAACGCTCCGATGATGCAGCCACGGCCACCTCTAGACGGAGACGTTCAGCGTCTGGACGCGACCTGGGCCGACCCCGCGGGTATCTACGGTTGGTTCACGCATGTCGATCACAAGTCAATCGGTCGGCGCTATCTCGTAACAGCGTTCGCCTTTTTCCTGATCGGTGGCGTCCTCGCGGCGCTCATGCGCCTCCAGCTCTCGAGGCCCGAGAACACCTTTCTCGGGCCGGATCTCTACAACCAGATCTTCACGACGCATGGCACGACGATGATGTTCCTGTTTGCCGTGCCGGTCATGCAGGGGCTCGGAATCTATTTCGTCCCACTCATGGTCGGCTCGCGCGGGATCGCCTTTCCGCGACTGGTCGCGTTCAGCTACTGGATGTTTCTGTTCGGCGGCGTCTTTCTCTACGTCTCGTTCCTGCTGAACGCTGGCCCTGACGTGGGCTGGTTCTCGTACCCGCCGCTCGCCGAAGCCCTCTACACCCCAAGCAAGCGTGCCGACGTCTGGGCGCAGCTGATCACCTTCACCGAGGTCGCCTCGCTTGCGGTTGCGGTCTCGCTGATTACGACCGCGTTGAAGCTCCGAGCGCCGGGCATGACGTTGAACCGGATGCCGATCTTCGTGTGGGCGCAGGTCGTCACGTCGTTCATGGTGCTGTTCGCCATGCCCGCGGTGATGCTCGCGAGCACGTGCCTCATCCTCGACCGGCTGGTTGGGACGCACTTCTTCGACGTCGAACACGCCGGCGACGCGCTGTTGTGGCAGCACCTGTTCTGGTTCTTCGGACATCCCGAGGTCTACATCATCTTCATTCCCGGAACCGGTCTGGTCTCAACCATCATCGCCACGTTCTCTCGACGGCGGATGTTTGGCTACTTGCCGGTCGTCCTCTCGCTGGTATCGACGGCCTTCATGGGCTTCGGCCTGTGGGTCCATCACATGTTCGCCACCGGCCTGCCCCAGCTCGGCGAGAGCTTCTTCACCGCTGCGAGCATCATGATTGCGATTCCGACGGGCACGCAGGTCTTCTGTTGGATCGCGACGATGTGGTCGGGGCGCATCACCGTGAAGAGCCCGATGCTGTGGATCCTCGGATTCTTTGTCATCTTCATCGCCGGCGGCCTGACGGGGGTGATGCTGGCCGCCGTGCCGCTGAACACCCAGGTGCACGACACCTTCTTCGTCGTCGCACATTTCCACTACGTGTTGATCGGGGGCGCGGTCTTTCCGTTGTTCGCCGCCTTCTACTACTGGTATCCGAAGATCACTGGACGCCTCCTCAGCGAGCGGCTGGCGGCGTCGGTGTTCGCCCTCTTCTTCATCGGTTTCAACCTGACGTTCCTTCCGATGCACGTCCTCGGTCTCCACGGCATGCCACGGCGCGTGTACACCTATCCGGCTGAAACGGGCTGGGGTACGCTGAACCTCGTCGCGACCGCCGGCGCCGCGCTGATGGCGTGCGCCGTCGTGATCTTCATCGTGGATGCGGTGCGGGCACTCGTGGCCGGCGCTGCCGCACCGGACAATCCCTGGGACGCCGGCACGCTCGAATGGGCGACGAGCTCGCCGCCTCCGAACGCCAACTTTCCGCGACCCCCAACGGTGGCGGGGCGCGAGCCCGTGTGGGAGAACGCGCCCGATCAGCCGGTCGTCGTCGGCCTGCGCGACGATGCGCGCGACGTGCTCGTCACGCACGTCCTCGATGCCGAGCCCGATCACCGGTTACTCCTTCCAGAGCCTTCGATCTGGCCGCTCCTGACTGCAATCGCGACCACGATCCTGTTCATCTGGTCCATCTTCACACCTTGGGGCGTCGTCTACGGCGCCCTGCCGGTCTTCGTGACGATGGTCGGATGGTTCTGGCCGAAGAAAGCCGACGAAGGCGGTACGCCAGTGTGGCCCTTCGCGCATCGCACGCTGCCGCGACCCAACGAGGCCCCGGCGTCAGGGGGCGCGATATGAGCGAGCTGCGAACGCTCGACGTCAGCGCGCTTCCGCCTGGCGCGTTCGGCTCCAGAACGCTGACCTTTTGGGGCACGCTGGGACTCGTCGTGATCGAGAGCACGGTGTTCGCGCTGGCCGTCGCCGCGTACTTCTATCTGGCGACGCGCGCTCCCGCGTGGCCTCCTCATGGCGCTGCCGCTCCTGATTTGCGATGGGGCACGGTGAACACGCTGGTGCTGCTGGCGAGCCTGATTCCGAACGAGCTGGCGCGAAGAGCCGCCGAACACGTCGATCTGACCCGCGTGCGAATCTGGATTCTCGTCTGTCTCGTGTTTGCCGTCGCGTTCAACGTGGTCCGCATCTTCGAATTCGCGCATCTCAATGTGATGTGGGATCGGGACGCATACGGCTCGATTGTGTGGGTGCTGCTTGGGCTGCATTCCACGCACATCGTCACGGACTTCCTCGACAGCAGCGTGCTCACGGTGCTGATGTTCACCGGGCCGATCGAAGAGCATCGGTTCGTGGACGTGGAGGAGAACGCCGTCTACTGGTATTTCGTCGTGTTGGCCTGGCTGCCGATCTACGGAGTGATCTATTGGACGCCCAGAGTGCTGTAAGTGCGGGTGACGTGCGGTGGTTGACGCCACTGCCACTGTGGACTGGCATCCTCGCCGGTCCGATGGCGTGGGCGTTCGATCTCACGACGAGCTACGCCCTCGTGAAATGGGTCTGTCGTTCGCAGAGTTACGCGATCTTCCAGCTGATCACTATCGTGAGCCTCATCATCGTGATCGGCGGGGCCACGATCTCATGGATGGCTTTGTCGCGTACGGCGGAGGATGTCCCGACCGATGGCGGGCGGCCCCGGCAGCGGGCGCGTTTCATGGCGATCGTCGGACTGACCTCATGCGCGCTGTTCGGACTGCAAATACTGGCGGGAGCGATCCCGCACTGGATGCTCGATGCGTGTTTCTAGCCTCGTCGTTGTGTTCGGCGTGTATGCCGCCGGCGTGCTGCGTGTGTGGCGTAACGCCGGGTACGGACGCGGCGTCCGGCTAATCGAGGTCCTGGCGTTCGTGTCGGGATGGCTGGCGCTCACAGCGGCGTTGTCACCGCCGCTCGATGAATGGAGCGAGCAGTGGCTGGCCGCCCACATGGTGCAGCACGAGCTCCTGATGATCGTCGCCGCGCCGCTGATGGCCGTCGGCGCGCCGATTGTCGGACTCTGGTGGGCCCTGCCGTCCCAGCTCCGCTCGAGAGTCGTCGCGGCCGTCCACCGCCGTTCGGTGACGGCCGTGTGGAACGTGCTCACGTCGCCGCCATCGGCGTTCTGTCTGTATGGCGTCGCGGTCTGGGTGTGGCATCTGCCGGCGCTGTATGACTACGCGCTCGAACACGAGGCCGTCCATGTCGTCCAGCACCTGTGCTTCTTCGGCACCGCGACGCTGTTCTGGTGGGGCATCGCTCATGGTCGGCGCGGGCGTATGGGATACGGCGCAGCAGTCGTCTACGTGTTCGCCACGACTGTTCACGGCGGCCTGCTTGGTGCTCTGCTCACCGTTTCTCCTCGAGTGTGGTACGCGCCGTATGTCGCGCACCATCCCGCCGGCCTCACGCCCCTCGAGGATCAGCAGCTCGCCGGCTTGCTGATGTGGGTGCCCGCGAGCCTGGCGTTCGTGGCGGCCGGGCTGTTGTTGTTCACCGCGTGGCTGCGCCATTCCGACCGGCTGACACGGTTCAAATCCGGGCCCGTGCTCGGTCCTACCCACGTCAGATGACGACCATGGCTTTCTTCACGCGTCTGGCTGTGACTCTCCTGGTGACTGAGTGTATCGGCGCGTGCCGACAATCGGATTTACCCGCCGGCGGCAAGGGCCCGCAGGGGACGGTGCCGGGAGCTCCACCGGCCATTCGTCTCCTGTCCGAGGTGTCGGCAGCCGAGTGGCGCATGCCGGCCGGCGACTACGGCAATCTCCGCTACAGCACGCTCGACACCATCAAGACGACGAACGTCATGAATCTGCATGTGGCGACGACGTTCTCGACGGGCATTCCACATGGACACGAAGGACAGCCGCTCGTGTTCGGCAACACCATGTACGTCGTCACGCCTTTTCCGAACAATCTCATCGCCGTCGACCTGACCAAGCCCGGCGGCGCGGTGAAATGGATCTATGAACCGCACCCGGATCGGCGTGCGGTCGGTATCGCCTGCTGCGACGTCGTGAACCGCGGTGCTTCATTCGCAGATGGAAAGATCATCTATAGCCTGCTCGATGCGACCGTCGTGGCCGTCGACGTCGAGACCGGCAAAGAGGCATGGCGGACGAGAGTCGGCGATATCAACAAGGGCGAGACCTTCACCGCGGCGCCGGTCGTCGTCAAGGACCATGTCATCGTCGGTAATTCGGGCGCCGAGCTCGGGGTCCGCGGGTACGTGGCCTGTCTCGACGTGCACTCCGGCAAGGAACTGTGGCGCGCCTTCAACACGGGGCCCGACGCAGACGTCAAGATCGGACCGAGCTTCCGTGCGTTCTATGCAAAAGACCAGGGCAAAGACTTGGGTGTGACGTCCTGGCCGTCCGAGCAATGGAAGCTCGGTGGGTCGACCGTTTGGGGCTGGATCTCCTACGACCCGGAAACGAATCTCTTCTTCTACGGCACCGGCAATCCCGGCGTCTGGAATCCGGATTTGCGTCCCGGCGACAACAAGTGGTCGTCGACGATTTTCGCACGCGATGCGGACACGGGCGAAGCGCGCTGGGCCTGGCAGGCCACCGCCCATGACTCGTGGGATTACGACGAGATCATGGAGAACGTGCTGATCGACATGGACTACGGCGGCCGCCGCAGAAAACTGCTGATCCATCCCGGACGGACGGGATTCGTGTACGTGCTGGATCGCGAGACCGGGGAACTGCTGTCGGCTGAGACCTATCAGCCGACCAACTGGGCGAGCCGTTACGATCTCCGGACGGGAAAACCCGTCGAAGATCCCGCCAAGCACACGCACTTCGGGACCGTCACGCAGGGTATCTGTCCGTCCTCGACCGGCGCGAAGGACGTGATTCCGTCCGCCTTCTCGCCGCGCACCGGACTTCTCTACATTCCCGCGCACAACACCTGCATGGACTACGAAGGGATCGAGGCGAACTACATCGCCGGCACGCCGTACCTGGGCGCGGACGTGAAGATGTATCCAGGTCCCGGCGGCTATCAGGGCGAACTGGTCGCGTGGGACGTGGCACACAACCGCAAGGCGTGGGACGCTCGAGAAGACAAGTTTCCGGTCTATAGCGGGGTACTGGCCACAGGCGGCGACGTCGTCTTCTACGGGACGATGGACGGTTGGTTCAAAGCCCTCGACGCCCGAACCGGAACGGAACTCTGGAAGTTTCACGTCTCGTCCGGCATCGTCGCCAATCCGATCACCTATCTCGGCCCGGACGGCAAGCAGTATGTCGCGGTGTATTCCGGCATCGGCGGCTGGATGGGTGCGGTCGCGTTCCCGGAGATTTCTGCCGACGATCCCTACGCGGCGCTCGGCGTGGTCGGCGCGATGAAGGACATCAAGAAGTACACGGCGCCAGGGAGCACGGTCTATGTGTTCGGTCTCTAGCCGACTGGCGATACTCGTCGGCGTCTGGGCCACCGTCGGCTCGGTCATGAGCGCGCAGCCACCGGTCCGTGTCTGCGCGGACCCGAACAACATGCCCTTTTCGAATCAACGCGGCGAAGGATTCGAGAACAAGATTGCGGAACTGATCGCGCGCGAGCTGCATCGGCCGTTGGCGTATTTCTGGTGGCCGCAACGCCGGGGGTTCATCCGCAATTCACTCGACGCCGGACGCTGCGACGTGGTCATCGGCGTTCCCGCACAGTACCGCGGGCTGCAACCGACGCGGAGCTACTATCGGTCCTCCTACGCGTTCGTCTCCAGACGCGATCGCCATCTGCGCATTGATTCGTTCGACGCGCCGTCGCTGAAGTCCTTGACGATCGGCATTCAGATCACCGGCGACGACTACAACAATCCGCCGGCGGCTCAGGCACTCGCCGAGCGGCATCTCGTTCAGAACGTGCGGGGTTTCCCGATTTACGGCGACTACTCGCAGCCTGATCCGCAGCGCGACATCGTCGACGCGGTCGCCGAGGGCCGCGTGGACATCGCCGTCGTCTGGGGCCCTCTGGCCGGTTACTACGCGAGATTCGAGCCGACCCCGATCGACGTCACGCCAATTGCGATGAAGCACACGGATCCAGCGTCGCCGTTTTCGTTCGACATCGCGATGGGCGTTCGTGGGGATGATGGGGCGCTCAGAGAAGATCTGAACGGCATCATCGGCCGTCGCGAGGCTGACATCCGACAGATTCTGCGCGCGTATGGAGTGCCGCTTCGATGAACATCAAGGCGCATGCGGCGATCGCGATCGGAACGTTGCTGACCGTATCGGCCTGCGGCGGCTCCCCGCCGCACGGGGGGGCAACGGCGAGTCCGCCACCGGTCGTAACCGCGGTCGGGCCGATACCCGGTCCACCGACGGGGGCCGGTATCGCGCCCAATCCCTACGCCAACAACCGAACGGCGATGGGCGAAGGACGCCAGCTGTTCGTTCGGTTCAACTGTTCGGGATGTCACGGCGGCCGCGCGGGCGGCGGCATGGGTCCCAGCCTGCGGGACGTGGATTGGATTTACGGCAACAACGACGCGCAGGTGTTCAGCTCCATCGCGGAGGGACGCGCGAATGGAATGCCGTCGTGGCATACCCGTCTGACGGCGGACCAGATCTGGAAGCTCGTCACCTACATCAAATCTCTGCGGACGCGGAACGAGCCGCAAGCGCCGCCCACCGAGTAGAGGAGCCCCTTGTCGCGCAGTGGTATCACCGTGGTGTTGACGGCCGGTCTGCTGCTCCTGATCGTCAGCTGCTCGAGAACGGCACCCCTCACCCGCAGAGACGCAGGCAGGAGCGGCTGCGGAGCTCAATCGGCTGCCCCAGTCGGGTGCGGCGTCAGCGACATGTCGCGACCTGCCGTCGTCAGAAGACTTGAAAAAGTGGTTACGCACAGCCCCTGGTGTGGAGGGGGAAGCCGGTGGGCTGTTTTCCGGGAAGATGGAATGGGCAGCGATCGTCAACCGCCAGGGTGAGATATGCGCGACCGCAGTCGCGACCGACGATCCCGCCAGCGCGTGGCCCGGCAGGCCATCTCCAAGGCGAAGGCGTACACGGCGAACGCCTACAGCACGGACGATATGCCCTTGTCGACCGCGCGCCTCTACACGTTGACACAGCCGGGGCACTCGTTATGGGGCGTGTCCCAGCCGAATCCGTTCCGAACCGACTGTCTTGTGCCACCACACGACCTGAACGCGACCAACGGCAAGGTGTGCGGCGGATCGATTGCGTTCGGGGGCGGTGTGCCGCTGTACCGGGGCAAGACTCGCGTGGGCGGGCTGGGGATCAGCGGGGACACGGCGTGCGCCGACCACGAGATCGCCAAGCGCATTCGTCATCTGGCACAACTCGATCCCGAAAAGGGCGAATTCGCTGACGACATTGTCTTCACCTCCACGGATGGACCGTCGCCGTTCGCACACCCCTCTGTGCCAACACCTGGCGCAATGGCAAGAAACTCGGGGACGAGGCGACGGCGGTCAGCTACTAAGCGGCCTTGCGGAAGATCTTGAACCTCGCGCTCGGTGTCATTACCAGCATCGGCGGCTTTGTCGAAGTGGGCTCCATCTCGACGTCCGCGCAGGCTGGAGCCGAATTCGGCTTCTCGCTACTCTGGGCAATCGCGGCCGCAACGCTCTTTCTCGCGGCGCTCGCCGAGATGGCGGGCCGCGTTGCCACCGTCAGCAAACGCTCGATGGCCGCCGCGGTCCGCGAGCGGTTCGGTTTTCACTTTCAGGTGATTCCGCTCGGCGCCGAATTCGTCATCGATCTCCTGTTGCTCACAGCCGAACTCGGGGGAGCCGCGATCGCCGTCAAGATGCTCACGGGCATCGGATTCCAATGGTGGATCCTGCTGCTTGGAGTGGCCGCGTGGCTGATCCTCTGGTTCGGCAATTTCAGTGTGATCGAGAACGGCATCGGCCTATTGGGGATGGTCACGTTGTCGTTCATTGTCGCTGCTTGGCGGCTTCACCCCGGCCCACGTTCGATTGCGGAAGGCTTCATTCCATCGACGCCTCATCACGACCTGACCCGATATGCCTTCCTCGCCGTGAGCATCGTCGGTGCCACCGTCAGTCCGTACCTGCTGAACTTCTACTCGTCTGGCGCGATCGAGGAAAAATGGACCGAGCAGGACGTGTGGATCAACCGCGTCACCGCGTTTCTCGGCATGGGCTTCGGCAGCACCGTGGCGATGGGGTGCCTCATCACCGCGGCGGTCGTTCTCGGTCCTCAACACGTCAAGGTCGATACGTATGAACAGGCGGCCCAGATGTTCGTGCCGGTCTACGGCCGCTGGGCAACGACGCTGTTTGCGCTGTCATTGGGCATCGGCTGCTTCGGGGCCGCAGTCGAGATCGCGCTCAACGGCGGGTACGTACTCGGCCAGGCGCTCGGATGGACCTGGGGCATCGACAAGAAGCGTCGCGAGGTCAGCCGGTTCGTCGCCGCATTCACCCTCATGCTCGTTCTCGGCGTGGCCATCGCGACGCTTGGACTCGACCCGTTGCGGGTCACGCTCATCTCCGTCGCGCTCACCGTGGTCATCATGCCCGTCGTCGTCCTGCCGTTTCTCGTACTGATGAACGAGGAGGAGTACGCCGGTCAGCACACGAGTGGACCAATCGGCAATGGCCTGCTCGCGCTGCTGACGATTCTCGGGGCGCTCATGGCCATCGTCGTCATTCCTCTTGAAATAGTTGGGGGCTGATCGTGGACGTCGTTCGTGATCTGCTCGACAAGGCCGTCGTCGATCGCAATGGGCGCGAGATGGGCCGCGTCGATGGCATCCTGCTCGAACAGAAAGCCGGGCAGCCGCCGCGTCTGGCCGCGATCCTGATTGGGCCGGTCGCGCTCGGCTCGCGGCTGCATCCTGCGTTGGGCCGACTTGCGAGTGCGGTCGAGAGGTGGTGCGATCTGGATCGAGAAAGACCGACCAAGATCGATTGTGCGGATGTCGACGATGTTGGTCGCAGGATTCGACTACGCCTTGTGATCGGTGACACAGCCGTCGCAGCTGTCGAGCAACGGTTGCGGTCCTGGTTGCTGAAACTGCCTGGAAGCCGATGAGCGCCACCCTTCGCCTGGACCGACTCGTAGGCCGCGAAGTGCACACTGCCGATAAGCGGCGCGTGGGTCGTCTCGAAGAGTTTCGCGCCGTGCGCCGCGGCAACAGCTGGGTCGTCACGGACTACGTTATTGGCGCGGCCGGACTGATGGAGCGTCTCGGTCTGGGTGTTCGACAGATCCTTGGAATGAAACGGGCGGGGGGCTACGTCGCGCGCTGGGATCAACTCGACCTGTCCAATCCCGACTATCCCAGGCTCATCTGTGCCGTTGAAGAATTGCGCCGTGAGTAAGGGGCAGACTATAGGGGCATGTGGTTGCCGCCTGGCTCAGGCTGTCGTCAGGAGATGAACCTTTGCAGATGCCAGCAACGACCGTGCACAAGGAAGCCATAGCAGCCGATAGGGCCGTTCAATTGAGTGGCCCGACATCGTTCAGAACAACTGTCGCCGGCGGCACGTTGTGGCGGCGTTTCTTGCGTTTCTTTCCCGGAGGACTCCGCGACGCCACTTATCTCGATTGGGAAACACACTCAAGGCAGAGGCGCATTCCCGTTGGGACGCGGAACTTGGTGGTTCACAGTTTCGAGGTCTGCTGAAAGCGCGACGCTTTCAGGAAATTGCGACACATGCAATCTGGATTGAGTCGCGGACGAACCCGCTGTTCTCCTTCGAAAAGATGGCGCTAAGTTGTTGCGGTCCGAACGACTCTCGGAGCGCGCACCTTCGCGAAAGGGTGGTACGACTTCCTGCACGGCCGGCGCAGTATCGCCACTCGATTGTCGCGAGTCTCAGCCGTGACGAGTCAGACAGAGCCGTGCGCCTGGCGCGTCTCGCGGCGCTTGCGGAGCACGTCTTCGGAGAGCCCGAGCGCAGCCGTCGTTGGTTACGGGCCGCAAAGCGGCAGTTTCACGGCCGCACACCATTGCAACTCATGGCCACTGAGGCCGGCGCCCCGCCTGGTCGAGGAGTTGTTGTACCGGTTGACGAGGGCATGGCAGCTTAAGTGTTTCTCTGGCGCATCAGCAACCACCTCTCCCTTACCGGCGAGGGTGGAATGCGCGCGTCAGCACGCTGGCACACTCGTGGCCGACGCGTGATCTACTGTGCCGAGAATCCAGCGGCTGCGCTCCTCGAGATTCTCGTGCACTTCGAGATCGAGATTCGTGACCTGCCCGCGCGGTACCGTCTGCTGATAATTACCGTGCCGGACGATGCGCGTGTTGAGCGCATTTCGCGCCATTCCCTCGGCCGTTGTTCCCGAGACTTTAACGTGCTTTTGAATCCTGCGCACCAGGATGCGGCCCGCATCGCCGTTGTTCAAGCGACGGACCACGTGATCGATCCTCGACTGCTCTCGTAGCTGCACGGCCCCGACGCTCCGATAATTGCCAGAGAGCGGGAACGCATGGCGCGGGTCAAGGCCGCGCCGAGCCGTGCGAGGGCAGCCTTGACGCGCGCCATCGCTCCCGCAAGATGTCGTTCGGAGCGTCGGGTAATCTGCTGGACGTATGCATTCCGATCCGGAACGAGTCTTAATGATCGGGGCGTTGTCCGTTCCTCGATCACCCCGGCGACCATCCGCGTGGATCGCGCCTGTGCACACGATCAATAAAAATGGGCTTGTGCGTGCTTGAGCTGTCTCGGGTGGGGTCGTAAAATCTAACTGATAACCCAAAGGTCGCGGGTTCAAATCCCGCCCCCGCAACCAACATTATCTGCACGAGGTCGTCAGTGTCTGGCGACCTCTCATCTTCCCAACGTCCGAACGGCGCAAGCATTCCGACCTTGTTGTTCTGCGCCTGCGCAGCCTTCAGCATCGCCGCCAGGTTGCCCTGCAGCTCGATCTTGAGCGTCCCCTCTTCCGGAGTCAGGACGATGGCGTCGATCAGGCCGCGGAGCGCCTCTGCCGCGCCAATGCGGCTCTCTTCGAATTCGAGCCCTCTGGCGAGTTGGATCACCTTCTCGCGGTACAAATCCGCCATGTTCGGGTGAAGCAAGGGCGGTGGTTGAGCTGCCCGCTCGAGACGCGCCCGCAGATCCGTTCGCTGTCCCTCTAAGCGATCAGCGGGTCCTTCACGACGCTCGCAGGTACGCCGTCCTTGAGAGCTTGAACAAGCTTCGCGATCTCTGACTCCACCCGGCGTAGCTCACGCTCTGCCGCCGTCACGCTCGCACGTGCGGCCATCCGGAGCCGGTTCACCTCTCGGGTGAATTCCTCGCAGAACTCTTCGAACAGATCTCGTCGGAGGAGCTTCTCCTGCAGCGCGTGCAGTACGCGCGCTTCGATTTCATCTCGTCGGATCGTGAGGTGGTTGCTGCAGATGCCCTTATCCGTGGCGCCGAAGCACGACAACCGATTGCGGGACTTGAGGACGAAACCGCTGCCGCACGTGCCACACTTCGTCAGACCCGAAAATAAGTACTGAGGGCGCCGTGCTTTCACGATGCTCGTCGCAGTAGCGAGCACTCGTCTTGAAGCGTCCTGGCGCCGCTTCGCGCCCTCCCAGAGTTCGTCTGGAACAATCCTGAGCTCAGGGACTTCCTTGACGATCCATTCGGAACGCGGATTGAGTCGAGACACACGACGACCGGTGTCAGGATTCTTGATGTAGCGAAGGCGATTCCAGACCAGCCTTCCAACGTAGAGTTCGTTGTTCAGGATTCCGGTACCGCGCGGAGCGTTTCCGTGGATCGTGCTCGGATTCCACTTGGCGCCGAATGGGCCTTTGACGCCCTCTTGATTCAGGCGCTTCGCAATGTTTTTGGGAGAGGCGCCGCTCACGAATTCCCGGAATATTCGGTCGACAACTGCAGCCTCGCTCGGCTCGATTTCGCGTTCACCTGTCGTGACGGTGGTGCCGCTCACGGAACGCAC
>JBKPCD010000107.1:0-5150 GCA_046727175.1 Acidobacteriota bacterium | reverse complement strand
ACCACAACCTGCCATTGACGGAACTCCCGCAGACTCTTTGCGATTTCTGTCGAAGGCTGCGGACTCGTGTGTGCCCTCCCACTTTGGAAGCGTCATTCGGTAGCTGCGCGTGGCCGGGGTTTGATGCCACGGGCGTTTCCTTCCGCCACAAACTACGCATCCGTCTCATCGCATCGTCGGTCACTTCTTCTTCCGCGAGCGCCGTGCGACGACGGCGACGGAAGCGGCATCCCCCGCGCCTGGGGTGACAGCCCACCACGGCTCCTTCTCCTGCTCCGACGGTCTCCAACGTGGTCGTCAGCGGTGGCTTTCTCCGATGAGCATTGGACAGTCAGTCCAACTCACCGCGACGGCCATTCTTTCGAATGGCGACTCACGCAGTGTGACGACTGAAGCAACATGGCAGTCCACGAATGCGGTGGTTGATATCGTGTCGCCGTCTGGCCTCGCGACGGCACAGTCAACCGGCTTCGTTGAGATCCGTGCGACATACGTGGGGAAGAGCGGATCGCTTAAGCGCAAAGATTCAACCTATTTGCGCGGCAACCTGTTCACCAGTGCTTCAGCTACAGCCGAACCCTCGTGAGCGCGGGCGTCAGGCCTGGATACCGAGGCCCTTCGTCGCCGCATGTCCATGATATCGTCCGATTCGATTACCACGCATGACTCCGGCCGCTCTAATTACTGGCCCATCACTCAAATATGTTCGCGATCCGCGCACGCACTCATCAAGTGCACCACTCCGCTCGATTGATGCCGATGGCGGAGCCATCTAGCGATCGCGAGACGTGGCTTCCCGGTGGCGCGCTCGCCATACCGACGCATCAGCGTCTCGAACGGCACCGACCCGAATTCCTCTTTCGAGGTCGTCGACAGCGTGGGCGAACAGTTGTCGTGAGCCGCGAATCAAGTTCCACGACGGCGAATTCTATACAGCGCGGTTCACCTCGAAGTAGCAGATGCGGCGCCGCTCGGCAACGGGGTTCTCCGTCCGGGGAGTGCCCCTTCTGGTTACACGGCCAAAACCGAATCTAGCTTTCCTTGCGAGCACTACTGCTGCTCTGTGGCTTGGCGGCCGAAGATTCCTTCTGCCTCTTGGCAGCGGCTTCCGCTTGCTTCGCCTTCTTCCGCCCAGCGTTTCCGCTGCGCTTCCGCAATGCGCTTCCGTGCCGGCGGCGATAGCCGGGGACGACGACGGCGCGTCACGGCTCCCTGGAGAGCCTCCCTGACGCCCTCGTTCGGTGCCGACCGCCCCGTCCGCAGCTCGGGAAACACAGCGTAAATAGCGGCAATCTCGCGCTCAAGCGCTTCGAGGCGCGCCTCGGCTCCAATTCGAGCAAGGCGACGAAGTTCTGCGTGTGTCATCTGGCGGAGCTTGACGCAGTTCAGGGCGGGGAGGAAGGTCCGGGACGTGTTCTGCTGCGGACGTTATCGTTGTCAAGTTCAGGCCCACGTGTGTGTGTGCTGATGGAGGCCCGGGTAGTCCGCGCCGACTTCGCACAAGGTCACTGCTTCACGGTTGGTGTGGCGGGCCTTGGAATTGCGACGGTCCGCGCGAGGGCTGTGCCATTTTGAACTGCTAGCCGCCCCTCGCTGTGCTACATTGGCAAGCCGCTGAGGGACATCTCCTTCCTCGCCGTAGGCGCTAACACATCGCGTCGGGGCCTCTCGGGACCGCGGCTTTTACTGCGTTTTCCATCGGAAGGATTGGCACAATGCGACAACTACTTCTCGGCTTCTGTCTCCTCGCGGCAGCGTGCGCTGGGGGTGTTCCGAGCGCACCAACCTCCCTGTCCACCCCCATCGGCGGGGCCGCACTAACGGAGGCAAAGCGCGGTTCGGAGTTACCGTTCCATGGGACGTTAGAAGCAGTTGAAATCCACACGGGCTCACCCCCTGTCCTGCATTCGGTCCTGACTGGAACGGGACAGGCGACGCAGTTCGGTCGCTTCGCGGCGACGTTCGAATTCGACATCCAGCTCGGTGTGCCCTCGACAACGACTGGGTCCTTTACGCTCATAGCCGCCAACAGAGACAGCATCTCCGGTAATCTTACGGGACGGGGGACTGTCTTAAATGGTGTCGTCACCATTGTGGAGACTGCCACCATTACCGAGGGGACTGGTCGGTTTGCTGACGCGACGGGGAGCTTCAGGATTGACCGCGTCGCTGACCAAACTACGCTTACTTCCTCGGGCTCGTTCGACGGGACCATCAATCTGGCGCATTGACCCACACGTTTTGCTCGCAGTGGAGAGGATGACTGGGTGTCTCAGCGTGGCGACCGCGCGGCCATCGCGCAGCTCCAGTTCCAGGGAGGCTCGTTTGATGACCCCTCGCGGATTCGAACGATGACGGGGTATCGAAGGGCCACACAACGCGCTCGAGTACACGTACATACAATTCGCGAAGTGGCTCGCCTGGCTCTCCGGCTCGAGGGACCGCTTCCATCCGAGCCCGAACACGCTCCCGGTGGCAATCGGCTTGTGCGCATGCGAGAAGATCGACCTGAGGCTGTCGACCTGTCGGTGAGGTTCGGTGGTTTCGAGACGTGGTCGACAGACCGCGTGTGCTGGCACGCACCGAGCGGTCGCTCTCGTTCATCGTCCGACACATACGCTCGGCCGCGCACGAAGGGCGATTCTGAGGCGTGATTAACAGGCGCTTGGCTCCTGGGGTGTTGGAAGCTTCACAGGTAACTGATGCGAACGGCAGAAGCACAGGGAGCGATTGAAAGCGCGATTGGTTTAAAGCGTGGCAACAGAAGTTTTTCAGTTTAGTTCAGCCTGCGACGTAAATCAGTTACGAGCGCGTTGAGCGTGTCGTCGTCTTTCAGAGCCGTCCATCGTACGACCCAGCTATCTACTGCACGAATTGGAATCGGGTAACGATCGACGATTGTTGTGTACATAGAGAGACACCACTACCTGCTTTCACCTTTAATCTTCGCCCAGCGAGCTTTCTGAGCCGCTGCGATCCGCGCCCGCCCTTCGGCCGATATTCCGCCCTTTCTCCTGCCAGACCCTTTCGGGCGGCCAGGTCCGCGCTTCGCCTGTTTGGTCTGTGGCGCCGTTGATCGCAAACCTGGCGGCTGACCTCGTCGCCGCCCCCGCGCCACTGCAGCCGCCACATTTGCGCCAGTGCCGGTGAGCCTGGAGAGTAAGTCATTCGCCGTATCGCGAATCCGTTTAAGTTGTTCGCCCACAGACTCGCGCTGCGAGAGCCACTCGCTCGCCTTCTTTTCCGCAGTTCCAAGGATCGTCCCGAGGTCCTCCGCAAAATCAACCATCCTTTGTTCAACCGCGGTGGGAGCTGTCTCGTCCACAGCCGTCTGCACAGGCCCGCTCCGGACAACACCGCCCTCGGATTTCTTCGCTCGGGCCGATCTCTTTGCCATGCCTGCCTCCTCGAACATAAATACTGCAAACGGGTTAGCCTAAGCTGCACCGAGTTATAAGTCAAGAGAATAGGCGACTTGGTAAGACCTGCAGGGCCGATTGCGAGTAAGTCCGTTTAGCGGTAGACGAAGGCAGTCTTGGTACCTGACTTCGGGTTCCCCACTTCGTAAGCTTCGTCTGAAGGACGCCAAAGACATCAAACGCGCAGCGAGCTGCTGCGCCACTGTAGGACTCTTCCGGGTTGCCGTACCGGTAACTGAATTCGACAGCGACTCAAGCGGCGAAACATCAAGCAATGCCACCTCGCGAGGCGTAGCCTTCTCGACGGTCTGAGGCGCCGCCTCGCTAGTATTCGCCTCCCTCCTCGGTCGTCCACTCCGCGCTGAGAAAGAGCAGCGACGTGCCGGCGTAGCCAATCACGAACGGCCATGCCGGAGCGAGCTTCAGGGCCGTGTCACCAAACGTCCACTGGTAGGAGTGCATCAGCCCGCAGGCCGAGAGCAACGCGGCGAACGCCGACCACGCCGCCGCTTGCCGCCAACGCCGCTCGATCACGCAGACCACCGCCGCGGAGAGCAACATCGCGGTGAAGAGGAATCCCTGCTCGATCGCGAAAGCGCCCGCGATCCACGTATCGGTCCTCTGGAACTCGCCGATGAGCGATTCGCTGAACGGCCCCGCCGGCCCTCCGAGCCCGGCGGCGCGCAGCCCGTTCTTCGCCATGAGCGTGCCCCACGCGCCGATCCCTGGCAGGAGGCCGACAACGACGGCGGGCGCATGCTCGCGCGGCGTGGCCTGAAAGGCCTGCGCGACGATCATCATGCCGATCCAGAGTACGATCGCCATCCCGGCCTCGATGGGGATCGCCCACGCGATCCAGGCCAGCGTACCCGTGACGCAGATCGTCGTCACGAATGCGCCGTTCAGCATCGAATACCCGGCGCGCGCGCCCATCGCCTTCCACCCGGGATGCCCGATGTAGATCGTCGTCGGGAACGCGGATCCAAAGAGCGCGGCCGAGACGCTCCCGACGCCGTTGACCGACAACGAATACCTGGTGTCGTACGAGTCACCGGCCGCTTCCGCCGACTCGATGTTCTGGAGCGAGCCCAGCACGTTGAACAGACCCATCGCGATGATGACCGATAGATACGGCAGCATGTGTCCGCCGCCGATGGCGGCAATCAGGTCGCCGACGACGGGGACGGGGGTGTGGATGGTGGCAGGGGAGGGCCGTCCGCCGACCGGCGCGATCCCGGTGATCCAGCACAGGAGTGTCCCAAGCGTCACAGCCACGACACCGCCGGGAAGGTGTCCTTTGAAGCGCACGCGACCGAAGTAGGTCAGCATCACGATCGCCAGCGTTGTCATCCCCACGACCGGATGCGCGAAGGTGCGGAAGAGAAAGCCGAGCGAGATGAACCCCAGGGCGATGCCCGCGAGGGTCGAGAGGAGCGCCGCCCGCGGGGTCGCCTTGCGCACGCGCTCGGCGACGAAGGCGCACCCAAGCTCGATCACGCCGGTCGCGAATGTCGCCAGCAGCCCCGCCTGCCACGCGACGCGCACGGGGTCGACCGCGCCGGCCCTTTCGGCCAGTGCCTTCGCCGGCAGCATCACCAGGAACACGTGCGCAAACAGCGACACCGTGTTGATGCCGTACGGCAGCGCGCACACGTCCGTACGTCCCGTGCGCGCGGCGAGCGCGCGCGCCTGGAACGCGTACGCCACGTTGCCGACGAGGATGGAGATCGC
>JBKPCD010000106.1:0-50259 GCA_046727175.1 Acidobacteriota bacterium | reverse complement strand
CGCGCTCATGGCCGATTGCGCCTGTTGAAGGGAGACACCCTGTTTCAGCCGCCCGAACGCTACGAGCCAGTGAAAGTCGCGCGTCATGTTCGACGGTTCGAACGCCAGGGGCCGCCAGATCTGATTGAAGGCGCGGTCGAATGCGCTGCCCTTCGGCAGCACGCCGATCACCGTGTGCGGCTGGTTGTCGAGCAGGATCGGCCGATTCACGATACCGGGATCCGCTCCGAACTGGCTGATCCAGAGCGCGTGGCTGAGGATCACGACACGGTGGTTCCCGAGCTGATCCTCGCCGGGCGCGAACGTCCGTCCGAGAGCAGGTTCGATCCTGAAGATGCGAAAGTAGTCTGCCGAGACGCGCGCGCCGCGCAGCTGCACCGGCTCGCTGACGCCCGTCAGCGTGGCGCCTCCGCCCGTTTGCGCCGCGAGGAAGTCAAACACTGTGTTGTCGCGCTGCCAATCGAGAAAGTTGAGCGTCGAGATCACGTTCCGTTCGCCTTGAGGCGGTTTTTCCATCACGCGCACGATGCGGTCCGAATCCGGATATGGGAGGGGCTTTAGCAACACACCGTCGACGAAGCTGAATATTGCGCTGTTGGCGCCAATGCCGATCGCCAACGTCAGCATCGCGATGGACGTGTAACCAGGGCTCTTACGCAGTAACCGCAGTGCATATCGCAGATCTCTCGTGAACGACGCCATGTTCAGCCTCCCGATTCGCGAGCCCAGATGCGGGCAGACGTGGTTGGTCAACGGCAACCGCGCCACGGCAGTTAGACGAGGTGACGGAGTTGAAGGGTTGGGGGCGCAGCCGACCTCAAGCGGACCGACTCGCAGGGCACATCATCAGGCCTTGGTCGAGAGATTCGCTGCGGGGGGTGACGCTGCAGCAGTTCGCCGTCGACCGTGACGCGAGTCTCCCCGCCGATCGGATGGGTTGATAACGTGCAGAGCGCCTGGCGGTCGCCCTTGCGCACCGCCAGACGTCGGTCAGGTGTTTCGCTTGTCCATTCCACTCCGGGAGGTTCACGTATTCGATGGGCATGGCAAGTCAAGTGCTAGCGGAATCCTCGCAAGCTCCGTCGGCAGGTCAAGGCTCAGGACCGCTTGCGCGTTGACGCGCGCTTGCCGTCCGCTTTTTGATGGCCACGCCACGGGACTCCAGCCATAATCGAAGGCCGCGTCGAATCTGCTCAGAGAACGGTGTCCCGTCCCGATCGCGCAGAAACTCCATCCCCTCGAGGATGTCTTCGTCGATTCGGAATGTGGCGACCCGTCGCTGCGCAGCTGCCATGCAAAGCACTGTATTACACGAAATGCTTGATAGCTGTCAAGAACCACTACGGCTGCTCACGATTACTCAGGTCGCAGCCCGCCTCGACCTTCCCGTGTCCATCATCCGACGCTGGGTGCGCATCGGCTTACTCCCGTCGCTTCGAATTCGCCCTGGCGATGTCCGCATCGATCCGATCGAGGTCCGCCGGTTCGTCCACGCTCTTCCCTGGCTCCGCGCCGCCATGCGCTTATCGCGTGCGAGTGCGCCACCCCAAACAAAACGCCGCGCGTAGCGCGCGCCGTCTCTCGTCGTCAGCAACACAGCGGTAAGCACCAGTTGTGCTTGTCAACAAGCCGCAGCGCCATGTACGGTCAGGGGATGGCCGGACCGGCTGCGCGATCATCGAACGGCCTCCCTGCCCCTCGTGCGGATCCACGGAGACTGTCCTCGTTATCCCTCCAGAGGACCTCGCCACATACAGGTATCGGTGCGGCGCGTGTGACCGTCGCTGGACGACTCGGGCAGACGTGTGGCCGCAGCCCATTGATCGGTATACTCCCTCGGCCTGCCGGTCTTTTTGCACTCTCCAGGGCAGCTTTCGGATAACCATGCCTGAGAATCGTCAGCCTCCCTCTGTCTTGACGTGCCCGCAGTGTGGTGAGGCGCTCCGCTATATCAGTACGATCAAAAGTGGCAGCGTGCCGTTGCAGCCAGGAGTCACGATTACGACCAACGCGGACATGCACATCTACCGCTGTCCACGGGATGGGCAGTTTCGTTTCATGCAGGAGGACGGGCTGTCGGATGTCGGTGGGTCGATTGACCTCTCCACGCTCGCCGAGATTCGTGAACAACTGATCACACTGAAGAACCGCGGCGGCACGCGCCGCTGTAGACAAGTGCGACAGCTCCTTGTAACCAAGATCGCGCAGGTCGACGCGCAACGTGAGCAGCTTGATGAATTTCGACGGACGCTTCAGGCACTTGCGGACCAATGTGGAGAATCGCTCCGCCAGGCGCCTGATCCCGACTGCCCAGTGATCGCCAAGCTATGAAGCTCACAGAAAAGATCGCGCCGATCGTCGCGGCAGTGAGTGCGCTCACTACGCTGGCGTGTCGCCGTGTCGCGTCAGCCGGTCTACCAAACAGCTTGCCCGGAATCCTTACCCCAAAGCCGACATTCATCCGGACAACTTGTCCCGGACTGCAGCAAGCACTTTCCGCCCCGACGGGAGGACACCCAAGGCCGCCAAGGCACCACCATCAACCACTGTCTCTCCGTCCACCATCACTTTGAACTCGCCGTACCGTCCCCGCACCATCTCAACTTCTGCATGTAGTTCCCGACGAAGCCGCGCCGCCACCCGGACGGCGTGCAGTCCAGAAACTCAATACGCGCAATAGCGAACCACAATTCGCGCCATGACTCACCTCTCTGCAGGTCGTCAGAATCTCATTCGCATAAAACCGACGGGTGCCGTCGCATGCGGCTAAGCCAGCAGGCTAGGCGTGACCGATCACCCGCACACACAGCCAGATTCGAACCATCAGTCGCCAGTGCGGCGCTACTCGAGAGCTTCTGCGATGTCGTCTGCCCACGGTATCATCCGCTGCCTGCAATATGTCGCCACTAAGGCCCGCCGTCGCTAGTTTGTTCGTTGCCATCGGGTTCGCCGTGCTGACTGCGTCAAGCCAGAGTGCTTCCGGACGCGAGTGGCCGGTTGGAGCAGCGACGCGCAAGGTCGTTCCGCAAGGGCCGTACAACTGGCGTGGCGCAAAGACGCATGCGCTCGTGACCAGCCTCTGGTACCCCGCCACCCCCGGAACATCGATGTTCGACCATGACATCGGGCCACCCCGGTCACCGCTGTTTCGTCTTGGAGCATGGGCGGACGATGCGAACCCCGCGGCCGGACCGTTTCCCCTGATCGCGCTGTCACATGGAACCGGAGGTTCAGCACAGATCATGGCGTGGCTGGCGCGTGCTCTTGCCTCGCGCGGCTACATTGTCGCTGCCGTTAATCATCCAGGGAATAACGCGCTGGAGGAGTACACCGCTGAGGGATTCCTCCTCTGGTGGGAGCGCGCGCGCGATCTGACGACCGTGATCGACATGCTGTTTCGCGACCGACAATTCGGGCGGCTCATCGATCCGAATCGGATCGGCGCCGCCGGATTTTCCTTGGGCGGCTACACGGTGATCGAGATTGCCGGCGGACGCACGGATCCAGCGCGGTTTCGGGAATTCTGTCGCTCGGCGGAAGCCGAAGGGTGTGCAGATCCGCCGGAATTTCCGAACCTCTTCGCGCGCTGGGCTGAACTCGAGTCGACGGACGAGGCATTCCGACGCGCCGTCAGTCGGGCCGGAAACTCGTATCGTGACTCTCGGATTCGGGCGGTGTTCGCGATCGCGCCGGCGCTGGGACCAGCATTCATCCCGGAGAGTCTTCAGCGGATAACAATTCCTGTCACGCTCGTCGCCGGAACGGACGACCGGATTGTTCCAATCATGTCGAACGCGCAGCTCCTTGCGAAATGGACACCGCGCGCCAGCTTGACTCTCTTGCCTGACGCAGGGCATTACACGTTCCTCGCCACGTGTACGGAGGCCGGACGTCTCGCGCGGCCTCAACTCTGCACTGACGCCACTGGCATTGATCGAGAGACGATCCATCGGCGCACAGCAGAACACGCGTCTCAGTTCTTCGACAACACGCTGAGGTAGATGCAGTTGTCAGGTGACGAAACGTGGGCACCTCGAGGGGACTGTCACTGACATCACCCGCTATTAGTTACCAAGTAGCGAGGAATGCTTCCGCCGTCGCTCGCCGCCTCAGTTTCTCCGGTGTTGCGGCGGCGCAGCCGCTCAACACGGGCGATGCTACGCGGCCGTTCCTTCGGCTTCCATTCAGTTTTCAAAGATCTTCCGGGGACCTTGCCTGTTACATCCGCTCTGCGGTCCGGATCGCCGCGTCGCAGTAGTCTCGATCCGCTTGAAGTTGAGCGTCGACGCTGCGGCGTTCGCGAGTGACCGGACCACTAACGCCCGAGTTCTGCGATCGTGATCGCGGTACGCGTGAAGTCGAGGTCCGCTTGCCGCCGACGTTCCTTCATGAACTCCGAGGCGTATGCGAGCGCCACACTCGGATACGGGACGACTTGATCGACCATCTTGCGGCGCAGCGCGTCCTGCCCATTGACGATGCGCCCTTCACCGAACGTCTTGCACACCGTTTCTGCGGTCAACCCGCGTCCACGCCCGCGAACGATGTCCGCCACAAACGCGTTGTACACTGTCTCGACTCGTGACTGCAGAAACCTCCGCGTCTCGTCAGACAGCGGCCTGTCTGAATTGCCCTCCGCCTTGTACTTTGGTACGCCGATGTACGTCGGCCTGATCCCGACGCGCTCGTTCATCGTGCTGTAGTCGGTGTGACACATGTAGACGCCCACACTCCCTACATCGCCACTCGGCGTGGCGATGATCTCCGAGCACTGCGCCGCGAGCCAGTACCCGGCCGAACACGCCATCGTGTTCACGATAGGCGAGGATCGGCTTCTTCTGACGCGCGGCTCGTAACTCCGCGGCGTACTCAACCAGGCCGTCGATTGCCCCGCCCGGCGTATCAAATTCGATGACGACCGTTTCGACGCGTGAATCGTCGACCAAATCGGCAAGCGCGCGTCGTGCCTCGACGATCGAGGTCCCACCAAACAGCAAGCTGAGAAGGTTCGGCCGGTGGAAAATCGGTCCCATAAAGCCGAAGGTGCCGACACTACCGGACGGCGTCCTCCGCGCCGCCGCGGCCTGAACCTTCGGCATGTCCGCGACATCGATACCGGTCGCCAGCGCCTCGCACCACGATTCGAGCGTGGATTCGCGAGGCGCGAGGGGGCTTTCACGGAGCAGCGCGAGTGCAGCTTGGTGACTCATGGTTAGCGCTCAACCCGCTGAAACATCGGCGCCCTACCAACGACATCGATTGGGAATTCGAAAAGCGGTTCGAAGACAGCCGCGGGATTGATTCCGCACGCGAGGGCAAGAACATCAAGGGACGGGTGCTCGCGATCGTGCTCGGGATCATCGGCGAGCGCGCCTCCGCCATCTCGATCGGCTCGCGCTTCAGCTGGACCTTCCCGCGCGTCACGCGCGACACGTCGGGGAGATCGTCGATGAGCCGATGCAGGTGTTTCACTTGGCGGGATTGAATGAGTAGCGGCGTTCCCACTCGCCGCTTACAAGCGCACCCTGACGACCAAATCTGATGTCGTCGTAACTGAGCCATACACCCGATCTGCTGATTTGAAGCCACGCCCCTCCCAGCGTTACCCCGCGTGACTCGGCACGACAGCACGATCATTCAATTTCCCATCACCACATCGGCCGCGTGGCATCCGCGATGCATCATTCAGCGAAAGCATCTGTGAGGGAGCTAAGGGATAGCCGAAGTCACCACATTCCGCGATGTGTTCACGGTGGAATGCAAAGTGCCTCCGATGATGAACAGATCGGACGACGCCGCGGACGATCATCAAGGCGGTCTCCGGCGAGGAGCTACTCGAAACCCTTTCCGGTCCTCTTGAAGAAATGCAAGGCGATCGGCAGTGCATGGAAAGTCCGCGCGCATCGCTTGAGCTGAATCCAAAAGGCAAGGCCCGCCCGGTCAGTGCTGTTCGACGACTCCCAGTGACTCAGAAGACGTCCCAATGGAGTTCTCGACGAGGTACTCCCAGCAGCCGCCAACGCGCCGAGCACTATGGGTGGTCGATGGCGGGGCCAAGCCTCTCCGGCTATCCGAGGGGTTCGAGGCTCTTGCGCCAACCAACGAATATCCCGAAAAAGCGCCGACGTCGAGCTGACGAAGCTCACGGACATGGCATGAATAAACGCGCGAGCGGTTGACGAGAACGAGAACGACGAAACAGGGCGACGAGCCACGGAAACATGCGCGCCTGCAGGGCCGCACGGACATGAGCGAAAAGAGGAGTGAACGACGATGCCTAACAAAAGCGGTTCATTCGGAGCATCCATGGCGGACAGAGTAGCGGCCAAAGGTGAAGATCTGGCAGAACAGACGGCACAGGCGAAAGACCGCGTGTCGGATGAAATCGGGACGGCGAGCGACCCGGTTGGGGTGGCTGGCGCCGAGCTCTCTGAACGGGCCTCTCAGGTCAAAGACCGAGTGTCGGGCATGGCGCGGACGGCGGTGGACACAATCGACGACAGTCGTTCGATGGCTGCCGACAGACTCGAAACAGCCGCATCCGCTCTACGTGACAAAGCGGACCGCCTGCCCGGCGGCGAAAAGGTGAGCGGGTTCGCGCACGCGACTGCGGACCGACTGAGCACCACAGCTGACTACGTGCGCACCCGCGACATCAACCGGATGAGCCGGGATGTGGTGACGCTCGTGAAAAACAATCCCGGTTCGTCTTTGCTGGTAGCCGCCGTTTTTGGCTTCCTACTCGGGCGAGCGATGACTCGCGATTGACGCAGACGGTCACCCGGAGACAAAGGGTAGGCAGTCCGATCCTTCGCAGATGTATTCAGGGATCCGGCGCAACGTCCAGGAGATCGTCCGATCGGAGGTTGGTTGCTGGAGCGCCAGGAAGAGGGCGCCTACACACGGCTGAAACTGTCGCGGGAGGGCAACCCACCGGCGGTGCCACAGCAGGCCAGCCGCCGAGGGGCACGGACATCACGAGTAAGGATCTCAAGTTGCGCGAGCTCGAGGTCACCTCAGTCCGCGAAGCGACAGGAGCTGCCCCGGAGTGAAATAGATCGTCAGCAGCATCGGCGTGCGCCGAAACACGACTTGGCGACGCCGATGCCCTCAACCTCGCTCCCACACCCGACCTGGTTTCCGCCAACAAGACTGGTGCGGAAGCGCGACCCCGATCAGGATCAGGGGCCGCCAAGCGATCCGGTCCCTCGCCTCGTCAAGGGTCGCGTGCTCAGACGACAAAGACAAATAAGAGAGGACGATGTGACGAAGCACCCGCTGCACGTCGATTGTGCAGTGGCACCGTGATTGCTCCAATACCAGCGACATCGCTCGCTGCCCATTCGGGGACGCGACATCATCCTGCCACTCGACGGGAGGCGTAGAGCCTCCCGACACGTCTTCTCTTTCGTGGAACGCCTACAAGTCCGTCGCGTCTGAACTCTCCAGGGTTGCGGCGGTTCGCCTCTTTGATCGTGATTCGTCCCTGCGCGAACCCCTGAGGAACGAGCTGGTTCACACCGTGGGCTCAGGTCTTGCAGTGAGAATGCGTGCGGCGACGGACGTCGGCCGCTTGCGGGGTAAGCACCCCGAGAGGAGTTGCGATGCTGTTTACGTTGGCCGTCATTCTCTTGGTCGCCTGGCTGCTCGGACTGGTCGGTATGTACACCATTGGGGCATTCGTTCACGTTCTCCTCGTTGCGGCAATTGTGCTCTTTCTGGTGGGCCTGATCAGTGGCCGGCGTACCGTTGGTTAAGAGGTTCTCCTACTAGCTGTCCGCCGTCGGCTTGTACTGGCCGGTCTTCGCGCATACGGCGATATATGGTCTATTTGTTTGCATCGACGAGTGCTTCGACGCCGCCGAGCGGCTCTGTGGACTCAGAGCACGCGTACCGTTTCACGTTGCTGGGCGGGTATTCGTCCGCCCACTTCAGTGATGCGGCCAGCGCTACGCCGGATCCGTCAGCTGCACGCGCATGAAGCTTGTGGCCCAGATGACTTCATGGGCAATGAGTTGATGGAGGGCCCGCGCGCAGCCTCAGAGATCGTCGCGTGGTTCCTCTCCCTACGAACTCTCGCCTAACTCGCCAACACGTGCGCGTTTGACCAATACTGCGATCGCTGCCATCAGCTCAGCGGGATCAATCGGCTTCGCAAGGTGTAACTGGAAACCACTACGCAGCGCTTTCGTACGATCTTCCGATCGGGCGAATGCCGTAAGGGCGGCGGCCGGCATTTCGCGGATCTGCGCCCGCGAAGAGCGACGAATACGATCGATCAGTTCGAAGCCGCTCATGCCTGGCATCCCCAAATCGGCGACCAGCACGTCGGCGTTCATCCGTTCGAGCGCGTCGAGTGCGTCACGTCCTGAATCGGCGCTGATGACGGTGGCGCCCGTGGTCTCGAGAATCTCGCGGACGAGCGCGAGGGCGTCGCGGTCATCGTCGACCGCCAGTATTCGAATCCCCTCCAGTCGTGGCACGACGATCGGACCGCCACTGAGCAGGGAGTCTGGCTGATCGCGATCCTCAGGCGGGTGATCCGCGTACACGCTCCTGATTGGAAACTCGATCCGGAACGTGGATCCTTTGCCCGGTCCGTCACTGTCCACGAAGATGCGACCTCCCTGGAGTTCGACGAGATGACGGCAAATTGCCAGGCCCAGGCCCAGGCCGCCACGCTCGCGGTCGATGCCGGCGTCCGCCTGCCGGAAGCGCTCGAACACGTGCGGAAGGAATGCCGACGATATTCCGATGCCCGTATCGCTCACGATGAGTTCCACGTGCGAATTCACCTGTTCGAGGCGAACCTGGACTCGTCCGCCTCGCTCAGTAAACTTCACGGCATTCGAGCACAGATTCCACAGGATCTGTCGGAGACGTGCGGGGTCGCCGGAGACTGGAGCCGTCCGAGGATTCACGATCACGTCGAGCCGGATGCCCTTGGCGTCGGCAGCTGGCCGCACCGTCTCCACAGTGTCCTGGATGATGGAGGGGAGTTCGACCGCCTGCACGTCCAGTCGGAGCTTCCCGGAGATGATACGCGACACATCCAGCACGTCTTCGACGATTTGCGTCAAAGACGTGGCGTTCCGGACGACGACGTCCACCGCCCGGCGTTGTTTGTCACCGGTGATGAGGCCCGCCTGCATCATGCGGAGGTACCCGACGATCGCGTTCAGCGGCGTTCGTAGCTCGTGCGAGAGGGTGGCGAGGAACTCGTCCTTCATCTGTGCCGCGTCGCGGGCGATCTTCAACAGCCGCTGTCGCTCTTCGTCCGCTCGCTTGCGATCGCTGATGTCTCGAGCGATTTTTGACGCGCCTATGATTACGCCGTCCAGGGTTCGAATGGGCGACACCGTCAACGACACGGGAATGAACGTGCCGTCCTTCCTGTGGCGAACCGTCTCGTAGTGGTCGACACGCTCCCCGCGCCTGATGTGGGCAAGAACCTCGTCTTCCTCCTGTTGGCGATCGTCTGGAATCAGGAGCCGAATGGATTTGCCGATCATCTCGTCCGCGGTAAAGCCGAACATCGTTTCGGCAGCCGCATTCCATGAGGTGATGATGCCATTCAGATCCTTGCCGACAATCGCATCGTCGCTGGAGTCGACAATCGCGGCGAGGCGTAGCGACTCATGCTGGATACGTGCGCTGAGAGTCAGATCCCGGACGATTCTCGACGCACCTATAATGTCGCCGGTCGCGGACCGAAGGGGCGAGACGGTCAACGTGACGTGGATGCGTTGGCCATCCCTGCGAAGGCGGATCGTCTCATAGCGATCCACTCTGTCGCCCATTCGGATCCGCGCTACAAAATCCTCTTCCTCCGCGTAACGCTCCGGCGGAACGATCATCCGGATCGACTGTCCAACCGCATCGGCTTCCAGATAGCCAAGGATCCGCTCGGCCGCTCGATTCCACGAGGTGATCGTCCCCCCCGGGTCGTCGCTGATGATGGCGTCGTCAGAGTCGGCCACGATCGCGGCAAGACGCAGGTGGGCCTCAGTCAGTGGCTCGCTCATCTGCTAACCTCATTGGCCCGCGCCTTCCGATAGATCAAATCGACCGGCAAGATGCCGGAACGTTCCGCGAGGACGATCGAGCGCCAACTTGGCGCGACGGTTAGCGGCGTGAGGCTCTCCCCGCCACCGATGACCTGGAAGCCTTGGTCCGCGCGGAGACCGCCAATGCTTCGTCCTCGTCTTCTGGATGCGCGGCAGCGGCGGCTTCGCGGTTGATCCCGCTTTCGGCGAGGGACGTCAGCTTCTCGTCAGCGGCTTTCTCTTCATCCAATGTTTCCTGCAGGAGGTCAGCAGCTTCGGTATGCCCCATCGCGCGGGCCCAGGCCACCAGCGTGCCGTAGGCCGCCATCTCGTAGTGTTCTGCACGCTGGCCGCCAGCGATCAGACACGCATCCATCGTAGCCTCGTCGAAGTCCTCCTCCATGACCGCCTTACCTTCTTCGATGATGCCCGCGATACCGTCGCAGTGTTTGCCGCGCACCTTCTCCTCGAGTCTCGCGAAGACCTGCTCGAGGCGATCGATTTGGCCGCGCGTCTCCTCGAGGTGAGTCTCGAACGCGGTCCGCAAGTCTGGAGAGCTTGCCGCCTTTGCCATTTTTGGAAGGGCCTTCGTGAGCTGCTTTTCCGCGTCATAAGCGTCGCGGAGTTCGTCGACGAAGGCGTTATGCAGCGTTCCAGTCTCAGCCATGGTCAATCTCCTCTTTTATCTATAGCTCGAAACGAAATTTGTGCGTCACGCGCTCGACGGGCGGACGATCACACCGAGGGTGGAGCCGTCTTGCGCCTGAGCTGCCGATGGATGCCGAGCGCTCACAGCAACTCTTGCATCGCACGATCTTCGTGACGAGTGGTCAGTCGGTCGGTCGAGACATTCGCTTCTGACGGGCCCGACCGTTGCGCGTCTTTGGCCTTTATCGCCGGCGGAATTCTGCCGAGCGGATAGCGAACGTTTGAAGTCGGGCATGAGTGACGGACGGACTCTCGAATCGGAGCCACCGTGCGGGATGCTCGGCGCGCGGTCTGGATGACCGCAGGAATTTTGGGTTGCAAGATCGTCGCCGTAGAGCAGCATTCGAGTCTAAGCTCTTGCGGTGAGCCGTGTATTTCCACAAAATTCGACGGGGAATGAACTGTGCGCGAGCCAGATGATCGGGCCCGCGCATGCAGTCGCCACCCGGCGCAGACGTTACGGCGTGCGATCGTCGCGGGTTTTGGATGTCGCGCCGACAGCTTCCTCACCTGCCGACGCAATGTCGTTGGCGCCCGTGCGCTTGAGGATGTCCTTTGCGCGTGTGATTTCTTCGGACGTATCGCAGTGAACGGATAGCAGGATGCCGCCTTCTTTTAATCGTCCTTCATAGCGCTTCGCCTCGTACTCCGGGATGCCGATGCCGATCAGTGCGCCGACGAGCCCGCCGACGGCTCCGCCGACACCGAGGCCGGCGAGCGCGCCCATGATCGGGCCCGCCGCGATGAACGGTCCGACTCCGGGAATCGCCAGGGCCCCAATGCCCGCCAGCAATCCCAGCGTGCCGCCGATCGCGCCTCCCGCGGCGACGCCCGTCGTGGTGCCCTCCGGCGCCTTCGTCTGCTTCTCGTGCGCGAAATCCTTCGAGCCCTGGTTGTCGGCCATGAGAACGGACACGTCGGCGCTGGAGAAACGCGCACTCACGAGCTCGTCCACCGCACGCTCCGCACGCTCCACACTCGGATACAGTCCAAAAACAGCGGTCTTCTTGTCAGTCATCTGATGCTCCTGTTACTTCTTCGAGCCCTTGCTGGGGGCAATGCTGATTTGATTGGTGACGCGTCCGGCACCTGCCAGTTCGGTCGCCTTCGCCTCGACGGTTCTCTTCTCGGCCGCCGTCCTAACGGGCCCCTTCAACGTCACGTGTCCATCCTGAGTAATGACCTTCACGTTATGCGCATAGGTTGAAAGCGTTTTATCGTCGATAAGCGCGCGCCGGATCTTCTGGGTGATCTCCCGATCGTTAGGGTTTTCTCTCTGCTGATCGGCCGTGGCCGCCCCTTTGGCTCGATCGCGCGTGTTGACTTTCGTGTTGTCAGGAGGCGTTTGTGCGCCAGCTGGGAACACGGGGACGAGTAAGGCGATGGCGACGGCGAACTCGACGACGAGGCACCGACCACGATGCTGATGCATACTCACTCCTATCGTGAGACGACGGACTACCACTATGAGCAACCGTCGACCACACTCCGCGTGGTTTTGGGTGGTTCACGGGGGCTGGTGCAAGTTCATGTCCACGCTGGAGGCGGCAGAGGTCCGTGGCACGACCGATCGATCCGAATCGCTGGTGCGCAGTGACGTTGGTTGAAGCCTGACGGGGTGTGCCTCGTGAAACTCGATGGATTGAGGTGCCGGTGGCGTAATTGGGTTCTCCGGACCTCGAGCGTGTATCTCGCCGTAGGGGAGTCCCTACAGCCTTTTGCATCTCGGTGAGTAGGTGGTTCGACTTGTCTCCCTTTCGGGCACCGGCACGATCAGTGCAGTTGCGACGAACACTGATGGCAGGCCGATACCTGCTCTTCGCGATTTCGCTCTTGTGGTTGATCGGTACACCGACAGCTCGAGCGACCGTTCCGAACGCGGCTGACCACTCGATCCGGCAATTCCTCGCACGGGACGACACCCAGCATCCGTATCGAGCGACTCGCCGACTCGAAGCGCTCAAGGGATGAACACTGTCGAAATCAGAGCGTCCGCACCTTGACTAGCGCATCGCGTCGACGGCCGCTGCTGATCGCGTTCACCCTCATCTTAATCGCCGCGGCGATTCTTCTGTCGCTCGCGACACGCATCACGCCTCATGTGCGCGATCGCGCGATCGCAGCCTTGAACGAACGATTTCGCAGTCAGGTCGATCTCGAGTCATTACACATCTCGGTATTCCCACGCCCTGAAATCATCGGTACGGGCCTGACCTTACGTCATAACGGTCGCACGGACGTCACGCCCCTCATTCGAATTCAGTCGTACTCCGCGAGCGCTGGTTTGTGGGGACTCATGGGATCGCCCCTGCACCTGAAAACCGTCGAGGTGGAGCGCTTGGAGATCAGCATTCCGCCGGGCGGAGTTCGCAGTGACGACGGAGAGCCTTTCCAGAACGGAGGTGAGTCGCCGGCGCGGTCCGCCGTGCCACCCAGGGCGGCGAGTCCGTCGAGGCTCGTGATCGATCAGATCGTCTCACGAACCGCTCGGCTCGACATCGTGCCGAGAGACCGAGGGAAGCTCCCCCGGCAATTTGAGATTCACAATCTCGTGATGCGCGGTCTCGGTGACGGTGGCGGCGCCAGCTTCGATGCGGCGCTCACCAATCCAATACCTCGCGGAGAAATTACCACGCACGGTACGTTTGGCCCCTGGCAGGCGGAGGAGCCGCGTCAAACCCCCATCCGTGGCGAGTACGCCTTCAACTCGGCGAATCTCGACACGATCAAAGGCATCGCCGGCACGCTGTCATCGCGCGGTGCCTACTCCGGCGTGCTCGAACGGATAGACGTGAACGGAGAGACAGACACGCCGGACTTTTCAATTGATACCGCCGCGCAACCGGTACCGCTCAAGACCCGTTTTCACGCCATTGTCGATGGCACCGCCGGCGACACGTGGCTCGAGCGTGTCGAGGCCCGGGTGATCGAAACGTTGATCATCGCGCGCGGCGCCGTGGTACGAACCGAGAATGCAAAGGGGCGCCGGATCTCACTCGACGTCGCGATCGACGATGGCCGGATAGAGGATGTGCTGAAGTTAGGGGTCAAAGCCGACAAGCCGCTCATGACGGGACGCATGCATCTGGCAGCAAAGTTGTTGTTGCCAGCGGGCGATCGAGACGTCATCGACAAACTGGAACTGGCCGGAACCTTCAGCCTGAAGGAGGCGCGGTTCTCGAACGTCAACATTCAGGAAAAGATCAACACACTCAGTCAACGCGGCAAGGGGAACGAAACCCCTGGCGACGGTCCAAGTGTTGTGTCACGCCTATCCGGTAAGTTCACGCTGCGGGCAGGCACGCTGACCTTCTCGGATCTTTCGTTTGGTGTGCCAGGCGCGATCGTTCAGCTCGCTGGGACGTACGACGTAAAGCGTGAGACGCTCGATTTTCGCGGAAACCTTCTGCTCGACGCGACGCTCGCCGACACGACGACCGGATGGAAGGCGGCTTTGGGGAGGGTCGCGCAGCCTCTCTTCCGCCGTCAGGGCGGTGGCTCGAAGCTGCCTATTCGGATCTCCGGACCTCGAGAAAAACCGGAATTCGGGCTCGATGTGCGCCGTGCGCTCGGTCCCGGCTAGCGATGGCACTGCGATGCGTTAGAACTGAGCGCATCGCTCGCAGCCCGTCGTTCCGCTACTTTCGCCATCGACATTGAATAAATTGACCTATTTTGATCTCTTTGATCGACTCTTAATCTGCGGGTTGTACATCCTCAAGAGCATTAACGCTCCAACCACCTACTACGTAGGTGTCACGTCCTGTATGGCAGCAAGGTTGGCCGCTCACAACGCGGGACTGTCACCACACACCGCCGAACACCGCCCCTGGAGAACTCTGGTTGTCGTCGAGTTCGACGAAGAAGAACCTGTGCTCAAGTTCGAGCGGTATTTGAAGACTGGCTCCGGCAGGGAATTTGCTCGTCGTCATTTTCGACAGAACGTCTCTTAATCTTGCGGGTTCTCGCTTCGAGGTGCGACGAGACGGCGCTGCGGGTTCAGTCGTGACTTGGCTCTGTGGACTGCACCGGAAGGTGTCGAAACCGTAACGCTTTACATAGTCTGGTTTGGTACAGACTTCCTCGCGGCACTTTCCTGTGCCATCCTCGTTCTGCCAACAGTTCCTCACGGTGGCACTCTTGACGTCCTCGGTATTCGTTCGTGGTTCTGGCGCAAAACAGCGGGCCACTCTTGAGAGTTGAGACGCCAGTCATCAGTAGTACTGGGGTCGTGGCATTTGGAGCGTCACTTGACGATGGCTCACGAGGCCTGTTTGCGTTGCGTGACGGCGTTCTGACTCAGATCGGCGACAGTAATCGTGTTCCTGACTTCAACCCTCCGTCGATCAGCGGCAACGGTACGATCGTCTTTTGCGTGCGGGAGGCGAACTCGGGGCCGGTCGCGTGGCAGTCGGATGAATTGCTAGATCGTGAATCGAGCTCAAGGGCCCTTCTCAGACCTCAATACGTTGCCTGGCGTCAACAACAGACTATGTCGTCTTTTGGACCGCGCCAATCGCGCCGAGCAGCAGTTTTTGCGGAACGGTCATGTCGGCGGCGACCGCCTGCGCATCCATGGGGGCGACTCTTGAAACGTAGACATACCCGCCTCCGATCGGAGAAGACGACGGCCGCGTCGCAAGGAACGCGAAGGAGCCGATATCCCTAATAACGATTGACGGAAATGCGCCGAACATTTTGCCTTGGTGCGGCGGCGCGCCTGACCGGCCCGCGACATGCGAGACTGTCGTTTGTGTCATATATCCACGACATGGCGCCGTAACTTACGATGACACCATGCGCTTCATGTAACCGGTGGCCACAGCACGACGATGGCCCACTTTTGTGTTCGTCCATGCCCACATCAACAGAAAATCGGCGTCATGGACAGTCTCAATGGCGAACATCTGTAGGATTTCGACGTCACCATCCAGAAACGTCAGAGTGCCAGTGCCGTTGGTTCCCAGAACGTAACGGCCGTTCAACTTTCTCGACGTATCATATGGAACGCTGTTCCCTCCTAAGTTGAGCCGAAACTCTCCGGTGAACGTGAGGTTGCCCGGGTCGAAAGTTAAATACCCTCCCTCAGCAAACGGATAGTAGCCTGTCCGATAATCGTAGCCGCCCGGCTGCTGGAACTCGTCGGTGCCCGGCTTGAAGGCGACCATTACCGATGGTCTCGTAAATTCCTGTCCATTGGGAGCCGGTGCAGGTGGAACGTTCTGAAGTTCAGGATTAGAAAACGGGACAGCTTCCAGAAAGCCCTGTAGCAGGAACGCAAATGTTCCACGAAGACGACGGAAGGGCACCTCTTCTACATGATCACGTGCGTTCGTCACAATCATCTCCAGGTTGATCAGAACAACGCGCGGCCTGCCTTGTCGCTGCCCTCAGCGCGAGCGGCCGAGGTCCAGCACGGCGCGCCGGCTCAGCGCGCCCGAGATCGGATCAGGGATTCTTGCGTCCCGCGTTGTCGGCATCCGCGGCGAGATCGCTGAGCGCCTCGAAGAACGCATTCGACTGGCCGATGAACAGGCCGTTACCGGTCAGGGCGGCCGCTGCCTTCATCGCCGCGCCTGCCGTCGCCGTGGGGCGCACGATTGAGCACGCCGGAAAGTTCGTCTTGAGAAACGCGCATGGCTCCGGCATGATCAGGCTCTTCTCGAAGAGCTCGTCGGTGGCGAACTGTCCCGAACTGAGGTCCGGGAACACCAACGTCCCATCGGTGACCGCCGGCGCGTTGCCGGCCTTGTCGTGCCACGTCTGAAAGTGCATCGACTCGGTGGGACCGATGCTGAGGAGCACGCGCAGGACCTCAACGTTCATCACACGCTGCGCCAGGGCTGGATAAAGACTGGTGCCGCCCTGTTCGATGAACGCGAAGTGGAACCCCGCGGTGTTGGCAACCGCCTGAATGTGATCGCTGATCACTCCCGGAGGCCCCGACTCGTCGTCGGTTTTCGGAATGCCTGGATGCTGGCCAACCGCGAGCGACGGGATTGCCTGCGGGAATGTCGCGCCGAAATCCGGGTTCTGATCGCTGCGGTATCGCGTCCACCAGCTGGTGTCCACCGTCAGCTGGAAGAGGTTCGTGAGACGCCCGATCTGCTGTGCACCGGTAGCCTGGCTGCCCTCGAGGGTGCGGAACTGATCGAGGTCCACCGGCTGCGCACCTTTCGACAACAGGTACGCATTCAAAAACGCGGCATGGCTGAACTCGTCGTCGGTATTGTCCGCGATGTAGTCGGGCATGTCCTCATCGAGCACCTCGATCGCGGAGCGGTAGCCGGATTCCGGTGCGGTCGCGCCGGCCAACTCTGAGTACTGCTGCCACAAGTCCGTTTCCAGGAGCTCGGCGGCGGCAAGGAAGCGCAGAATCGCGATGTCGCCTTTCGGGATCTTATGGTCATCGTTGTGTTGGCGACCGGCGGCGAAGACACTGGTGATCGACAGCCCAGGTACGGCCGAGGCGATGCCCGCCGCCAACATGCCCCCCTTCAGAAATCGACGGCGGTGAAACGAACGAGCAGTGCCGGTTTGTGATTGCTTCATGTCGCTCTCCTGTTCTTGCTCCGCAACGTTTTCTTGCTCCGCAACGTTCGCAAGGACGAGAGCACGAGACGGTCGCCGACGCAGCGGGTGTGACGGTGTCACTCCCGATAAGGGCCGTTTCGGACGAGGCTCCCACCTGCGATTGAGCTTTGGTAGACCTGATCGACGAATGAGAGCGCGGAGCAAATACAGCGCCAGCGGTGATCGTGAACGATCGTGCGACCCTTCACGGTGCAACGTTCGAAGGGGAATGCGGTTAGCTGCGAGTGACGGCGCGCGTAAATGAGTGAATGGTGTGCAGGAAAGCCGCACCTGTGGCGGGAACGCTGTCTTTGCCTCCTGTAGCTGTTGAGGCGCGTACAACGAAGAGGCCCAGGAAGCTGGGCCTCTTGTCGCGCTTCGGATCGAATGAGCGGGCGTCACGATCACGGACCGATCCGGACGCGCCTACCAGGAGCACTGCAAGCGCGGGGTGGGCGAGGCTGAAGCGGAGGTCCTCATTCAAGTACGACGACCACGGGAACGTGGCTGAGGAGACACGCACCGACGGGCCGATTCTCCAACAATCCAGCGAGTTTCAGGCGGGCGACTCGGCGCGTGGGTGTTTGACAGCCTAAACTGACAGCCAATCTCCCATCAGGCCCTCAACACAGCCCCCATCTGCTCCGCTGCTGCACGGCTGACCGTCGGCAACATGTGGAGTATGTGTCCATCGTCAGGCTGATTTCCCGGTCGGAACATTCGTTTCGCGTACGGAACACCTTGCGTGGTGGGCGCGGGGTGGCCCCGCGCCTGTCTGTTAAGTGGTTCACTGCACGGCTTGTGCGCCGTCGTGGCATTGTTTGGACGTGGTGCGTCCGCGCTTCTGGTTGCGGATCTGACGATGGATCAGCTGCGCGTTCGGCCAGCGATCCTGCGCGCGTTGCAACAGCCGTTTCGCACGCAGTCGCTTGGCCGCTTTATGCGCCGACGGCAGCAGGGTCTCCTCCACCGGCACGGCTCCGACCTGAGCGATCACGTGGCGTCGCCGTCCTTCGAGTCGGTGCGCCGCGGTCGGCGGTCGGCGGAGTCGAGGTTGTCCGTGTTGCGCTCGACGCGCTGACGCTGGAGAGCGACACTGCGATCGACGACGCTCGACCACTGGGACGACGAGGCGTCGCCGTATTCGTCGTGCCAGTTCCACCACTTGTACGGCGGGGTCTGGGGATAGCCCTCTGGCGAGTCCTCCCACTCTTCCTGGCGCCCGAGCGCAGTGATGTCGAGGTAGTTCCAAGTGCTCCCCATCTGCTCGTCGCCGCGGTTGTTGATGAAGTAGGTGCGGAACACCTTGTCGTCGTCGTGGATGAACGCGTTCGTGCCGTGCCACTCGTCCACGCCGAAGTCGACGTCGAAGCTGTCCGTGATGGTGTACCACGGCATCTTCCAGCCCATTCGTGCCTTCAGGCGCTCGATGTCCGTCTGCGGCGCGCGCGAGGCGAACGCCAGCGTGGTGTCGCGGGCGTTCAGATGGGCGACGTGGGCGACCTGGTCGGCCACGAAGGAGCAGCCGCGGCAGGCATGTTCGGGCCAGCCGTACACGCCGGGCTCGAAGAAGGCGCGGTAGACGATCAGCTGATGGCGGCCGTCGAACAGGTCGAGCAGGCTCGCCTTGCCCTTGGGCCCGTCGAACTCGTACTTCTTCTCGACGGCCAGCCACGGCATCCGCCGACGCTCGGCGGCCAGCGCGTCACGGGCGCGGGTCAAGGCCTTCTCCTTCACGAGGAGCTGCTGGCGCGCAGCCTCCCACTCCTGCGGCGACACGATCGGGGGTGTGTTCATTGCGAGGTGCTCTTTCAGGTACTCCATGTCTCTCTCCTTGTCCTTGTTGTTCTTGCTGCGGAGCCTGCTCACGACCAGCGCGGTGATGCCGCCCGTCGAGGTGACGCCCGCGGTGACCAAAGCCAGTGTCGCCATACATACAGGACACATCGTTCGCCTCCTGGGCTGGAGTCTCGCGGTTCCAGCCGTCACCCTGATGGCGTTCGAGGGGAGGAGTTTCGACACTTCAACAGCACCGCACCCGCCCTTCTTCGATGATGGGAGCATGGCAAACAATCGTCCGCAAAGATCCACCTCCGATTGTTCTGAGCCATAAAATGGCGCGCACGCCTGCGCTGGATCACGCGCACGCTGTCTCCTTCCTTCGGGTTTTTTCATCGTTCGTTCCGTTCTCGAGACGACGCGCTTTTTGGTCGTCTTGAGATAAATGTAGCGCCGGAGATGGAAACGGTGGGAGTGACAAGTGTGGCGGGATTCCGATGGACTCGCTGATCGCCGCCGCGGCGCGTGCCCTCGATGGCGACAACCAGCTACACGCAAGGGTTCGTCCAACCGAGGTCCCCGTGATTGTCGCGACACAGCAATAAGTTCCCGATACCTGCGGCATGGATGACCTCAGGCTTCCTGGTCGCCTCACTCGTCCGACATTTCATCGACCCCTTTCGGAACTTTCCCGCCGCTCGGATCAAAGACTTGCAGACGGCTACGGTTTAGCCGCCGGGCCCGCTGACGCCGAACGGGGTCCAACGCGCGCTCGGTGGGAACGCGACGCATTCGAGGCGATCTACGGCCGGTACCTCGCCGATCCTTTTCCAGTGGTCCTCGGTCGTGGAACGGCTGTCGTCACGATGAATCGCTCGCGTCTTGAAGGAACTGGCTAACTTGCAGACGGTGCCGCGCGGTGCCAGAATCCCCCACATGCCGCTCCGTGCGCGCCAGGGCAAGGCGCCCTGGCCCCATGTGATGATCGTTTGGGGCCCAGGCTTCAGGGCCGCGGCGCACCGTCATCACTGTGCCCAATTGCTTGTGACGCTCCGCGGGTCACTCCTGGTACGCGGCGCGCGGGAAAAGGCGTGGAGGAAGTGTGGTGCGGTCTGGGTGCGGCCCGACGCCGCTCATGAGGTGGACGCGCGTGGCAGCACCCTGCTGATCGGGTTCATCAACGCGGAGAGCGACGTGGGTGCCGCGCTCTCCGAGCGCATCGAAAGTGAGATTGGCTGCGTACCCGCCCGCCAAGTCGAGCGCTGGCGCGCCGTGCTGGGGCCCACGCCGAACGAAGCGCGCACCGAACGCTGGCTGAACAACTTCCTGCTGGACGCGCGGACTGACGTAGCGATCCATCCTGGTGTCCGGCGCGTGCTGAGCTACCTTCAGGAGCCACGGGCCATGCTGAACGATCTATCTCTGAAGACGTTGGCGGGCATCGCGGCCTTGTCGCCGTCGCGGTTCATGCATGCGTTTACGGAGTCGGTCGGCGTCCCTGTGCGACCCTACATTCTCTGGCTTCGGCTCCAGCGGGCGGCCTGTGACTTGATGGACGGCGCCAGCGTTACAAGCGCGGCCCATCGAGCAGGGTTTTCGGACAGCGCTCACTTGACGCGCACGTTCCGTCGCATGCTCGGCGCGACACCGTCGGACCTTGCCTTGCTGAAGCGGCTGAGCCTAGGGTTTTCGCTCGAGTCCAGCGAGTTTCCTGAGCGCGTGGTTGGCGCACTCAATGGCGCAGCCTGATGAATCTGACAATCGTTGACGACAGCCGGTGGGTGCGCCCGCTTCCTGTTTCACATCTCGGATGCGTCGTCGCACCCGCGCAACTGCTTGCTGCACGAGAGAACTTCGCGGAACGCATCGCCGAGTCGTGACGGCGGTTCGGGTCGGGTCTCTGCATGGCTTCTGCGCCACGTCAGCATCCGGCGCATGCGCGAGCAACGCGAGTTGACGCTCGGCAAGCGTTCTTCGTACCCTTTTCAGGCGCGAATTCACACATATTGGCGCAGTTCAGAGAGAGCTGACTTCGACGAATCAGGCACGATCGGTGATCCACAGTACCCACAGAACCGAGGTTTGGGTTAGCGTCACGTTCGCGCCTTTGAAGGCCGAGGGGATTCATGCACCGTCCGAGCGCACAGGAGTTCCTGCTAGCGCTGCTCGAATCACTCGAAGATCTGCCGCCGGATTTCGCTCGGCAGTTTGCAGAGCTTCTCAAGAGAGAAGACGTGGATCGATCGCAGGCGATTCGAAAGCTCTTCGAGGATTTCGCCGGTGAGTGAAAAGGTCCAACGGCTCGTGATGCGCGCCTTTCGAGGAATCCCGGGTGAGATGATCGTGGATCTCGGCAAGGGCGAGAGCATCGTTGTCTATGGGGACAACGGCACGGGAAAGAGCACGTTTGCGGACGCGCTCGAGTGGTACTTCACCGGTGAAATCGAGCTTCTCTCTCACGAGGGACGCCAGCACGCCATGCGTCATGTGGGAGTGGATGACGACGAAGTCACCTCGGTCGAGATCGTGACGAACGGCTCACTCGGCGGGAAGGCTGTTTTCCCTGACGAGCGCGAGCCCGAGACATTCCAGGCCATGCGGCGGGAGACGTTCCTTCTGCGCGGACGCACCCTGGCCGACTTCGTCAACAAGACCAAGACCGAGAAATGGAAGGCGCTGGTCGAGATCCTCGGCCTCGACGCCATCGAGAGTCTCAGGGAGGACCTTCAACGGGCCCGAAACGAGCTTCGCAAGGAGTCCAAAGCTGCTGAAGAACTGGTCAAACAGTACCGGCGAGCGCTGGCCTCGGACGGTCAGGTCGTGACCCACGAGACGGTCCTTTCCAACCTTCAGCAGATCTGCGAGATGTTAGGAGTCGACCCGCCCCGGTCTCTCAACCGGGCGGTCGATCCTTCCTGGCTCACCGCGGCCGTCGGCGCCAGCGCCGTGAGCGCAAAGCCCACCAACCAGGACAGCCTTCTCGGCGAGATCGGTGCTCTGACCACCCCCACGCTGGACTCGCACCTTCTCGAGAGCTGGAACGCCCTCATCTCCTCGGAGCGGGCAGCGCTACTGCCGCGAGCCGCGGTGGTCAGGGAAGCGAAACGGCTGGTCGAAACGCGAACGATTGGCGCACGTTGTCCAGTTTGTGGACAATCGGTGAATGAAAAAGAGCTGGCGCGGAGAATCGAGCGCGCGCTCGTGGAAGTCATGGAGGCGTCTAGAGAGCTCGAGTCCCTTCGTGATCCGCTCGTGCAATTGACGCACGATCTACGCGCAGCGCACGACAAGCGCTTGTCCCTTCACAAGAGCGGCCATGCAATGGGACTCAACCTGGCGCCTGTCACCCCGCTTCCTGCCGCGGCCCTTCAGGGCGCCATCGACTCGCTAGGGTCCGTCAACATCGAGGCAATCACAGGCTATCTCGCCGACCTTCGCAAATGGGACGCCGCAGCGAACGAGCTGGCTCGAGAAGCCTCCTCCTCCGGCCCCAGCACGCGCGACACTCAGCTCGTCATGCTCGCCGCTCTTTGCGAGCAAATCAGAGGCTGGCGCCGGGCGGAGGACAAGGCCGCTCGAGCGCTCCGCGCCGTCACCCTGGCGGCCCGGGTCTTCGACGCGTATCAGGCGAAGCAGAAAGCCGATCTCACGGAAATCTTGAAGCGAATCAGCGGACGCGTGGCGCAAATCTACGCAGCGCTTCACCCCGGCGAGGATCTCGCGGAGGCTGTGAGCATCGAGCCCTGGACGGCGAAAGGGGTCGAGCTGGCCGTCGAGTTCTACGGGTCGCACCAGCGCCCTCCCCATGGCGTTCTCAGTGAGTCACACCTGAACTCGCTCGCAATCTCGCTTTTCTTGGCTATGGCGGAGGAATTCAACGCGCAACTCGGCTTCCTCCTGCTCGACGATGTGATCAACAGCTTCGACGTCGAGCACCGTGGACGGCTCGCCGAGCTTCTGGCCGAAGGCTTCTCCGACTGGCAACTCATCGTGCTTACGCACGACCAGCAATTCTTCGAGCACTTGACCCGTCGCGCCCCGTCGTGGCGGAAACTCGAGCTCACATCCTGGAGTTACGCGTCAGGTCCGCGGACCACGCAGTACGAAACGTCGGGTATTCTCGCCGCCGCGCGCGAACGACTCGGGAGCGGTGATGTTCAAGGCGCCGCAACCAAGGCGCGTCGGGCGCTCGAGGAGCAACTCCAGGAGGTCTGCGAGGCGCTGTGGGCACCGCTGCCGTTTCGCCGCGGCCAGGCGAACGACAAGCGAGAGATCGGTGAGTTGTTCAAGGGAGTCCGGCGCACCCTGAAGGAACGAGCGAAGACGCTACTGGAATCAGTTGAACCGCTCCTCAAACACCTGGAGGCGGACGTCGGAGCCACGTTGAACGTCGAAGTCCACGGAAGCCGCGGACGATCTGGCGCGCGCGAAGTGGAAGCCGCGCTCAATCGCATCGAGGCGCTCGATGGGATGTGGTCCTGCCCCGAGTGCCGGACGCGCGTATGGCACCGAGGAAACCCGGATGCCGCCCGCTGCAAGTGTGGACAGTCTTCGTTCCCGCCGGTTCGCGTCAACTAGTGGCCTGCCCGCCGACACGAAACTCCAGGTGCAGTTCCATGCCGTGCTCTCGTTGGTGCCCGGCCAGCCGAACGGCGCTCGACTGTGATTGGTAAACGACTCGGTCATTACGTCGTTCTCGAAGAGGTCGGCCACGGCGGCATGGGACGCGTGTATACCGCTCTGGACACAAAGCTCGAGCGGCGAGTGGCGCTGAAAGTCCTTCATCCGGACGTCACCGGCTCACCCGATCGTCGCGCACGGTTTCAGCGGGAAGCCAGAGCTACGGCGGCACTCAATCATCCCAATGTCGTTCATCTTTATTCGGTCGAGGAGGCTGATGGTGAGATCTTCATAACGATGGAACTCGTTCAGGGCACCAGCTTACGAGAGCTCTTGAAGGCAGGCTGTCCCCTTCCTCTCCCGAAAACGCTGACCTTCGCGACTCAGATCGCCGAGGGTCTTGCGTCCGCTCATGCAGCAGGCATCGTGCACCGGGATCTGAAGCCCGGCAACGTCATGGTCGCCCGCGACGATCGCATCAAGATCCTCGACTTTGGCCTCGCGAAGCTCTTCGCCCATTCGACGCCCTGGGATCAGGATGCGACGATGACCCACGCAGAGTCGACGAAGGGCATGACCTTTGGCACGGCTGGCTACATGTCTCCGGAACAAGCGCTCGGAAAACCGCTCGATCCACGTTCGGATCTCTACGCCCTGGGAGTCGTTCTCTTCGAGATGGCAACCGGGCGAGCTCCGTTCGAGGGCAATACGCTGCCGGCGGTCTTCGATCAACTCCTGAATCGGCGTCCCCCATCCCCCCAGCTGCTGAACCCGGCCGTGCCAGCGTTGCTGGCGGCCGTCATCGACAAATGCCTCGAGAAAGACCCCCGGCGGCGCTACCAGTCGGCGATCGAGTTCCTCCAGGATCTGAAAGGCGTCGACCCTTCGAGCTCACGCGGTGCGGCACCGACAAAAGGCTCGACCCCCACGAGGATACCTTCGTCGATCGTCGTTCTCCCTTTCGCAGATATGAGTCCGGGAAAAGACCAGGAATACTTCTGTCACGGACTTACCGAGGAGATCATCAACACGCTGACGAGAGTTTCCGGGTTGCGCGTCATCTCGCGCACGTCCGCATTCGCGTTTCAAGGGTGCGAGATCGAAGTCACCGAAATCGGCAGAAGACTGGGAGTCGGATCGGCGCTCGAGGGCAGCGTGCGCAAGGCGGGCGACCGCGTGCGGGTGACGGCGCAGCTCGTCAACGCTGAGGACGGCTACCAGCTCTGGTCGAAGCGCTTCGATCGAGAGCTTTCTGACGTCTTTGCGATTCAGGATGAGATAGCGGCGACGATCGTGAATGAGCTTCGGAGCGGGCTCGTCACCGGTTCGGTCAGATCGCGATCATCGTTCGATCCCAAGGCCCACGACGCGTACTTGCGGGGGAAGTACGCCCTGAACAAGTGGACCGATGACTCGATGCGACGGGCGATTGCCGATTTCCGAGAAGCTATCGCTCAGGATCCCGGCTTCGCCTTGGCCTATGCGGCCCTCGCCGACGGTTATATCTGGCTTTACTCCGGCGTGGGTCTACTCCCGGCAACTGCTGCGATCCCGCAGGCTCGATGGGCTGCGGAGAAGGCTCTGGAGCTGGACCCTCAACTATCCGACGCGCATAGAGCGCTCGCCTTGATCGCCATGAATCATGACTGGGATCGAGTGGGGGCGGCGCGCGAACTCACGCGCGCCCTCGAACTCGGGCCGGGCTCGGCGATGACCCACCTGTGGAATGCGTGGCGGCTCGCGCTGCTCGAAAGGCAGCACGCAGAGGCCCTCCTGGCGCTGGAAGAGGCCGAGCGATTGGACCCTCTCGATCTCCAAGTGAAGACACTGATTGGGTACGTGCACTATTTCCACCATGATCTCGATCGCGCCATTCAACAGTTCGAGAAAGTTGTGGCACTCGAGCCGTCCTTTGCCTTTGCCCACTACGCGCTCGGGGACGCTTGCACTCAAACGAACCAGTACGAGCGGGCATTCACGGAATTCGAGGAGGCGATTGCGCTGGGCGGCCGATCGGTGAACCATATCGGCGTCCTTGGATACGCCTATGGTCGGTCAGGTAATCGTGACAAGGCCAGCGCGCTTCTCAATGAGCTGACGACGCGGGCGGCACAAGGCTACGTGTCAGCAATGTGGATCGCGCTGATCCACCTGGGACTCTCAGATCTCGAGAGCCTCTTCCAGTGTCTGGACCGCGCCTTCGACGAACGGGATGGTTCGTTGATTCTGATCACCTCCGCGGTCGAGTTCGATCCAGTCCGCGGGGATCCCCGATTCAAGGCGCTTCTCGAGAGGATGCGGCTCGAGCATCTCGCCTCGACGCCCGCATGACTCAGAGTGGACCGCATCTGGCCGATGCTGACTCCGCGAGATCGGCTTCCGAAAACGAACATGCACCGCTCACGAAGTACCAGACCACGTAAACCATCGAGTGAATATCTGCCTCGATTGGAAACTGGTCGATCGCGGCATGTACCTGCCGTACCGCCAATCCATGGCCGAACGCTCCAAGCCCGATAGCCAGTGCGTCGATCAAGAAAACTGTCGATGCGAGTTTCTCGAGCATGGCTCTCCTTCAACGGTTAGGACCAAATCACTTCGGGCGCGCGATGTGCTCGGCAAACAGCTGGAGCAGACCACTCCATCCGTTCGGCGAATCGACTGCCGTTCGCATGGACACAGCGCCCGCGCCGTGCCGTTCCAGATGACGGTGTTCGAGATCGAGGCGAGTCGTGCCGTCCTCAGCGGGACTGAACCGAATCTCCACCTCGGTGGATTGCGCCAGGTCCGGCTGATACCCTCATTCATGCGTGATCTGCCACGCGACTACGATCCGGTGCGGCGGCTGCCAATACATGAGCGGATCGCCTTGGGTCGCCGATCCGAATTCGTCAGTCAGCGGATCCCTGCGGAGTCGAGATTCAGTGAGCTAGTCACCCTTCGGGAAATGGAACAAGCCAAGCGGTGTTGCCAAGGCGCGGCGCACGGGCGCCGGATATGGAGTATCAACGCCTTTGATGCTGTGCCACAGGATCCGGTTGAGAGCGTCTTCGTCGACGCGATCGTAATCGCTGAAGTCCATCGCGGCCGACACCGTGGCGCCGTATCCGTTCGGCGGGTTCTTCGTCATCAAATCAATTCTGGCGGGAAGCGCCGTAAACCCTGAAAGGTCCGGTACAGCCATGAAGCTGTTCACCATGGGAGGTGCGGCGGCATCGTGCTGGGTCATCGGCGGCAGGCCGAGCAGGAGCTCCACGGTGCGCAACATGCTGACGGTCGCGTACATGGTGCTGTCAACGACGTTGCGCTTCACGTACGGGCTGATGACGAGACCCGCGGTTCTGTGCGAGTCGACGTGGTCCGGACCATTCTGGGCATCGTCTTCGATGATGAAGATCGCGGAGGTACTCCAGACCCTGCTCTTCGTAATCGCTTCCACGATCTTCCCGACGGCGACGTCATTCGACGCCACCTGCGCCTTTGGTGTATAGGCACCCGGCGTGGTGCCGTTGGTGTGATTCTCGCCCAACGACATGAACATCAGACTGGGCACCGTGCCCTCGCGATCCATCTCCTGAAACTCTTCCACGAAGCGTTCGGCGCGCTCGTAGTCGCGGGCGCGAGTCAACTGAGGGTCGGAAGGGCGCTGATCGAAGCGAGTGCTGCGGATTTCGGCAACGCCGCGGCGGTTGCCCATGCCAAACGTCTTCGCCGTCAAGCCATGCTTCCGGGCGAGTTCCCAAATGTAGGGCGTTGATTGCTCCGAAATGCCGCCGCCCGTATTGACGCTTCCATGGCGCGAGTAGCTGAGCGTCCAGGCGCGTTGAGTGAACTCGGTTGCGTACGCCGAAGTCGTCCACGGCTGGCCATCCTGAGAAACCTCCCCGCTGCAGTACAGGTTGTCCAGCAACACGAACTGTTCGGCGAGCGCGTGCTGGTTGGGTGTAACCTCGCGACCGAACAGCGTCAAGCTTGGGTCGCCGTTTCCCTGCTTCAAATCGCCGAACACCTGATCGTAGGTGCGGTTCTCTTTCATGATGAACAGCACGTGCTTGATCGGCGACGCCCCGCCCACCTTGGTGGGAATCACGGATTCGGCACCAGCTCCAGACGATTCGAGCAGCGTGTCGCGATAGAGTGCATTGTCGTAGACCTGTTTCGTGAATTCGGCGAGCCGCTTCGCGTCGGGCGTATCGATGAACGAGACGAGACCGTTCAGCTGATTGCCGTGGTGCTGGAAGCTGACGGCCGGGGCGATCGGATCGATCGGCCGTTTGACGCGATTGGGTCCGGTGCCGATCCCTTTACTGCTGGCGACGATGACGCGCTCGCCATCAGCGGTGGTCGTGACGAAGGTCGGATACCAACCGGTGGGCACGAAGCCGAGTGGGCGGCTCTTCCCGCGTTCCTCCACGTCGATCACCGCAACGGAATTGTTGTCCGCGTTCGCGACGTACAGCGTCTCGCCGTCTGGCGCGAGGGCGAGCGAGTTCGGAGTGCTGCCGGCTGGAGCTTTCGGCTCGAGCGCGGTGTTGATGACTTCGAGGCGTTGCCCGGTCTTGAGATCGAACGAGATCACGTTGTTGGTGTTGCCGCACGAGACGAACAGGCGATCGTCGGCGGTCAGCACGAGATCGTTCGGGTGCGGGTCAGTCGAGAGTGTGGCAATGACTGCCGGGCGATTCGGATCTCTCACGTCGACACCTGCCACGTTGGCACCACCGAGATTTGCGACATACAACGTCTTGCCATCCCTCGAGAGCCTCGCCGAAATCGGATGGTCGCCGATCCTGAGCCGGGCGACGGCGCGGCCGCCGTGTGTTTCGAGATTGTAGAGATGATCGTCCGAGTTGTTGAGAGCGTAGAGAAGCTTGCCGTCAGCGGAGACGCTGAGTGACGATATCGCCGTTTTGTCCTTGGCTGCGCCAAAGAGCGTGAAGCCCGCACGCGCCTCCTTTTAGCCTTCGTTGTCCCAGCGATCGAAATACTGGACGTCGCTGAGCGGGTTGCCGGCCCCGCCCGACACGAAGATCCGCTTGCCGTCTGGAGAAAAGGCGAGTCCACTCCAGGATTGCTCGAGGGGAAATGAGGCGATTTCTTTCTCGGTTGCGAGATCGACGATGTGCAGCCCGTGGCGCGTGTAGCCGCTATTCGTGAAGGCGAAGTGGGTACCGTCAGGGCTGACCTGTCCGCTGAGGATCATATCGCCTGACGCTAGCTGCCGACCCGCGGGCGTGGTTTTCCAGCCGGTCATCAGCATGGCATTGGGGCCATTCTGCCCAGGCACGGTCACCTCACGGCCCGAAACCGGATGTCTGATACGAAAGTTGTCCACGGCTCGCCAGACACCGCCGGACAACAGCACGAGAATGACGGCGTAGGCCAGGCGTCTCATTGCACTGCTCCTGTCTTTCGGCTTCACGGACAGTACTGCATACCCGTAACGAAAACATTTCAAGTTTTTGATCTGCTTCACGAAATCAGCGGGAGCCCTCCTCGCAGCGATGTCAGGCTGTGCCGAAGGTCTGGTTCCAACTCGTGCGGACGCTGCGCAGGAGCGACGGATAGACGATCCACTTGCGGAACGGGTCGATCACGGCCATGTAAACGGGCGTCAACCGGCCGACGTTGCGCACATACACGCCGAAATAGAAACGGTAGGCATTTGCCGTTTCGACGAGAGCGCTCAGCGCGGCGGCGTGAGCGGTACGGTTGGCCACTTCGAGAAGCTGCTCGTTCTCGAAGCGGTACACGATTCGGAACAGTCCCTGGCGGGTACCCGCCGGCGCAAGCGACTTCGAGAGATCTGCGGTCGTCAGACGGATTGCGAAAGTCTCCCGCGCAGCTGCGTCCGGCTCGCGATCCCAACCGAGGAGCCGGCCGACGAAGAGACGGATGTTCAGCAGCGCACGCACCGCTGGCGAGGGTGTGAACGGACGTGCGCCTGCAGCCCGCAAGAACTCATCCAGCGTGATGCCGGAGCGCACCCGCGGCAAATCGACGACCCACACATCGTGGAGCGGCACGCCGGCAAGAAAGGCATGAACCCGCAGTGGGAGCCGTTCGAACTCGTGCGACGAGATCTGTGGCATCTAGACAGTCGCTTTGCGTAATGAGTTGCTTGGCAGCGGCGCGGACCAATCAGAGCTCGACTCGCACTGGCACCGTGTGCCAGATCTCCTCACAGTATTGGCGGATGGCGCGATCCGAAGAAAAACGCCAGCTTCGCGCGACGTTGAGGATTGACATCCTCGTCCACCGGACGACATCGCGATACGCGGTGTTGACGGCGTTCTGGCAAACCATGTAGGCGTCGTAGTCTTCGAAGGCCAGGTACTCGTCCCGCTGTAGAAGCGCATCGACCAGTGGGTTGAAGAGAGACGGATCGCCGCGAGAGAACCGACCAGAGCGAATCTGGTCGATGGCTTCTCGCAACTCCGGGTTCGCCGCGTAACGTTCTCGTGGGCTGCGGCCGCGCGTGTTCACGGCGGCAACCTCGTCGGCCGTCAACCCGAAGTTGAAGAAGTTGTCGGAGCCGACTGCGTCGCGAATCTCCACGTTGGCGCCATCCAGCGTTCCAATTGTCACTGCGCCATTCATCGCGAACTTCATGTTTCCCGTGCCGGACGCTTCTTTGCCGGCGGTTGAAATCTGCTCCGACAGATCCGCCGCAGGATAGATCGGCTGCGCATTCGTGACATTGAAGTCGGGCAGAAACGCCATGGCCAGTCGTCCGGCTACTGCCGCATCCGCGTTGACGACCTCGGCGACGCCGTTGATCAGACGGATGATCAGCTTGGCCATCGCATAGCCTGGTGCAGCCTTGCCGCCGAAAATGACCGTGCGTGGCGGCACGTCGAGCGAGGGCTGACGCCGAAGGCGGTTGTAATTCGTGATGACGTGAAGAACATTCAGGTGCTGACGTTTGTACTCGTGAATCCGCTTCACCTGGATGTCGAAGAGCGAGTCCGGATCGAGGTGTACGCCGGCCTGCTTCGCAGCAAGCTCGGCGAGCCGGCGCTTGTTTTCACGTTTAATCGCGCGCCACGTCTCCTGAAACGCAGAGTCGTCCACGTAGGCTTCGAGCTGGCGCAGCGCTTCTGGTTCTCGCACCCACCGATCACCGATGGTCTCGCTGATCAGGTTTGCCAGCGCCGGATTCGCGAGCAGTACCCACCGCCGTGGTGTCACGCCGTTTGTCACGCTGACGAACTTCTGCGGCCACAGCTCGTAGAAGTCGCGCAGAACATCTCGCTTCAGCAGGTTCGTGTGCAACTCGGCGACGCCGTTGATGGTGTGACAACCCACACTCGCCAGGTGAGCCATGCGAACGCTCTTCGCGCCGGCTTCGCCGATGATCGACAGACGTGCCACTCGTGCTTCGTCGCCCGGGTATTGACGACGCACGTCATCGAGAAACCGCCGGTTGATTTCGAAGATGATCTCGAGGTGTCGCGGGAGCACCTGAGCAAAGAGGGGGAGCGACCACTGCTCCAGTGCCTCGGGCAGGAGTGTGTGGTTCGTGTACGACAACGTGCGCTCCGTCACGGCCCACGCGGCCTCCCAGTCCAAATTCTGCTCGTCCACGAGCAGGCGCATCAGCTCCGCGACGGCAATCGAAGGATGCGTGTCGTTCAACTGTGCGGCAAACCCGCGATCCAGCGTCGCGGGCGAGCCGCCCGACTCGAGATGGATCCGGATCATGTCCTGCAGCGAGCAGGACACGAAGAAGTACTGCTGCTCGAGCCGGAGCCGCTTCCCCTCGAGCGGCTCGTCGTTCGGATAGAGGATTTTCGTCAGGTTTTCGGAAGCGACCTTCTCCGCGACGGCGCCGTAGTAATCACCGACGTTGAAGGCGGAGAAGTCGAACGATTCGGTGGCCTCGGCCTTCCACAGTCGCAGCACATTGATCGTAGAAACGCGATAGCCCACGATGGGCGTATCGAAAGGAATCCCTTGAACGACTTGCGCTGGGATCCACCGGACCCTGTACCGACCCGACTCGTCGTGCCAGACCTCGGTGTGGCCACCGAATCCTACCGAGTACGCCTGCTCGGGCCGCGCGATCTCCCACGGATTGCCAAGCGCAAGCCATTTGTCGGTCACCTCAACCTGCCAGCCGTCGACAATCCGCTGGTCGAAGATCCCGAATTCGTAACGGATGCCGTACCCTATCGCGGGAATCTCGAGTGTCGCGAGCGAGTCGAGGAAGCAGGCCGCCAGCCGCCCGAGACCTCCACTGCCCAACCCCGGCTCCTCTTCGTGAGCGACCAACTGCTCGAAGTCCAACCCGAGTACGCGTGTGGCCTCCCGGACCTCGCGTTCGATGCCAAGGTTCAGCACGTCGTTACCCAGGTGTGGGCCAACGAGGAATTCAGCGGAGAGATACGATACGACACGGACGTCCTGCTTCATCAACGTTCGCGCGGTCGCCACCCATCGATCGAGCAAACGATCGCGAACCACGTGGGCGAGCGCCAGATACCAGTCGTTTCGCGTTGCGTGCTCCGGTAGCGCGCCTCGCATGTAGAACAACTGGTCGACGATCGCCCGCGCCAGTCGCTCGGGGTCGACTGTTGCTCGCAGATCGTGAGGCTCAGTACGAAGGTTCTGACGGCCGAAATGAGGTGTCATGCCGGTCACGGCCTGCATCTTACTGCGAACCGATGTGGCAACACGCTCCCGACATTCCCGACGATCAACTCCGCGTCAACGAGGATGATTCTGGTTGGCACCATCCACGTCGGGACGCGTCCTCCCGATCGACGAGGCACGATAGCAAGGGCGACAAGATTGCAGTGTTGGAGATTCGCTGAAGGGCGCTGAATTCCAACTCAACCGGGTGCCCGCGTCGATCAGGTGTCCTAATCGCCTCGCGTCGTGCGTCATTGAGATGTAACCGCCGAATTCACGGTTGGTTCTGGCAAGGAGACGGACGATGGCGGATTTTCTGTTGATCTATCAGGGCGGCGACCCGTCGTGGCGCGAGAGACCCGCCGCCGAGATCGAGGCGGCGATGCAGGCCTGGGGGCAGTGGTTCAAGCAGCTGGAGGCCACCGGCAATCTGCGTAACCCGGGTGCGCCGCTGGCCCCCGGTGGTGTCGTCCTCCGAACGAACGGGCGCGCGATTCAGACTGACACGGCAATGGCCGAAGTGAAGGAGCTGATCGGCGGCTATTCCATCATCGCGGCCGACACGCTCGAACAGGCGGCCGAGCTCGCGAAAGGGTCTCCATTCCTGCGCAATAACCCGACCGGCAGTGTGCTCGTGCGTCCCATTTTGCAGATGGGCTAGGAGCGTGCCCTCCCAGTCTGCAGTGCAATCAACTCCCGCTCGTGAGGTGTACGTGCTCGGGCGAGCGCCTCGTCGAGGAAACGCCGGGCCGGTTCGTCGGAACCGGCCCGCGCGTACAGGGTCGCGAGCACGGCGGCGACCGCATGGCTGTGCGGAAGTCGACCAGCCAGCCGAATGGCCTCGACGATTGGAACGGCCGCCTGCGGCCCATCGCGAAATGAGATTGCAACGGCGCGGTTCAGCTCGACCATCGGTGACGGGTCGACTTCGAACAGGCGGTCGTACAAGCTGCAGATCGATGGCCAGTCGGTCTGGTCGAACGTCGGCGCCTCGCAGTGTCTGGCGGCGATCGCGGCCTCCAGATGAAAACGCGTAGCAGCAACGGCCTCCATCGCTGATGAACGGGCCAGGTACCGATACCCCTGCCGAATGAGCGAGCGATCCCAACGCGAACGGTCCTGCTGGTCGAGCGGGACGAGCCGGCCGTCCTCGTCGATGCGCGCGTCGAAACGTGCGGCGGAGAAGCACATGAGCGCGAGCAGCGCGACGGTCTGACTGTTGGCGAGCGACGACTCGTCGACCAGGAGCCCGGCGAGGAGCATCGCGTCGCGGCACAACTCGCGGAGTATCGGTTTCTCGCCGGTCGACAGGTAGCCTTCGTTGAACAACAGATAGAGCGCCGTGTGCACCGTCTCGAGCGCCGTGGGCCTCTCCGACTCTGGCGGTAACTCGAATCGTGCACCCCGCAAGACTTGTCGCGCCCGGTAAAGGCGCTTGTGGACGGTCGCCTCAGTCGTCAGCAGCGCTCGGGCAATCGCCGGCGCCGACAAGCCGCACAGGGTCTTGAGGATCAGCGTCACCCGACTCTCGACCGACAACATCGGATGGCAACACATGAAGATCATGCGAAGCTGATCGTCCTTGATCCAGTTCTCGCCGAATGCTTCGTCGACGGTCCGCGCGAGCGTCCACTCGCTGTCGAGGTACATCGCGAGGTCGGTGGCGAACGTCCGGCGCGTTCGCTCGCGGCGGATGGCGTCGATAGCGCGGTTCCGTGCGGTCGTGAGCAACCAGGCCGACGGGTTCTCCGGAACGCCTCGTCGAACCCAATCACTCATCGCGGCAACGAATGATTCCTGCAGCACGTCCTCCGCGAGCTCCAGGTTTCCGGGCCCGAGGATACGCGTGAGCACCGAAATCAGACGACCCGATTCGCGTCGGAAAACCATTTCGATCTCGGCGGGTATCTCTTCGCGCATTGGAATCAGAAGTGGAAGCTCATTGTCACACGGCCGCGAAACCTCGCGTTACGCGTTCATCGTCCCGGTGGGCAGCGTGGTGTTGCGACCTTGCAGGATTCCTCTGATTGCCGCTGGAATGATCCCGAAGGCCGCCAGCCGGTTTTGAGAATAGCGCGCCTCAATTTGCTCCTCAATTACGCCGACCGTGGTGACACGCGAGGCTTCAGGCGCGATTTTGATCGCTTTTTCGATGCGATCGGTAAAGTCATCGAGCTCACGGTACGAGTACTTCGGACCGGCTTCTCGCGCCAGAAGGTCGACGAGCGAGACGCCCGGCGTGATGACGATCGGATCCCACACATCGGGATGGATGTCTGCTCGTTGCGGCAGTTCTTCCCATATCCGACGGACCGGGCGAACCGATGCGCCCGCGTCGGTGCGTGTCGAGAGTCTGATCACCACGAAACTGTCACCGTTAATCGTTCGAACATCCGTTCCCACGCCTTGACGCACGAGGGCATCGCCCTAAGAGCGCCGCTGCCTCACGCACGAAAGACGGATCGGGTGAACCGGGCCTGCAGACCACTACGTCCAGCGTGGAAGGTGCCGGCACGGCGGCGTCCGCGATCTGCCTCGCGAGCAGTTGGAGCCGCGGACCGCTTGCGGGGGGACTGGCCACCGTGAGCATCAGCGCCGAGGTTTCACCAAAATCCTTGATGTATTGAATCGGTCCGGCACCTTCGGGTAAATCGGTCAGCGCGTCGAGCTTGACTTTGGTGTCGTCGAACGCCTTGCCCGGGTCGATTCGGGTGTTCTCATCGACTTCGGCGTAGACAACGGAGAGTCCGGACCGGGTCGTCGACGTGATTTCGGAGACTCGAATGTTTTGAGCGACGCGTTCCTCGATCTTGCGCGTGACGAGCTGTTCGACTCTCTCCGCACTCTGGCCTGGCCACGGCGTCACCACCGCAACCTGCCGAACAGGTATGTCTGGATCCTTCCGTTTGGGCATCGCCGCGTACGCCCAGATCCCCCAGGCAATCACTCCGGCAAGGAGGACCCACGACACGTGTCGGTTCTCGACAAAGAACCGAGCCATGCTATGGCGCAGCGGAGCCATGTCAAAATCAGTATCCATGGCGTCTGGCTCGTTCGTGATATCTACTCAATCGCCTTCACAACATCACCGGGGCGAAGCAGGTTCGCCCCCGACGCGACGATCCGTTGGCCGGCCGTGAGGCCGTCGAGGATCGACACTTGATTCCCCACGAGCGGTCCAGGGCGTACGTCGATGGCCTTGACCGCGCTGGTGTTCGTCCTTCTGCTCCAGCGTGTAGACGAGGTATCGATCGCGAGTGGGATCGTGGACGAGCGCGTCAATCGGTATGCGTACCTGACGACGATCGGCTGCCTGACTTGTGCAAGTCATCACGGTTCCAGGGGACTAGCTCAGGCTTATGAATCGACGCGGCTGCGAGGATCAGGTCGTCGACAGCCCGACGTGGAGCCTCCACAGGATTCGTCCGGGTGAGACCCATCGCTTCACGCTGCGCAGTGTCAACGAAGACTGTTCAGTGCGGTATCGTCTCGCCACGCGATATCGGTCGTTCAGCGCGCGGCGAGTATCGCCTGGTGGATTCGTGCGAGCTGAGCAAGATGCAGCAAATCATGGCCCGCATAGAGCCGAATCATGTACGCGACGCTTTCCTCTCCGCGTTCTGCGTGAACGCCGACGCGCTCGAGGTCGTCCGACGACGCACCAGCGATCAAGTGCAGATTCGATCGCCGAAGCATACTGAACTCTTCGAGCGCCACTTCGACTGGTGCTTGGTCGTAATGGAGGCGTTCTGCCCACCGATCCTGATCGTAGCCGGTGAGCGGCGGGCGGTCCTGTGCAAGAACCAGGCGCACGCGGTATCCCCACACCAGGTCGGAATCCGCGAGGTGTCGGACCACGTGCCGAACCGACCACTTGCCGGGCGCCTCCGGCTGGGAGAGTTCACGCTCCGTGAGATCGACGACTCCGTTTCGCACGGCGTCTGGGGTGCTACGGAGCACGTGCATCGGATCATTCGATCCGAGAAGCTCCAATACGGCAGCCGTGTACTCACGGGCTTGTTCGATCGAACGCGAGGCGGGATTCGTAAAGACCGACATTTTGCCTCCTTACTCCAGATCATTTATAGCGTCGAGCGAGACAATGTTCCGCTGTTCATCGGCCAGCAACTCGATATCTTCATCGACGCGTGGCGCTCGGGCAGAGGTGCGCAATGACAAATCGAATGCTCGTGGCGTTCCGCGCGCGCCTGGACGGGCGCGGCGCAACGTCGATAGAGGGCCTGTCTCATGAAGACCCTCGCTCAGCGAGCATGGCTCGCGCTGGCTGCCCTTGCGCTCGTGATGGGGCTTCTGCTCTTCGTCCCCCGCAGGAACCATTCACTATCTTGTTCTCGCTCAGGATAGTTGAACGGCGCGACGCGAGGCCGTATGGTAGGGGGTAGCCACATCGCGAGGAACGCCGTCCACATGAAGCGCATCAAACGAATCGGCATCCTGACAGCCGGCGGCGACTGCCCTGGACTGAACGCGGCGATTCGCGGCGTCGGAAAGGCCGCACTCGGCCGTCGCATCGAGGTTGTCGGCATTCGCGATGGCTTTCTCGGGCTCATCGAGAATCGTACTCTTCCGCTCGACAGGCACTCCCTGGCTGGCATTCTCACAGTCGGCGGGACAGTTCTCGGCACCAGCCGCATCAAACCGCACCGCATCGAGCGCAACGGGCGCATTCGTGATGTGCGCGACGTGATTCTCGCGAACTGCAAGAAAAACGCGCTCGATGCCGTGGTCTGTATCGGAGGCGACGGCACACAGAAGAACGCGATCCGCCTGTTGGAGAAAGGCCTTCAGCTCATTACTCTGCCCAAGACGATCGACAACGACGTCGTGCTGACCGATACCAGCTTCGGGTTCGACACCGCTCTCGGGATCGCCACGGAGGCAGTTGACCGCTTGCACAGCACTGCCCACAGCCACCACCGCATCATCGTGGTGGAGCTGATGGGGCATCGCGTCGGGTGGCTCACGCTGGGGGCAGGACTCGCCGGCGGCGCCGACGTCATCCTGATTCCGGAGATTCCTTACAGCGTCGAGCAGGTTGCCAAAGCGATCCGGCGGCGCAGCCAGCTGGGCACGAATTTCAGCATCGTTGCGATCGCCGAGGGCGCGTTGTCTCGCGAATATGCGGCCCGCTTCCAGGAGGCCAAGGCGCGCAAGTCGAAGGCCAGAAGTGAGGCGGCGTTGCAGCGGGCGAGCGCTGAGCTAGCCGAGCTGGATCAGCAGCACACGGGCAACACGCTGCGCCTGTCACGCCAACTGGAGAAACTGACGGGGCTGGAGTGTCGTGTCAGTATCCTCGGCTACGTGCAGCGGGGCGGCACGCCATCGGCCGCGGACCGCTTGCTTGCCACGCGGCTCGGCACTGCGTGCGCCGACTTGATTGAGGAGCGTATCTTCGGAGTGATGGTCGCGGCGCGCGGGGATGGCGCGCAGCCGGTACCGCTCGACCAAGTCGCCGGCAATCGAAAGCAGGTGCCGCTCGATCACCCATGGATTGCCGCGGCCCGTGCCGTCGGCACCTGCCTGGGGGACTGACGCGCACTCAGTGACGGCATGCAGGTGACGCGTCCCGATCCTCCGCCAGCGCGGTAATGACGAATCGCTCGAGATCGTGGATCTGGTCCGAGATGTCAGCGCTCCGATCCTGCTGCCGGCGCGAGGAACGAATCCAAGATAAAACCTCGATCGACGCGAACGTCGATGGACGCTGATGATCGAGGAGGTTGTCGCCTGGGTGCCTGCACTGAAACCACTCCGTGCGAAGAGTAACGTCGCTGCTTAACCCGATTGCCGTTCCGGGATCCAGCAGCGCGGCCGGTTGAACCCCGTGCGAGAGAATCAAGGCAATCGAGGTCGACGCGCTGCGCCAAACACACGCACCGCCGTCCGGCGAAACACGTCACGGCATGGATTGGTGACGAACGTCCACATCAAGGCTCTCACCGGCAACGGCATGCGCGGTCGATTACCGCGATCGGGCGCCGAGAACCATCGCGCCAGCGTCAGCGTCGGGTTCTGTCGCAATTCATCGACTTGTGCCACCCGATGCACGCAGCCGATGGTGCAATGAGGCGCGCAACTCTTCACCTGGTGGTACTCGCGCCGGAGATCGTCGGGAGTGTAGTGGTCCAACGGAATGCCTGGATGACCGCGCTGTTGTGAGCACCAGTGCACGAGGCCATCTTCGCAGATGTAGAGGTATCGACAGCCGGCGCCACAGTGCCATTCGTTCGGGAGACCGTTCGCGAGGTTTTTCTGAAACCGGTTGTAGTTCGCAAAGTCGAACACGGACTTGCCGATTGCGACGACTTTTCCGAGAACCTCGCGTTGCCGTTCTTCGAGCGGGGGCAACTGCCCTCCACCATCGTGGATGATGCCGACTGTCGTCGAAAAGCCGAGCGCCCGGGCCCGCTGTGCGATCGTTAGTGCATCCTCAGGATGTCGGATCGCGCTGCCAACGACTGAGTTGATGATCACGTCGAACTCGGCATCTTCCGCCAGCCATCGCAGTTTCTGATCGAGAACCTTCAAGCTCTTTTTCGAGACGTCATCGGGAACGACGTTGTCGATGCTGATCTGCAGATGGTCGAGGCCGGCGCGATTCAGTCGTAGGATTCGCTCGCGAGTGAGAAGATATCCATTCGTGATGAGCGTGGCGATCGATCCACGGTCGCGAATGCGACGGATGATCACGTCGAGATCAGGATGGAGCAGAGGTTCCCCACCGCTGAGGGTGATGATGCCCGTGCCGAGGCCGGTGAGACGATCGATGCGCGACAGGACGTCCTCGGCGGCAACCGGTGACGAATGATCGTCGTACTCGTTGCAGTAGCTGCACGCGAGATTGCAACGGCGCGTCGGGATGAGATGAGCGGCGACCGGCCGGTAAGGGGACCTGAGCGTCGAGACCAGCACCCGAGCTTCGCGGAGCCGTCTGCCCGCCTTCCGAACGCGACGCCGAAGTAGACGCAGATGCTTGATACCTTGGACCGGAAGCAGCATGTCGCCATTGTCGCATGCTCTGACGTAGCCAATTCGTTCAAGACGCTACGGGTTTGCTCGCATACATTCAACCCTGCATGAAGCAACCCAAGCACCCTTCATTGCTATTCCTCGGCCGTCGCGCTCTTGATGATCGGACGGCGGAGTCGTGGATATGGCACCGCTGATTGTGATGGTCGTCGCCTGGACGCTCTTCCGCTGGATCGGAGTCGCCGGCTACTTCGATCAGGCGGACTCGTGGAGCGGAGCTTTACGTTTCGCGTTTGCCGCGATGTTTACGTTCACGGCCATCTCACATTTTCATCCGCGCACGAGGTCTGACCTGATTCGAATGGTACCCGCCGGTCTGCCCGCGCCGGGGCTCCTGGTAACGGCCACTGGCGTCCTCGAACTGATCGGGGCAATCGGATTGTTGGTACCAGAAACGAAGGCGGCCGCCGCACATGCCCTGAGCGTTCTGTTGGCGGCGATGTTCCCTGCAAACGTACGCGCGGCTCGAGCTGGACTCGTCGTGGCGGGGCGCCGCGCCACTCCACTCGTCTGGCGGCTGCCGCTGCAACTGTTCTGGATGGCCGCACTCTGGTGGGTCGCTCGCGCCAGCCCCACCGTATCGATGTGAAGGCTCTGGACCGTGCGAATGCAGGATTGCGAGGCGACTTCGTTCACCAGAGCTGTGGCCTCCCATGGACGGCTGGCCACACGCTCGGTCATCTGTTCACGACCTCGGATTCTCCGGTGCGCAATCTTTCTCAGTTTTGAGGCAAGCGCACGAAGACAACGTGGCAAGCAACTCGCAATCGCCTAGACAAAATGTCCAGGATGGATCGGCGGGTGTCGCTAGCAGAGCTGGCTCGGGCGGGGATTTGTCTGCGGACCTCAGAGGCAGTCACGATTGTACGGGAGCTCACGCTCCGCGTCGCCCGAGGTGAGTTGCGCGGGATCGCCTCGCCGGCCGTCATGCGGGTGTCGACAACCGGTGAGATCTCGATCGACGGGCCTGTTGCCGCGGGGCAGCTTACGGTGGCTCGTGCCGCCAAACTGCTCGCGACAGTGCTGGAGACTTGCGCGGTCCGAGTCGACGATCCGGTACGTCGGGCGCTCGATCTCGTTCTTGCCCGCGCTGGGCGCGTGGAGAAACCCGCGGCATATCCGTCACTCGAGAGGTTCGCGCACACGCTCGGCTTGTTCGCGTCGGCAGACCCTCGCGTTACAGCGAGAGATCTCGCGCTTCGGGTGGTCGCTCTCACCGCTTCTGCCGAGGATCGGTCGGCCGGTCAGGACGCCGTCGAACCAATTCCGATCAATCTCGCCGGGGTTCGGCGGAACGTTGACAGACCGTTTCACGATCCAAGCGATCTGGAAACCTCTGTCCCGCCGGCAGACGGAAGATCGCTGACGATCTCAGATATCCGTCGCGCGCGTCGAGCCACGGGCCTGACCCTTGACGAGATCGCGACGCGCAGCCGCATTCCCGTAGCGCTACTCCGGCAACTCGAATGGGGATATCTCCGCAACTGGCCAGCAGGCCTCTATGGGCGTACACAGCTGATACGTTATTCGCGTGCGGCCGGACTCGACGAACAGATGGTCGTGAGCTCCATCTGGCCACTGCTCCAGATGGAGAAAGACGAACCGCTTGTATCAGGGCCCGAGCTAGCCGGCGTCGCGCCTGCGCCACGCGAGACGATCGAGATTATCCAACTCGAGTTCCCGCAGGATGCGGTGCTCTTTCCATCAGAGGAGGTACTTCCGCCTGCGCGCGCTGCTTCTTTGGATAGTGTGACCCTCCACAATCCCGGGCGAGCCGGCGACGCGCGTCTCGCCGAGCCAACGAGCATCCTCGTGGGAGGAGCGCGCCTTGTTCGCGTGTTCGTCATCGGTTCGGTGCTGGTGACCGGCATGCTGCTTCTCTTGCGGGTGCCTGTAGAACGATCCCCAGCATCGACGGCCACCGGCACGACAACCACTGGACGCCCGACCGAACGCGCCGAAAACGAGCCGCCGGGCCCGCTCGCAGGTCGTGAGGCCCGGAATTCGGCAGGATCCAATCGCGCAGACCGCAAACAGAGATCACATCCGTCCCGAACGAACGGGCCGTCGAGCCCCTCGTTGGGTCTGACCCCGCTCCATGCGCACCGCGCAGAAGGCCTGGCAGCAGATGCCGTGACGTACTCGCCCACATTCGGTCCGGTTGGGAACGCAATCTTCTATCATGCGCAGAGCGCCGGCCGTAGCGCGCTGCTCCGTGCAGATACCGACAGCAAAGGCGAGGTCCTTCACGTCACGCGTCTCATCGACGATGATTCGCGCAACTTCCACGTACGACCCTCACCAGACGGGTCACACATCGCGTTTGATTCCGATCGCGACGGGGAAAGGGCGGTCTACGTCGCCGACGCGGACGGCACGCACGCTCAACGCGTGAGTGGAGAGGGCTACGCTGCGGTCCCAAGCTGGTCGCCCGACGGCGAATCGCTCGCCTTCATACGTGGCGAACAACTGCAGCCACGCGTCTGGAATCTGTGGCTTCTGCATCGCAGAACCGGAGAGCTGCGGCGTTTGACTTCGCATCGGTACGGACAAGCATGGGGCGCATCCTGGTTCCCGGATGGGCGTCGAATCGCGTATAGCCACGAGGATCGTCTGATTGTGTTGAATGTGGTCGCAGGCGGTCGGCGGGTCTTCCGATCACCCAGAGCCGGCCATCTCGTGCGAACACCAGCAGTATCGCCAGACGGAGGGCGAGTGATCTTTCAAGTATTCCGTGACGGCGCGTGGTTGCTCGATGTCGCAACCGCGACGATGCACAAAGTAATTGCGGATCCATCCGCCGAGGAATACACCTGGTCGCCCGATGGTCAGCTCATCGCTTACCACAGCCGACAGTCGGGAAAGTGGGGCGTATGGATCATGGCCGCCCCATGAAGGCAGCTGCGGCGGCTCAGAGTGGCGGAACGAAGCGCGTGGAAAAAGTGAAATGACGTGTGGGGGACAACGTCCATGCGTTGGCTGCCGAGCCGCTTCAACTCGAGGGCGAAGTCGATCGATGAGAGCGAGTCCGCGATGAACCGGGTGAGCGGAGACCGCTGTCAGCGCTCCAGTGCTTCAGAGCTCGCGCGTAGTCCTCCGGCGTATTCATGTTGAAAAAACTCCAGCCTTCCGGGTCGAAACGGCGGATCTCGTCATCATCGATCCGGCGGGTCCGAACCTTGTCGAAAAGATAAACCGGCCTCAGCTCGGCACGAGCGAGTTGCGCCTCGAGATGCGGCAACACGCTCCTTCGATACACCGCGTGCAACGGTTGAAAACGGGCCTGCCAATGCGGTACGACGACGTCGTGACCTGAAATCTGAGAGACGAGGTACGAGATCAGCTCGGTGTTCAGAAACGCCGAATCGCAGGACACTACAAAGCTGACCTCCGCAGCGCTGCCCTTGAGTCCGTAGTAGATTCCGCCGACCGGCCCCTGGTACGCCACCTCGTCGCGCACTATCCGTGCTCGGATCGCGGGTAGCTCCTGCCCGGGCGCCGCGACGACGATGACATCGGAGAATAGCCGCTGGAGAGTGGCTGTCACATGGACGATGAGCGGCTCGCCGTCGAAGAGGAGCAGCGCTTTGGACGTCCCCATGCGCGAGCTCCGGCCTCCCGCGAGCACGACCACCGTTACGTCGGCGCTGACTTCAGCTTCCACGTTCTTCTTACCTTCTGCTGATCCTGATGGTCGTCGAACTGCTTTACACCGTGCAGGTGTCCTTTCGCGAACATACCATTGTCCCGGAGCCGTTCCTCATTGTCGGACTCGTAGCCGTCATACGACGAATCCTGGTGATCACGGCGGAAACGACGGAACGTCAAGTCAAGACGGAAGCCGCGTTCCGATTTGCGGTGATCGAGCTGGGCCTCTTCACCGTCATGGTGCTGGCACTCGTCGCGTCGCTGCTGATGTTGCGCCGCCGCCATCGCTCGGCGATCGCGGAGCGGGGCTGACTCGCTCTTTTCGGATCACCCTGGGGCAAACACGAGTGGACCGCCGCAATCGGCGGTTTGCCTCGTCTCCGAACTGCTCGGAAGTCCGGCCAGAGGAGACGAAGATGCGCTCGAGGACGGATGCAGCGCATTGGACGACCGGTCCTGCGCTCCGCGTATATCTGGATTGGTGTAGGAGAGCCCCCCACCGCCACGTCCGACGAGCTTTGTGTTCGGTTCGTCCCGCTCAACCGTTGTTCAGGGCAATGGGACCGCACACGCGAGGACGTGTGACGAACGCGAGACTTGCATGATAGTTCACGTGCCTTCGACGCCATTGCCGGAGGTCTCCGAAAGGCGCTACAGAGAACTCATCGAAAAGTTCGGCGGACGATCCACATCAAGGACCGGCCAGCCGTCATCGCAATCTGCTTCGCCAATGTCACACATCCGCGAGGGCCGCACGGTGCCGCTGTGCTTCAACGACCAGCTTCAGCGGATCGCCGACGCCGATGCTGCCCCCTCGCACGACTCCGGCGTTGAGCGCGAGCCGGCCACCAAACCGACGAACAATATCGCGCAGCACGTTGAAACGTTACTTGCAATGGCGCGCTAGTCGGACTGGTGTGCGCTAGCCACTAGTGCCCCTGGCGCTCTCGCGCAGATACTCGAGGATACGCTCAGCGTCAGTGTCTGGCGGAAACACCGGGTAGAAACACCGGACGATTCGCCCGCCACGCCTCAGGATGAGCGTGAGCCGCTTGATGAGAGTCGTGCCCGCAACGTCGAACGTGGGAAGGGTCAGTGCATTCGCGAGTGCGAGTCGTGCGTCGCTGAGAAGCTCGAAAGGAAGGTGCAGTCGTTCTGCTGCCTCACGCTGATACGCTGTCTCCTGCGTGCTGACGCCGAACACCTCCGCCCTCAACGCTTTCATTTCACTGTGATGATCACGGTACGAGCACGCCTGTGGCGTACAACCACGGGCGCCGGGAATTGAGTTCCACGCCTGCATCCCTCCTGGCGGGTCCTGATCCGGTAGGCCAGTACGCGGGTAAAAGTAGACCACGACCCAGTCTGCTTGAACGTCGCGGATTGAAACAAGTCGCCCTCCCGTCGACGGGAGGGCGATCCGCGGCCACTCCGATCCAGCAAGATGGTCGCATGCGCCGTCATCGCCTGGGACTGGTAGGTCTTCCGGGATGGTATAGAGGTTGTCGGTGCGCGACATGGCGTGTTCCATCGACACGAATGTTCGAAGTTCGTGTGGGTTACCTGGACTGAAGTCCCTTCGACCTGCGCGATGTCGGCGTCCTGCTTACGCAGCCATCGCGATTTCCAACGGTTCGAGCGCAAGCGCCAGTACCTGATCCACGGAGCGAACGATGTGGAACGTCATTCCGTTCCGGACATCCGACGGCACATCGTCCAGATCCGGCTCGTTGCGCTCCGGCACGATCACCTCGGTAAGGCCGGCGGCATGTGCGGCCAGCACCTTCTGCTTCAGTCCGCCAATCGGCAGGACGCGCCCTTGCAGCGTGACCTCCCCGGTCATGCCGATCGTGCTCTTGACCGGCCGACGACTCAGCAACGAGGCAATCGCCGTCACCATCGTGATCCCGGCACTGGGTCCGTCCTTCGGTATCGCACCGGCCGGCACGTGAACATGCACCTCACGCCCATCGAGCGCGTGCTCGTCGATTCCGAGCCCGGACGCGTGGCTCTTCACATACGTGAGCGCAATCCGCGCCGACTCTTTCATCACGTCTCCGAGCTGCCCCGTCAGGACCAGACCGCCCTTACCGGGCATTGAGGCCGCCTCCACGAATAACACGTCGCCGCCGACGCCCGTGACCGCGAGGCCCGTGGCCACACCGGGCACGGCGGTGCGAACGGCCGCTTCGTGGAAGACCTTGGGACGACCGAGCGCGTCACGCACGGCCGCTTCGTCAATCGCGATTGGCGTCGCCTGCTCGGCTGACGCGATCCGTGTCGCCGTCTTTCGCAGCAGCGTTCCAAGTTCTCGTTCGAGCTGACGCACGCCAGCCTCGCGCGTGTAGTCGTTGACGATCCGGCGCAGCACGGCGTCGGTCGTCGTCACTTCGTCCGGCCGCAACCCGTTCCGCTCGACCTGACGCGGCCACAGGTGCCCACGCGCGATGGCAACCTTCTCGTCGGTCGTGTAGCCGTCGAACCGAATCACTTCCATCCGGTCGAAGAGCGCGCCGGGAATCGTGTCCGCGACGTTCGCGGTCGCGACAAACAGGACATGCGAGAGGTCCAGCTCGACGTCGAGGTAGTGATCCCGAAACGCGTGATTCTGCGCCGGATCGAGCACCTCGAGGAGCGCCGCGGATGGATCGCCACGCCAGTCGCTGCCGATCTTGTCGACCTCGTCCAGCATGATGACGGGGTTCATCGTGCCGGCGTCACGCAACGCGCGCACGAGGCGGCCCGGCAGCGCACCAATGTATGTGCGCCGATGACCGCGGATCTCAGCCTCGTCCCGAACGCCGCCGAGCGACATCCGGACGAATTGCCGGCCGGTTGCTCGCGCGATGGACTCGCCGATGGAGGTCTTGCCGGTGCCCGGCGGGCCGATCAATGTGAGAATGACTCCCGACCGCCGGTTCTCTGCCATGCCACGCTCGCTTCGAAGCTTGCGAACGGCGAGAAACTCGGTGATGCGTCGCTTCACGTCGTCGAGGCCCTCGTGGTCGGCATCGAGCACCTCGCGCGCGTGCACCGGGTCGAGGCGATCCTCAGATCGCTTGGCCCAGGGCACCGCCAGCAGCCAGTCGAGATACGTCCGAATCATCGAGGACTCGGCGTTCGAGTTGCCCATCCGCTCGAAGCGGTCCAACTCGCGTTCGGCCTGCTGGCGCACGCCGTCCGGCATGCCGGCGCTCGCGATCTTCTGACGGTACTCCTCGACGATGGAGTCGTCGGCCTCGCCGAGCTCCTGGCGAATGGCGTCCATTTGACGGCGCAGAAAGTACTCTCGCTGCTGTTTCTGCGCGCCGCCCTCGACGTCGTCGTGGATGCGCTTTCGTACCTGCAGCTCCGCCAACCGATCACGCTGGAGCTGCAGCGCGAGCTTCAACCGCTCGACAACGTCGAAGGTCTCGAGCAGCTGCAACTTCTGGTTGAAGTTGAAATCGGGCGAGTAGCCGGCCGTGTCCGCCAGTGCGCCCGTGTCAGTAATGGACCGGACGAACGCGCGGATCCGTCCATCGTCTCCGCGCAGCTCGAGGATCTCGTCGACGACGGCGCGATACTCGCGTTCGAGCTCCCGCGTTACGCTGGCCGGTGGCACTTGATCGGGGCGAGGCTCGTAGTCCACGCGGAGGACGCCGTCCGCGTCGGCCGACGCGCCGCCGAGGACGGCACGATGGAGGCCCGTCAGCGAGACGGCGACGCCACGGCCGGCGAGCCGCATCCGTTCCGAGACTTCAGCAACGATCCCGACCTTCGAATATGCGTTGTCCCGCCTGGGCACCAGCAGGACGCGGTCGTCGCTGCCGACGTCGACTGGCAGCGTCACCGGCATGCCCGGAAACACGACCGTGTCGTCCAGGGGAATGATTCGTAGCCTGTTCATAGTGGGACCATATTAGGCATTTTAGTTTAGTTTGTCAACCATTTGTTCAATCAAGTATACTGTCGCCCGATGAGCCGTATGGACGCCGATTCTTGCCGCGCGTGGCAGCTCCTGATGAAGTTCTTCTTCGCGGAGCGGGAACACCTGCCGTCCCTGCGAGAAGAGTTCGACCTCTCGCCGGTGCAATGCCACGTCCTGCACCTGATCGAGCCGGACCAGCCGCTGCCGATGAGCCGGTTGGCGAAGACGCTGGGGTGCGATGCGTCAAACGTGACCGGCCTCGTCGATCGACTCGAAGCGCGCGGCCTCGTTCAGCGCCGTCCGTCGGCCGACGATCGCCGCGTGAAGGTGATCCAACTCACGCCAACGGGATCACGACTTCGCGCTCAGCTGCTGAGGCGGATGACCGGCGGCTCGTGCCGTCTGGCCAGATTGTCGCCGAGCGATCAGCGGTCGCTGGTCAGACTCCTCGAGGCGCTGCTCGACGAAAAGGTGTGACCATATGCAGTAAGATCTCCGCGCAACCGTACAACCTGTGTCCGGCGCGCTTGCCTGAAGAAGGCTCATGCATCTTCACGAACGGGAACTCGAGTTCCTCCGGTTCCTCGACGGCCTGACCGGCCACTTGAAACCTATGCGGGATCCGGAGAAGGCTCTTCGCATGGCGCTGCGCGACACGCGCGAGTTTTTCAAGGCCGGACACGGCTGCGTGGCAGTCGTTCAAGCCGGGCGGCCCGGCGCCGAGCTCCTGTTCGCGATGCCAAGAGGCGGCGTCTGGGATCACGAGTTGCTCGTTCGCTTCATTCGTCATCAACATCCTCGTGTTCCGGACAACATGTTGATGGCTCCGCTGCGGCGGAGGGGACGAACGTGGGCCGCAATGGCTCTCGCACGCAGCGGGCCCGCCTACGACGAACGCGATGCTCGTATCATCGCGCGGGTTGCAGGCGTGATCTCCGAAGCCGTCCAGTTCATGGATCGTGAACGGATGCTCGGCGTACGCGCACGGATCGACCGCAAGATCATGGAGCAGATCCATCCCAAAGACCTCTTCTACCAGATCCTGGATGGCCTCAGAACGCTTACACACTACGACCATTCTTCAGCGCTGCTCATTCGCGAAGAAAACGCCTCGGCACTGCGATTGGAAGCGGAGCAGATTGCCTGGACGAAGGCCAAGAGCGAACGGATTGGGTTACGGCTTGCTGTACCCGCGGATCTGCGGCGGGTACTCGAGTCGGGTCGCGTGTATGGCTTCAATCGGGACGGGGCCTCCTGGCAGGAATGGGCAGGCGAACCAGTCGCCGCACTTGCGGATTTGCTCGATTACAACCGCGATGATGGGAAGACCACGGCGCAGGAGCGCGAGGAATGCATCCTGTGCGCGCCGCTGGTCACACGCGAGGGTCTGGTTGGTGTGGTGAAGGTCGCCGCTCGCGATACCGGGCGACTGACTCTCTACGATTCGGAGCTCGTTGAGCAGTTTCGCTCGCAGGCGGCCATCGCTATTCAGAACCTGAAGCGCACAGAGTCGTTTCGCGCGCGGATGCTTTCGGCAGAGCGCAAGCACGCCATGGCGGAACTGGCCCGCAGCGTTTCACATGACGTGAACAACGCACTCGGATCGATGCTGCCGCTCGTGCAACAGATGCAGGACGACTTTCGGCTCGGGAGAGTAGACCCGTCGGTCAATAGGGACGATCTTGCACAGATACTCCATTCCTTGCAGGTCTGCCGGCGTATCTTCGGCGGCATGCTCGCGTTCGCGCGCGGCGGCTCTCGGCGGGGCAGGTCTGGTCAGGTGCGCCCGGCCGTCGAGACGGCGCTCGCCATTCTGCGGGACGGCATGGAGCGTCGCGGCATCGAGCTGCTGATCGAGATACCTCCTGACAGCGCCGCCGTTGCGTGTGGCCAGGGCGATCTCGAGCAAATCTTCCTCAATCTGCTGACGAATGCGCGAGAGGCAATGCCCGTCGGAGGACGGCTCACGGTGAGAGCGAACGCGCAGCCCGACTTCGTGGCGATTTCCGTCGCGGATACCGGGTGCGGCATTCCACCAGAACACCTGCTGCGGGTGCAGGAGCCGTTCTTCACAACCAAACCTCACGGGAATGGCCTTGGATTGTCGATCTGCCGATCGATTCTGTGGGAGATCGGCGGCAAGCTGACGATCGACAGCGAGCCGGATCGAGGCACCCGTGTCGAGATTGCCGTACCCCGAGCGACCGTCCACCACCACGCCATCGCATGACCCCGGCTCGTATTCTCGTCGTTGACGATGAGGCGGGGATGCTCCGCGCGGTGGAGCGCGTACTGGGCGGAACATATCACGTGGTGACCAGCCGTTCGTCTGCCTATGCGGTTGCACTGGCCGCGAGCTTCGACCCGGTCCTCGCGATTCTCGACGTCCGAATGCCTGAACTCGACGGCTTCGAGTTGATGGCGCGACTGCACGCCCAGAAGTCCGACCTGGACATCATCCTCATGACCGGCAGCGTCGACGACCTCGATGAGAAGCTGATCCGAGCGATTCGGGGCGAGGCGTTCTATTTCATTCAGAAACCGTTCGACCGGGAGGTGCTGCGAACACTGGTGGAACGCTGTCTGGAGCTACGGTGGCGGCGCAACGAGCGTCGGCGCCATTTGCAGCGACTCGAAACCGAGCTCGCTGAAGCCCGGACGTTTCAGCAAGGGTTGCTACCGGCTCGCGAATCGGTTGTCGGGCCGCTCGCGGTCTGCTGCCGGTACTCGCCGTCCTCCGAGTTGGGTGGCGACCTGTACGATTATGACCGGGGCGCATCAGGACAGGCCGCCGTACTGATAGCCGACGTCTCAGGACATGGCGCCTCGGCCGCGATGCTGACGGCGACTGTCAAGAGCGCCTTTCGATCGTCGTCCGTGGACGGCTACGACCCGCTCGCCGTCGTTCGATGCGTGGCCAACAGCCTCGCCGCGTTCGGCCACGAGCGGTTCGTGACGTTGTTCGCAGCCGTCGTTCCATCCGATGCGATGGAACTGCGCTACGTGAATGCCGGTCATCCACCGGCCCTTCTGTGGAATGTCAGCCGGGCGCCGCTCATGCTGACGAGCACGGGGCCACTGGTCTCGCCAGCATTCCCGCAGAGCACTTGGAACGTCGAGTCCGTCTCGATCGCCCCGGGCGATCGTCTCTTGTTGTACACCGACGGAGTCTCAGATGTCCTCGTGGACTACAGTGAGGCCGGCGAGGATCGGATTCGCGCAGCAATCGAGCTGCACCCTTCCGGCGGCGCTGCACTGCTCGATGCACTCGTCTACGACGCGCAGCAACAT
>JBKPCD010000105.1:0-6927 GCA_046727175.1 Acidobacteriota bacterium | reverse complement strand
GCCACGGCCAGCGCAACGAGCAGTAGTACGAGCGTGACGAATCCCTGCAGAAGTGTCATCAGCGTCTGCCTTTTCGAATGGAGAAGGGATGAACGTTGAATCGTGTACCGCTGCTCTCCTCAGCAGCGGCTTTGTTCTGTGATGCAGGTCCCGCACCGGCCAGGAGTTGCGGATTCCCGCCTGAAATCAGAGATGCCGTGATCAGAACGTTAATCAAATACTGATTCGACCGTGATACATTGACGATCGTGTCAACAGTCGAATGGGCAGGGCCTCCGGTCCCTCCGCTCATCGCGAAGGCCCTTGCGAACGCCGGAATCGAGTTGAGAGGGAGAGGTCACGCCGAAAACGTGCCACTCGTCATCTGCTCGCGCACCGGGGACCGCGTGCCTTCTGCGCCGCCGGGCCGGCGATGGATCTGGGCGTCGCTGACGCAGATACCCGAGCAACTCCGCGTCGACGCGGTCCTGCGCGGCGCGTACGACGCGATCTCGCTACGCGATCCCGACGGCGGCGCACAGCTCGTCGCGCGCATCGATGAGCTCATGACCCCGGAGCTCACGGTGCCGTTGACCGACACGATCGTGACGCACAGCGAAACGTCGCGGCGGCTGATGATGCGGGTCCGACAGGTCGCCGGGACTTCGATGCCGGTGCTGCTGACCGGCGAAACCGGCACGGGAAAGGAGGTAATGGCACGCCTGATTCACGCGTGGTCGCCGCGTCAGGCACGGCGCTTCATCCCGATCAACTGCGCCGCGATTCCGAACGAGCTGATGGAAGCGGAGCTTTTCGGATATGCGCGCGGTGCGTTCTCCGGGGCGGTTCAACGGTACGACGGTCAGCTCATGGCTGCAGAGGGTGGCACCGTGTTCCTCGACGAGATCGACGACACGCCGCTCGAAACGCAGGTCAAGCTTCTTCGCGTCCTCGAGGACCGCGTCGTCAGCCGTCTCGGTGAAAACGTCTGGCACGAAGTGGACTTTCGCATATTGGCGGCCACGAATCGAGACCTGAAGCCGCTCGTGGACGCGGGGACGTTCGGAATCGACTTGTACGAACGTCTCGCGATCGTGACCATTCAGGTGCCGCCGCTGCGCGAGCGGCTGGAGGACCTCGAGCCACTGGCGCTGTTCTTCATGCAGCGGTTCGCTCGCGAGCAGGGCCGGCCCGTCGTGGGGCGCATCCGTGCGGATGCGATTCGCGCCCTGCGCGCATATCCCTGGCCGGGCAACATCCGCGAACTCCGAAACACCATCTACGAAGCGCTCGTGTACAAGCGAGCCGGCGACGAGATTATCCTTGCCGACCTTCCTCGGCGCGTACTGCGACCCGAGGCCGACGCAGAGCGCGGTTCGATCGCGGATCGAAGCCGCATCGCGGAACGAATTCAGATGGGAACGATGAGGCTGCGCGACGAGATCGCAGCACTCGAACGAGCGGCCGTCGAGGAGGCGCTGAAGCTGGCCGGCGGCAACGCCGCGCGGGCCGCTCGTCTGCTTGGAGCAGTCGGCAGAGGCAGCTCGCGCGATCCCGGCGGCACGCTTCGGGCGATGATGCGTCGGCTCGGCGCGCGCGGATGAAGAAGGAAGGGGAAAAGGGAAAAGGAAAAGGGAAAAGGGAAAAGGCAAAAGGGAGAGGGAAGGGGAGACTGGCAGGATGCTGAAGAACGTATTCGTCGTGCTCGTGACCTGTACGATCGCTGTTGCCGCGCAGGAGCGCGAGCGCGCGAAGATACCCGACCAATTCACGTGGGATCTGACGAAGATCTACCCCTCCGACGATGCCTGGCGTCAGGCGAAAGACGCGCTGACAGCGGAGATTCCGAGTCTCGCAAAATTCAAGGGCAAGCTTGGATCCTCCGCGGCGCAGCTCGCTGACGCGCTGGACCTGTCCAGTCGTCTGTCCAAGGAGCTCGCGCGCGCGTATGTGTACGCCAGCATGATGTCCGACCAGGACACGCGCGTGAGCAAGTATCAGGGCATGAAGCAGGAGATGGTCCAGGTCGCAGCGAACTTCGGCGCCGAGGCCGCGTTCGTCGAGCCGGAGATCTTGAAGATCGAGCCGGCCACGATCGCGCAGTTCATCGCGCAGGAGCCGCGGCTGAAAATCTACCGCTTGTATGTCGACGATATTCAACGGCGCCGCGCGCACACCGGCACCGACGTCGCATCCGTCGATCTCACCTACACGGCCGAGGAAGCACAGAAGCACGTCCTCGAGGCGCTCGCGCCGCTCGGGCCCGAGTACGCAGCGGGGGCAAAGCGCGCCTTCACGGAGCGCTGGATCGATTTCTCCCCCAACGAAGGCAAGCGCGCCGGCGCCTACTCCAATGGAGGGGCCTACGATGTTCATCCGTACATGCTCCTCAACTACAACGGCAAGTACACCGACGTGAGTACGCTGGCGCACGAGCTCGGACACACGATGCAGAGCTACTTCTCCAACAAGATGCAGCCGTACCCGACGGCGAACTATCCGATCTTCGTCGCGGAAGTCGCATCGACGTTCAACGAGGCGCTCCTCATCGACCACATGCTGAAGAAGATCACCGACAACCCGACGAAGCTGTCGCTGCTTGGGAACTATCTCGAGAACATCAAGGGAACCGTCTTCAGACAGACGCAGTTCGCCGAGTTCGAGCTTCGGATGCACCAGTCGGTCGAAAAGGGACAGCCGTTGACGGGAGAAGCGCTCGATACGCTCTACGGTGACATCACGAAGAAGTACTACGGCCAGGACAAAGGCATCTGCATCGTCGACGACTACATCGCACACGAGTGGGCGTTCATCCCGCACTTCTACCGCAACTTCTACGTCTTCCAGTACGCGACGTCCTTTACCGCGTCGTCTGCGCTCTCCGAGAAGGCGCTCGCAGATCCGGCGGCGACCAAACGGTACCTCGCCTTTCTTGGCGCCGGCGGTTCGAAGTATGCGATCGACCTTCTCAAGGATGCCGGCATCGACATGACCACCGATGAACCGCTCGAACTGACGATCAAGAAGATGAACCGGGTGATGGACGAGATGGAGAAGCTGTTGGGTGGGTGATCGGAACCTCGAGGCTCAAGGCTTGAGAGAGGGGTTACGGTTGGCCAAAAACCAAGAGAGCCATGAGCCTAAAGCCGAGTTTTCGAGTAAACTGTGCCGTCTGGCACTCACGATGTCGAAGCGTCTGCCTGCCATTGCGGCGTTCGTGGTGGCGTCTCTGGCGTCAGTCCAGGCGCAGCAGAGCGCGACCAGCCCGCCCCCCACGGCCCCGCCGTTCGAGACCTATCTGGATCTCCTGCGACAGAGCGCTGGCGTCCCGGGACTTTCGGCGGCGATCGTTCAAAACGGCGAGATCGTCTGGGAGCGCGGATTCGGCTTCCAGAATCAGGAAATCCGCGCCCGTGCCACACCGGACACGCCGTATCTCGTCGGCGACCTCAGTTCGACGATGGCCGCCACGTTGTTGTTGCAGTGCGTCGAGGAACGACGGCTGGACCTGGATGAACCGGTGCGACAGTTCGGCGTGCGTCTGCCGGAAACCGAGGCGTCGCTGCGGCAGGTCCTGAGCCACACCTCCAACGCGTCCACGGGGGAGCCTTTCCGGTACGAACCGGATCGGTTCGCGCAGCTCGCCGCTGCCGTGGAATTCTGCGCGCCGCAGCCGTATCGGAAGACGATCGCCGATCGGATCCTCGACCGTCTCGCGATGAAGGATTCCGTGCCGGGCGTCGAGGCCATGCAGCCGCCGCCGCTGCCCGAAGGACTCTTCGAGGCGACGACCCTCGACCGCTACGCACGCATTCTCGAGCGCCTTGCCGTTCCATACAGAGTCGACAGGAGAGGGCGCGCCGCGCGCGCCGACGCGCCGGCGGATCCCTTGACCGCAGCGTCGGGTGTCGTATCAACGGTTCGCGATCTCGCCCGATTCGATGCCGCACTCGACACGATCCTTTTGCGTGAAGAGACGCTGATGCTCGCGTGGTCGAATGCACTGGGACGTGATCGACAGCCAGCTCCCATGGGTCTCGGCTGGTTCGTGCAGAGATACAACGATCAGCCGGTAATCTGGCACTTCGGCCTAATCCCCAACGCGTACTCCTCATTGATCATGAAAGTGCCGTCACGGCATCTGACGCTGATTCTGCTCGCCAACAGCGACGGGCTCAGCGCTCCCTTCCAGTTGGCTGCCGGCGACGTGACGCGTTCGCTTTTCGCGGCGCTGTTCCTCCGACTCTTTGTCTGATCTTTCGACGCATGCTCGGCTCGTTCCGCCTCTCGTGCCTGTGCGGGTGGCTGATCCTGTCCTTCCCTGCGATCGCGGGAGCCGATTGGCACTTCACGCCCCTCATCGGGATCACATTCGTCGGCGACACGACGATCGTCGATCTGGAAGACGGCTCAGGAAACGTGCACTGGAATTTCGGAGGCGCCGTGTCGCTGGTGCCGCGCGGCCCATTCGGCATCGAGGGGCTGTTCGTCTACACGCCGCACTTCTTCGAGTCGGACACCGCGGATTCGGTAAACGGCTCGCCCGCGTTGAAACCATTGCTCGGGAGCAAGACGTTCGCGCTCATGGGCAACATCCTGCTCACCACACCGCTGCGCTGGAACGAATACGGGCTGCGGCCATTCCTCTCCGGGGGACTGGGGCTCCTTCACGTGGACCAGCAGACCACGCAGCCGAATGCGTTCTCGTTCAGCAGGAACTACCTGGCCTACAACCTGGGCGGCGGCGCCATCGGCTTCATCACCGAACGTACGGGACTTCGGTTCGAGCTCCGCTACTTCAACATCGTTCAGCACCCCGATGACCCGAGGATCTCGATCGGTCCTGTTCACCTGAACTACTGGACCGGGGAGATCGGGGTCGTCTTCAAGTATTGAGGAAAGGCTCAGGGCTTTGGACTCACGGCTGTAGGCCGGCCAAGAGCCCAAAACCCTGCGCCAGCTCCGTCGCTACGGACACACCGTCGCGAGCATCTTGATCGAATCCACGCCGAGATACGGGAGCCCCCTGAGGTCGCCCTTTACCTCCGACTTGCTCTCGGTCTTCGTTTTATCGTCTCCGGTCTTGGTTTCGTTCTTGGTCTGGACTTCGACCTTTCCAGTGCCCTGATCGGCTGCCTTGCCGGTCACCTGCACGCGGTGGCCCAGATGTTTCGCCAGATCGTCATCGTCGCTGGCGAGCACGTAGCTGCCGAGTGCGCCATCCTTGCCCGCAACGTTGGTGAGCACGAATCCCCCTTCGAGCGACCGCTCGACGCAACCGGTCACGGTGACGGTCTTGCCGTCTTTCACCTCGACTTTTGTTCGCGATCGTCTGTCGATGTCCTGCGACGCAGCCACGCTGGCCGCCAGGAGCACAGCAACGCCGAAACAGCTCAGTCTACGCATGGCACCTCTCCTGCGGCGGATGAAATGCACTACGCGGGCCAGAGGCACGCTCGAGGTACGGCGTCGATGTATCCGTCGTGGATACTGTTCGCGTGCAGCTATTACTCGATGTCGTGACTAACTGCATCTGTGATGAATGCTATGATGAATCGGTGTCGAACTGTAGAGTCGCGTGTCGTCACTCAATCCATCCCGTTGGATTCAAGTAGCTGAATTTTCGTGTCCAAATGGCGTGTGGCGCGGTTAGACCGCGATTTCACAAGGGATTTCTGCGCTCGGAAACAGGCACACCGAGTGCTACTCGAAATCGCGCCAGCCGCAGTGTGTGCTGGACTGTGGTTTTCGTCACTTACGGGGCGGTTATTCATCCCAGGTTTCGTCACACCGCCTCGCCTCATCGTTAATCGTGCTCTGCACGGATCGTTCACGTTTCCATCAGGAGGATGAACCACACATGCGCGTACGCTCATTTGCCGCATTGGTGATTGCGCTGTTGCTGGCCTTGCCGGCGGCCGCGCAGGAGCAACGCGGCTCGATCGAAGGACTCGTCAAGGACAGCTCGGGTGCAGTACTTCCGGGCGCCACCGTCGAGGCGCACTCGAACACTGGCGCCGTACTCTCGACCACGAGTGATACCGCCGGAGCATTCCGGTTCACTGCGGTCCCGCCGGGCACCTACGAGCTCACCGCGAACCTGCAGGGTTTTGCGCCCGGCAAGGTGCCCAATGTCGTCGTCGGCCTGGGACAGATCAAGAAGGTCGACTTCGCGCTGGCCTTACAGGGAGTTCAGGAGACCGTGCAGGTCACCGCGGAGTCACCTCTCGTCGATGTCCGACAGAGCGCGCGGTCCACGAACATCCGCGCCGAGCAGATCGAGCTGCTGCCGAAGGGGCGCGACTTCCTGTCGGTCACGACTCAAGCGCCGGGCACCAACAACGAGCCGAAGTCGGGCGGCATCATGGTGGACGGCTCGACCGCGTCAGAAAACCGGTACATCATCGACGGCACCGAGACAACCGACCTCGTGCACGGGACGTCCGGGAAGACATTACTCACCGATTTCCTCGAGGAAGTCCAGGTCAAGTCGAGCGGCTACACGGCGGAGTACGGCGGTTCGACCGGCGGCGTGATCAACGTGATAACGAAGAGCGGTACGAACCGATACGCTGGCAATGCGCTCTTCTACTGGCAGGGTTCCAGCCTTGCCGGTAACACGCCCACATTGCGGACGAATCTCAACGACTCCACGCAGGCGGAATACATTACGTATCCGAAGGACGACAACAACCGGTTCGAGCCTGGCTTCTCCGTCGGTGGTCCGCTCGTCAGGGACAAGATGTGGTTCTGGGGCGCGTATCAGCCGGCGCTGACAACGATCGACCGTACCGTCGATCCTGGCTCGAGCGGCAATTCGTCTGCGTTGACGATTGCGCAGAATCAGAAACAGCAGGTGCAATACGTCAGCGCGAACCACACGACGCAATTGAGCGACAAGCTCCACACGCGCGTCGCCTACAACAACAGCTGGAACAAGACGGATGG
>JBKPCD010000104.1:0-23521 GCA_046727175.1 Acidobacteriota bacterium | reverse complement strand
TCTTCAGACCGCGCCGGCGCGGGCCGGAAGGCCCCCACAGTCGTCTAGTTCGCCGACGGCTTTCCCGCAAACCTGATACGAACGCCACCGCTGACGAGGCGCGGTGCGCCGGTCGTCGTCGGCAGCGTACCGACGATGTACTCCTGATCGAAGAGATTCTGCGCCCCGAACAGCAATTCCAGGTTGCGGCTGATCGACCGGGATGCCGTGACATTCACGATCGCGTACGTTGGCAGCCCCGACTCGCTGTGCCCCGGCACGGCGCGCTCGTTCAGATCGTCGTCGAACTGGCGTCCGGTGGCTTCGACACCGACGGCGATCGTTGCGTATCGCGGATTCGCGTACGCCGCCTGGATGGACCCGCGATGCTTCGGCACCTGCGGCAGGAATTTCCCGACGAGCGCGGGGTTCGACGCAAACTCGCGCACGCGCGCATCGTCGTACAGGTATCCGCCGGAGAATCGCCAGGACGATCCGAACCGGTACTCGACATCGGTCTGGATCCCTCGGATGCGAGTTCGACCGAGGTTCTGGCGCTGCTGCGTCACGTTTGCGCCAGATGACGCAATCGTCACGTTCGACACGGGATCGCGAACGCGATTGGTGAAGAACGTCGTCCGCCACGAGAGGTTCCGTGCGGCGGTGATTCGAACGCCGGCTTCGCCGCCCACGAGACGCTCCGGACCGAGCTGGTTGTTGGGAAGTGTCAGAACTGTGCCTACACGGAATTGGCGGTACAGCTCGTTCAGCGTCGGTGCGCGGAATCCCCAACCGAGATCGCCCCAGACGCTCAGGCGATCGGTGATGCGATACAGCGCTGCTGCGCGCGGGCTTCCGACCGTGTCGTCTTTGTCCGGCAGCGTCGGATTGTGGTTCGCCGTCGGTGTTCCGCTCGGAACGTTGATCTCGAGATTGTGCGCATCGTAGTTGCGCCAACGGTCGACGCGAGCGCTGAGCGTGAGCGTCAACTTCGACGTCGGCGTGATCACGTCCTGAACGAAGACCCCGAGGCTGCGTTGCGTGCCGCCCGAGACACGCTTCAACGTGACCTGAGTTCCGAACTGCGGGTCAAGGCCGTCTTCCTCGCTGTCCCCGTCGACCCAGCGCCAATCCGCGCCTCCGGTTAGGACTTGCCTGCTGCCCAACGCGCGCCACCACTGCGCCGTCCCGCCGCCCGAGTTCGCGGGAACGCGCTGGTTCAGCGTCATGCGCCCGATGCTTCGTGGCGGGGTTGCCGCGGGGACTGCGAGAAAGTTGCTGCGGAAGCGTGTGATGTCGACGAAGCCGTTGATCTGCAGATTGCTTTCGTCGGGAAGTCTGACTTGAACGCCGGCGCTCGCCGATTTCCAGGTCGTGGCGTTCGCTTCTTCGGTCCCGTCAATCGTGCTGGCTTTCCCGTTGTCCCGTTCTTCGTGAAAGTAGCCGGTGCGCAGGAACGCGCGAAGCCGCTCGCTCGCCTCGTATTGCAGCTTGAGGTTCACGCTCGCGAAGCCCACCGAAGCGTTGTTGTCGACATGTCCGCGCTCGCTCTCGATCACGGGCGTGTAGCCGTCGGTGCTGAAGGCGCTGCCGTCGACGATGAGTTGAACCTTCCCCCAGACGTCACTCGCCAGGAAATCGCCTTTTGGACTCGTACGGCTGCCGTACTGGGTTCGGAGTTCGAACGTGCGCCGCGAGGCGGGAGCGGTCACGATGTTGATGACACCTCCCATCGCGTAGTTGCCGTACAAGCTTGAGCTTGCCGTATCCACCGCTTCGACCCGTTCGATCGTCTCTAGAGGAATGCGCGTCCAGTACACCCATCCACCGAACGCATCATTGACAGGAATGCCGTCCAGCAGGACGAGCGTGCGGCTCACCCCGCTCGGCCCGATGCCGCGGAGCGAGACCCCCTGCGTCGTCGGATGCGCGGCGAGGCTGCTCGTTCTGCGGAACAGGCTGAACGTCGGAATCTGTCGCAGGACGTCGTCGGCGACCACGGCCGGCGACTGCTTGACGATTTCGCGATTGAGCAGAGAGACGCTCGCTGGCACGTCGGCGGTCGGCTGCTCCAGGCGGGACGCGGTGACGGTCACTGTTTCAGAGACCGGGGCGAGCGACAGCACGACCTCCACGTCCTTGCGATTCGTCCCGGCGGGCAGCGTTTGACGCTTCTCGGCGAAGCCGTCCTTGCGGACGATCAGCACAACGGGACCACCTGACGGCACCGAACCACCGAACCTGCCATCGGGTCCGCTGACCATCTGCTCCTGCCCGCCCCCCGTCGTGCGGACGACGATTGCCGCGTCCGCGACGGGCCTCCCCGACTCGTCGCGCACGATTCCGGTTACCGCTGAGGATTCCGCCGTCGTCGACGGCTGGTTCTGATCGGCTCGGTATACCTCAACCGGCGGCCGCACCAGCGACGCGACGAGCACAACCACGGGCGCAATCATGGGTTCCCTGCTTATTACGCCGCCCAGGGCGAACCTGCTGCGCGGGAAAGGGACAAGTCCATGCCCGTTCCTCTTGCCGACTTAGGGAGTCTGTCCCCTGGTCGGTTCAGCCACGGCGATCCCCCATGGGCTGCCGCCGACAGCGATCCGACGGTCGACCTTTCCCGATTCAATATCGACGACCGACACGTCGCCGGACGGCCCGTTGGCCGAGTAAAGTTTCCGGCCGTCGGGGCTGACGCCAATCCCCCACGGCCGAGTGCCGACTTCTTCGATGGTCTTGAGCACTTTTCGCGCCGCTACGTCGATGACCGCAATCGACTGGGCCCGTCCGAGCGAAACGAAGAGCTGCCGGCCATCTCGGGACAGGACTGCACCCATAGGTCGCGGAGGGGTCGGCGTCCCGGCCTTGGCTGGCATCTCGATCTTGCCGACCACTGAGTGCTGACTTGCATCGACCACGTCAACCGCCTGGCCGTTCTCAGTTGTGATGAACGCCAATGCGCCATCGGTCGTGAAGACGACTGATCGGGGGCGGGGTCCTACCTTCATGCGCCCGACGACAGCAAGCGTTGACGTATCGACGGCATGGACTTCGTTGTCGGCTTCACAGGTCACGTAGACTTCGCGTCCATCCGGACGGATCGTGACGCCTTCCGGCTCCTCTCCGACCTTTACTCGCGCGCGGACCGAACCCGTCGACAGATCCAGGACCGACATTTCGGCGGCATCTTCATTCGACACATACAGGGTTTTGCCGTCTGGTGCGACGTCGAAGGTTTCAGGGTCCTGTCCGCTGCGGTAGGTCTGGACGAGGCGATGGGTGGCAAGGTCGAGGACGCCGATGCCGTCCGCCGAGCGGTCGGGCGGGGGCAACTTCGATTCGTCCACGCCCGGGCCGCCGATTGGAGACCCCGATAATGCCACGAACAGGCGGCTGCGATCGGCAGACAGGCGCAGTCCGCGAGGACGTTTGCCCACCGAGAGTCGATCGATGACGCGGCCCGCATCCGGGTCCACCACGACGACCGCGCCGCCAGTCTCGTCCGAAACGTACACACGCGGGCCAGGCGCGGCGGAAGGAGGCGTCGAGGATCGCTGGCACCCGGTGATCGCCGCGGTGGCGACGATGCCGAGCATGACGCGATACACGGGACCCTTCGATGAGGTCAGGCTCATGAGGGTTCATCATATTGCCACAAGATGTAGACTGCGCGAAGATGCTCCGATACCTGACCATCGCGTTGCTGCTTGCCCACCCGCACCTCTTCCAAGAGGCGACGGTTACCCTTCAGGGGGGCTGGACGGCCTCGTCGGGGACGCGCACGTTCCGCGGTACCTGGTCCGCCGAAGTGCAGTCGAAGACGCCTGACACGGCTCAGGGTTCCTGGACGTTGCTGGATGCCGGAAACAGGATCATCATGAAGGGTACGTGGGCCGCTCAGAAAAGCGCTCGCGGCTGGTCGGGCACCTGGTCGGCCCGCGTCGTGACGCAAACACCCAAAGGATCGTCAGCGGGCAATCCGATCTCCGGCAGCTGGCGTGCGGACATGGACCCTGACAGGCGCGGGACTCTACTCGAGATGCTGCAGCGAACGGTGGAAAACTCGGCCTCGGGCACATGGCGAAGCGGTCCCTACAGCGGAAAATGGGCGTTGTCCGGATCCCGTCAATAGCTTGCGATGCCGCGATCGTCGCTTTCGCGATCGTCGCGGGCGCGCCGTCTTCCATGGCGTTGGCCGGCAGTGCGCGGGGTGGGAGCGCGCCGAAGCCTCGGATCTACGTCTACACGGCCCAATCCGCTGCCGCAACATCCGACGACGAAAGGGGCCGCCTCGACTCGGTCCGGGATCTTCAGGAAATCCTGCAACACAAGTCGCAGTTCACTCTCGTCTCGACCGCCGACGAGGCGCAAGTCGTCCTGGAAGTCGTCAACCGGGAGGAACGCGACGTTCCCGAAGGAGGCTTTGGCGGCAAATCCATCTCGAAGTTTCGCGAGACGATCGTTCGCCTGCGCGTGACGGCCGGTCAGGAACAGGGCGAGGTCAAAGGCGTCGGGCAGGCGTCATGGACATCGGCCGCGAAGGACGCGGTAAAACGGTTGTCCAAGTGGCTCAAGAACCACAAGATTGGTGATGGGTCCGGCTAAAGGAGCACTCGAGTTTTTCTTCCGATGACGTCTCCTGGACTTCTGATGTCCTGTAATACATCAGTACTCGGCCATCTCGTCATCGGGATAACAGTACAACCACTGCTCCCCGGGTTCGGCGGACGCGACCACAGGGTGGCTCGTTGCGCGGGCGTGCTTCGTGGCGTGGCGGTTGGGCGACGAATCGCAGCAGAGCGTCACTCCGCAGGTCTGGCAGGTGCGAAGGTGCACCCATCGCGCGCCTGTCTTCACGCACTCTTCACACTGCCGGCGTTTGGCCAGCCGGAGCGTCGAGATCTCGTCGATGTGCTCACACATCGCGCCTCACTCCGGTTCACGGGTTCCCGTCCACGGTTCCCGGGCGGCTTCTGCCCGGGAACACGGAACCTGCGACCCCGGAACTTGTCCCCAAGCATACGCGATATATCCCCGGAAGCCTCTCCGTGAGTTCCCAGCGCAGCAGCGGCGCGGGAATCAGTCCGGCGGCCGTGAATTCATCCATGAACTGTTTCATTCGGAACTTCTCATCGAGCTGGCCTCGCGAGAGGAGCGCGTCGTCGAAGTATCGGCATCGCCTCAGGAGCCTCATCCAATCGCCGCCCAGAGGAAGATCAGCGTCGCAGCCGCTCCAAGCACGCTGCGAACACCGTGCAGCCAACCCCATCTCACGACGAGCGCGCGACATTCCGGGCCCGCGCTCGCCGGATCCATCGCCATCAGCTTCGAGTTCGTCGGCATGATGACGAGCATCGTGAAGGGCCAGTTTGCGATGAGGACAAGCGATCCGACCAGCCACCGAAGGTCTCGTGTCTGCCACCAGGCAAACAGCCCCGCGGCACACCCGATTGCCGCGAGCGGCGCCTGCATCGCGAATCCGCGTTCGTAGGCGGGTTTCCACTCGGTCAGAAGCGCGCAGTTATCCAAGCGGAGCCGGGCGGGCTGCTCGGCGACGTTGATGTAGACAGCTGCTCCCGTGAAAATCGCCGCGATCGCGAGCGCGATCTGTTCCGCCACGGAATGGCTCCTCATGGCGCACTGGCGGTCTGGGCGATCGTCGCCCGCGATCGTGCGCTGCTCAACAGGATGTACGAGAGGCCCGCACTGAAGAAGCCGACGAACCACGCATAATCGTAGAGTGGCTTCAGCGCAGTCACGATGAGTCCGCTCCAGGCCAATGCGCAGCCGAGGAGCGTTGCTGCCGCGGCGTGCCAGTTCCAGCCGGCGTTGAACCGATACGCGCCGCGAGGCAGATACAAATCCTCCAACTGCAGCTCCGTCCGGCGGATGATCCAGTAGTCTGCGATCAGCACGCCCGCGATCGAGCCGAGTCCGCCCGAGTACCCGAGCAGCCACGTGAAGATGTACCCCGACGGATCAGCAAGCAGCTTCCACGGCTGAATCGCGATCCCGAGAATTCCGGTGATGAGCCCGCCCGTCTTGAACCGGATCAACCGAGGAAACGCGTTGGCGAAGTCGTTGGCCGGCGAAACAACGTTTGCCGCGATGTTCACGGCCAGCGTTGCCACCACCGCCGTGAACATCGAGATCGCCACGACGAGCGGTGAACGGAACTGACCCACGAGCTGCACCGGATCCCAGATGGCGCGTCCGTAGATGATCACCGTGGCGCTCGTGATCACGACGCCCATCGCCGCGAACACGGACATCGTCGTCGGGAGCGCCACGACCTGACCGACGATCTGCTCGCGCTGGCTGCGCCCGAATCGCGTGAAGTCGGGCATGTTCAGCGAGAGCGTCGCCCAATAGCCGATCATCGCCGTGAGCGACGGGATGAAGACCGGCAGGAACTCGCGAAACGTTCCGAAGCGTCCCGGCTGCGAAAGGATTGGGCCCAGACCGTTCGCGCCCGAAACGGCCCACACGAGGAGGACGCCGGTCATAATGAGCACGAAGGGTGCGGCCCAGTTCTCTACGGCGCGAAGCAGTTCCATGCCGCGGTATATGATGAAGACGTTGAGAGCCCAGAACAGGAGGAACGAGAGCCACGCGGTTGTCGTGTGCCCGGCGAAGCCCGGACCAAGCAACGCATCCCACCCTGGAACGGTTGCGCGGAAGAACGTATTCAACGCTTCCCCACCGATCCATGCCTGAATCCCGAACCATCCGCAGGCGACGAGCGCTCGCATCAGCGCCGGCAGATTCGAACCAACCGTCCCGTACGCAGCGCGCGCGAAGACAGGAAAGGGCACGCCGTACTTGGTGCCCGGATGCGAATTCAGCAGGATCGGCACGAGCACGATCGTGTTGCCGAGCAGGATCGTCAGCAGCGCCTGCCACCAGTTCATGCCAGACGCCATGAGACCAGAGGCCAGCATGTACGTGGGAATGCAGTGCGCCATGCTGATCCACAGCGCGGCGTAGTTGTACGTCGTCCACGTCCGCCGCGCGAGCGGGACCGGCGCAAGGTCGTCGTTGTACAGCGGGCTCTGCTCGATGGCGCGGGTCTGGATCAACTCGACCCGGCCGTCCGCCAGTCGCCGTTCGTTGGACGTCATGCGTGTAGCTGGATTGTAGCGTCTCCGATGCTTTTTCAATCGACAATCAGCAACCCGGCAATCGACAATCGGCAGTCTGCAATCTGCAATCGACAGCCATGGCTTTGGTCACCGATCTGACACTCGTGCTGCTCGCGGCGCTGGCCGGCGGGTTTCTCGCCCGGCGCATCGGACAGCCGCTGATCGTCGGCTACATCCTCGCCGGCGTGGCCGTCGGCCCGTTTACGGGCGGGTTTACGGTCACGGACGTGCACAATATCGAACAGCTCGCCGAGATCGGCGTGGTATTGCTGCTCTTTTCGCTCGGCCTCGAGCTCTCGTTTCGCGAGCTCATGCCGGTTCGGACTGTCGCCCTCGTCGGCGGGACGCTTCAGATCGTTCTCACGATCGCCCTCGGTGTGGGGCTTGGAGCCGCGTTCGACTGGGAGTGGCGGTCCTCGGTCTGGTTCGGCGCCCTCATCGCGCTCTCGAGCACCATGGTCGCGCTGAAGACGATTCAGGCGCAGGGACGGCTCGGCACGTTGTCGAGCCGCGTCATGCTGGGAATCCTCGTCGTCCAGGACCTCGGCGTCGTTCCGCTCATGATCGTGTTGCCGGAGTTGAGCGATCCCTCCGGCGGCACGACGAAGATTGTTATCGCCGCAGCGCGGGCATTCGGTCTGCTCGGCGCAATCGTGCTCGCGGCGACGCGCGTGATTCCTCGTCTGATGTCGTTTGTTGCGCGCTGCAACTCGCGAGAGCTGTTTCTGCTCTCGACCATCACGCTCGCACTTGGCATCGGATATCTAACGTTCTCCTTCGGCCTCTCCATGGCCATCGGCGCATTCGTCGCAGGCCTGGTCGTCAACGAGTCCCCCTATGCCCATCAGGCGCTCAGCGACGTCGCCCCGCTCCGTGACGTGTTGGGCATGCTCTTTTTCGTATCGGTCGGCATGCTGCTCGATCCGGCGCTCCTGTGGCAGCAGCTTGGATTGCTCATCATCGTTGTCGCGCTCGTCATCGTGGGCAAAGCCGCGATCCTGGTGACCATCGTGCGAATGTTCGGCTATTGGAACGTCGTCCCGCTCGCCGTCGGTCTGACGCTGTTTCAGGTCGGCGAGTTCGCATTTGTTCTGGCCAGGGTCGGACGTTCAAGTGGCGCGATGCCAAGCGAGGTGTACTCTCTCGCGCTGAACACCGCGATCGTGACGATGGCGCTCACGCCAGTGATCTCGGGACTGACACCAGTCATCTACACGCGGTTCCGGCCGCGCCATCCGCGTGAATCCGTCCAGGCGATTAATCTTCCGTCAGCCGGCTTGTCCGACCACGTTGTCGTCGCGGGATCGGGGCGGGTCGGTCGCGGAATCGTCGACGCGCTTCGCGAGCTGAAGCTGCCGTTCGTCGTGATCGAGCTCGACGATCGGCGCGTGCAGGAGGCGCGCGAGGCCGGCGTTCCGGTGATCTACGGGGATGCCAGCCAGTCGATCGTGCTCGAGGCGGCGCAGGTCGCCGGCGCGCGAGCCATGCTGGTGACGGTGCCCTCGTTTCCCGACGTCCGTGCAATCGTGACAGCGGTCAAGCAGCTCCGGTCCGATCTGCCGATCATCGCTAGAGCCGAGGGGAACGAGGCGGTGCAGGCGCTTTACGCGCTCGGCGTACACGAGGTCACGGCGCCGGAGTTCGAAGCGGCGATCGAAATGACACGACAGGCGCTTCTCTACTTCACCGTGCCGGCTTACGACGTCCTCAGGATCGGAAGCGCCATGCGTCGCGAGCGATACGGTATCGCGAAAAGTGACGGCGGCCTGGGCGTGTCGGTCATGTCACACATTGGCGAGGTCAGCCGGCATCTCGACTTCGAGTGGTTCGGCGTACCGTCGGACAGCCCATTCAACCATCGAACACTGGAAGAGCTCCGAATCCGCAGCACGACAGGAGCATCCGTCGTCGGCATCGTCGGCGCTGATTCGTTTATCGCCAATCCCGACGGATCGGCAAGACTCGAGTCAGGAGATCTCGTTGCCGTGCTGGGGACGCCCGATCAGATCTCGCGGTTCGAATCCAGGATGCGCAACTAAAGTCTGCTTTTCCGAAGAGCTCTTCTGCAGTTTCAGGCGGTTCCAAGAGGACTGGTTCGGCATATGATGTGCTGCGGCGGATCGCCGGATGAAACCGTCCGCCCGAAAGCCATCAACGTTCTTTCCGGATGACGATAGGAACGCGCGTCCTCTTTATGAATCTGTCGCCCCGATCAACGGGGCAGAACAGATGAATCGACGCCGGAACCCGTTTACAAATCAGAAGCAACCGCGCTGGCGGCGGTCGCTCCCACCGATTCTCAGCGCGTATTCACGTAGTACGCAGTTGCTAAAAAGGACAGCATGCGCAGCGCTGATTGTGTCCTGCCGAGTTGGAGAATCGCTTGTGCGGCAGCTGAGCCGGGGGCGAGCATCCCTCGTCAGCCGTCGAACGTTCCAGCGGCCATCAATAGCGACCGCACTCGGGTGTACGCTGCTCGCTCTCGCCGGATTCCGGTTCCTGATGCCACGAAGTGCTGCGGATCAGCCGCGCGCCGATTCCTTGGAATCGACCGTCGCCACGCATCATTGGCGGCCGCGCGGAGACGTGAGGCTGCCAGCCCCGAATGTGGCGGCAACCAGCGGCCGCGGGTCCCCCAGGGGCGTAGCCGCCACGGAACGCGATGACGGCGTCGGTCAAACCGAACGGCTCGCGGGTCCCGCGAACTTCAATGCTGTGCCGAACGTCGCGCCCAGTGCGAAGGAGCCGGTGCATCGGCCGCCGGAAGTTGGCGCCCGCCGACGTCGCGCAACGAACGGGCCGGTTGGGATTCTGCGCGTCAGCTCGCGGCCTGCCGGCGCGAGCGTTTCCATCAATGGCGTGCCGCGCGGGCAGACACCGCTGACGGTCAACGACATCCGCGCCGGAAGCCGCGTCGTCCGGCTGGAGCTCGCCGGGTACCAGCCATGGTCGTGGGCGGTGAACGTCGAGGCCGACCGCAGCACGCCGCTCACGATTACGCTGCAGCCGGAAGGAAGTAAGAAATAAGAAGTCTAGGCGTGCACGATCCGACGCTGCGCCGCGTCGTACTTCATGCTCCGACCTGTCCGCTCTGCTTTGCGCGCGAGGCAGCACGCCACGGCGTGCGCGTAGCCAACCTCGATTGGCGCATTCGGCTGCTTGCGCGAGACGAGACATTCAATCCAGTTCGCGACGTGCGGCCGCGCGTCGCCCGCGGTGAGTGATCCTTCGCTCGCCGGCATGGGATCGGGGAGCACGATGTCCTTTGCGTCGGCTGGACGCGTGTTCGCTGCCGGGCGGCTGGTCCAGTCACGCGAGTCGAGCGTCCGCTCCTGCCCGTAGAAGATTTCGTAATCGGATTCGGGACCCGAGCCGAGACGCGACGAGAACGTAAGCAACCACCCCTTCGGGAACTCGAAGACGTACTCGGCTGTGTCACTGATCTCACGGCCGTCCTTCCACGTAAGCGTGCGGCCGAGCGCGACTGCGGACAACGGGAACGGATCGTCCATGAACCAGAGCGCGACGTCAATCATGTGGCTGCCGAGGAGACCGGCGAGTCCCGTCGTGTAATCGTAGAAGCACTGCCAGCGCCGGTACCGCATTGGATCCCACGGGCGTTTCGGCAGATACATCAGATACTGATCCCAGTCGACATCCGACTGCTTGATCGTGTCGTAGGGCCGCGCCCAGCTCGCCACGTTGCGGTTCCACGCCGTTTCAATCTTGCAGATCTTGCCCAACACACCCGACCGCACGTATTCCGCAGCAGCTTTGAATCGCGGACTGCTCCGCCGCTGCGTTCCGACCTGCACGATTCGGTTGCTTGCCTTCACGACGTCGTGTGCGGCGACGGCGTCTTCGAGCCGGGCGCACAGCGGCTTCTCGACGTACGCGTCCTTGTCAGCGCGGACGGCGTCCATGAGCACCGTGCAGTGCGCGTGATCCGGTGTCGCGATGATGACCGCATCGAGCCCAGGCGTCGTCAGCAGCTCCTGGTGACGAGCCACGAGGCGCGGCTGCTGGCCCGGCAGCGTCTCCGCGAGAGACGCCGCGAGCTTGTTTCGCGCCTCGAACCAGACATCGCACAAGCCGACGACCTGAATGCGACCGGGCGCGACGGCAAGTGCCTCGTTGAGAATGTAGGTACCGCGTACGCCGCAGCCGATGAGCCCAATGCCGAGGCGTTCGTTCGCCTGCGCAGGGCCGCGTGGTCCTGCAAGGGCCGCCGTCGCGAGGCCGATTCCAGCCGCCAGGAACTCACGACGCGGAACCGAAGTTTCGGACATGATCAACCTCATTCAAGTCCGGGGGCTTCGTCCCCCCGAACCCCCTTACACCGTCGCTCGCGCGGACCCCTTTGCCCGCTCCGCTCCGGTGGCTCGCTCGCACCGTCAGCGGGACTACATCTGTTACTGAACGGTGCAATCGTGAATTGCGAATTGAGAGGCGTGCGGAAAACGCAGGTCCAGCGGGACGACTTCAGCACTCATGTTCACGTCGTCCGAGCGGCCGTGCGTGGCAAGCCGTCGCTTCATTCACAATGCACGTTCACAATTCGTACTGCGGCGCCACCCGATAATCAAGGACTATGCTACTTTCCATCCCAGCCGCCGTCCACGAAGATCGATTGTCCCGTCAGGTAGCTCACCGGGAGGTCAGGAGAGCCTGAATGAAGGATCCCCGGAAGTCTCCTGCTCTCCTGTAAGAGCGGTCGGTGGTGTCAGCGCGTGGCCGCGACAGGAGTAATCACGTAGTCATCGCCCGCGGTTGTATCGAATGTCAGGATCGATCCCTTCGATTCATGGAGATCGGCATGCGAGACCACGGCCCGGTGGTCACCGTTGCCGGCACGGTCGGCGTTCGTCCCAGCGGCGCCTGACGCCGCGATTCGCCGCGGCTCGTCGCGGCGGCCAAGATGCGGACGCACGGGAGAACGAAAGCTCGGCTGCGCACGCGGAAGCTCCATGAGTCTTGCGAAAAACTTCGCTGCATCATCTGGCTTGATCGTTCAAGTAGTGCACGAAGGATTCGCCATGACCACAGTTACCCGTCGCCAATTCGGAAAGGCCACTGCCGCCGCGATGGTGGGAAATGCGCTGAGCTCACGCCGCATTCTCGGCGCGAACGACCGCGTCCGTGTCGGTTTCATCGGTGTGGGGAATCGCGGCGATCAGGTGCTCGATGCGTTTCTTGCTCACCAGGACGCCGAGATCGTTGCCGTCTGCGACATCTACCAGCCGTACGTGGACTTCGCTGTGCAGAAGGCCGGCGGGCACGCCACGCGGTTCACCGACTATCGAAAGCTGCTCGAGTTGAAAGACCTCGACGCGGTTGCGGTCAACACGCCGGACCACTGGCACGCGCTGCAGATGATACACGCGTGCGAGGCGGGCAAGGACGTGTACGTCGAGAAGCCGCTCTCGCTCGTGGTCGCCGAGGGGCGCGCGATGGTCGATGCCGCACGGCGCACCGGTCGCGTCGTTCAGGTCGGTATCCATCGCCGGTCGTCCGCGTTCGTCAAAGAGGCGGCCGATCTGGTGCGCAGTGGCGCGCTCGGCAGGATCACCGTCGCGCGATCGTTCCACGTCCAGAACGAGTGGCCGAAAGGAATCGGGTCGCCGCCGGATGAAACGCCGCCACCCGATTTCGACTGGGACGCGTGGCTCGGTCCCGCGCCAAAACGCGCGTACAACAAGAACCGCACGTTCTATCGATTCCGCTGGTTTTACGATCATTCCGGCGGACAGGTGACGAACTTCGGTGTCCACTATATGGACGCGATCCACTGGGCGCTCGGACAGGACGCGCCGCTCGCGGTCGCCGCAATGGGCGGGAAGTTGGTGATCGAAGACAATCGCGAGATCCCAGACACGCTCGAAGCCCTCTGGACGTATCCGGGCGGAACGCTCGTCACGTTCTCGCAATACAACGCGACGGCCGCGCCGGCGGCGAGAGATCGGCGCGTTGAAATCGAATTCCGCGGGACGAAGGGCACGCTGTACTTGTTCAGCGACGGGTACGAGGTCGTGCCGGACGAGATCACGCCGAACGAGTTCCCGGCCCGGACGCCGGTCGACCGTCAGCGCGAGCGTGGATATCGTACGGGTGCAAAGCCGCTCATCGAAGCCTCGAAGCGCACGGGTGGCACGGCGGATACGGCGGCCCACGCGCGGAACTTCCTCGACTGCGTTCGCAGCCGTGCCGCGTGCAACTGCGACATCGAAACCGGACACCGTAGCACGTCGGCGACGCTCATCGCGAACGTGGCGCACAAAACGAAGTCGTATCTGGAGTGGAATCGCAACGTCGAGCGCTTCAGCAACAACACGGAAGCGAACAGGCTGCTGACGTATCGCTATCGAGCGCCGTACAAGCTGCCGGAGGTCCGCACGGTGTAAGGGAAAAGGGAAAAGGGACAAGCGAAAAGAAAGGGAAAAGGGACAAGGGACAAGGGAAAGAGTCGGCGATTGCCTCCCGCTTTCTCTTCTTCGTTTTCCGTTTTCCCTTCTCCCTTCTGCCTTTTCCTTTTCCCCTCTATTTCAGCAACCGGGCAGCCACATCGAGATCGCGTCTAGCGGCTTCGAGTGTCAGCCTGGTTCGTTCCTCTGGCGTGCTGCCGGGGATCTGGTATTCGAGATGAATCGAGATCGGACCGCTGAAGCGAAAGTCGCGGATCTTCGATCCCACCCACGTCCAATCGACCTGTCCTTCCCCGAGCGGACAGTCGCGAATCGTCCAACCCTTTTCCGTCTTCTGCCAGAAGAAGTCCTTGAACGCGAGCATCTTCAAACGCGGCGCGACGAGGTGCATGGCCGCCTTCCATGCGCCTCCGCCGCCTTCCGCAACGGCATGACGCGGATCGAAGTAGTAGCCGATCCACCGCTGATCGAGGCGATCGATCGCTGGTGCGATTTCCCACAGGGCCGCGCCGATGTACCCGGCGTGGTTGTGAAACCCAAGCTCGATGTCGCACTCCCTGGCGAGGCCGGCAAGCCCGGCGAGTGCCGCGCCGGCAGCAGCAACCTGCATACGCACGTCCGGAGACGACGTGTAGCGCCAGTATCCGGGCTTGACGTACCGAACGCCGCCTCGCGCGGCGGCCTGAAGGAGTGGCTTGGCGAGCGGCGAGCTCGCGGACGTGACTTCGGTCGTGATCATCGGGACAGACAGGCCCTGAGAGCGGATGGCGTCGATTGCCTTCGGCAAATCCTCCTCAGCGCGTTCGGGGAGGACGTGGCCATTTGGCCTCACGGTCAAGTCGACGCCATCGAAGCCGGCGTCCTTGACGGCTCGCCCAAGGTCGCTCCACCCGAGATCGGGCAGGTGCTTCGAGAAGAGGCAGAATGTCGGACGGCTTCCGCCAGACGGGGCGTCGTGCTGATCGCGCGCTGCTACGTGGGTCTCTTCGGCGAGCGCGACAACCGCGGCTCCAGTCGCCGCGCGGATCCATTCGCGTCGGGTCAGCATACGATCTCCTGCGAGGTTCACGGTTCCCGGTTCCCGGTTCCAGGTTCCTGGTTGCGACAAGTATTCATCAGAACCCGCGAACTGCGAACCGAGAACCGGGAACTCTGGAACCTCACCGGGATGCGTTTTTCAGCATCCCACGTCGTGGCGGCACAGCGCCGAGACCTGGCCCTGTCAGCTGGCCCGTGTTCATCGCGCCGTCGCGGATCGTGAACAGCCCCGGAAAGCGCGATTCCCACGCCGCGTTGGCGCTTGGGACGAACTGCCGCGCGTTGGCTTCGATCCCGGCGTTGCCGGGAACCCGCGCGGCAATCCCCGCAGAATGAATCAGCGACGCTCCGGGGCAGGTGAGGTCCTGCACGCACAGGAACATGCCGAATTTCTGCGCCGCGGCGGCCATCAGCATTGCCTGGCTCTGGCCTTTGCACGCCTTCAGTGCTACGCCGGTATAACCCATGTCGCGCGCGAGCAGCAGCGTCTCGAGATCCGTGAGTGACTCGTCGATGACGACCGGCCGCAGCCGCGCAGCCTCGTGCATGACGTTGGCGCGGTCCTTCTGGAGATCTCGCCCAGTTGGCTGCTCGATGTAGAGGATTCGATCGAAGCCGGATGGCGTCGCCTCGCGAACGCGTCCGAGGAACTCGAGGAGGTAACCAACGTTCGGGCAGCCTTCGTTGAAGTCGAGTGAATATTTCCAGTCCGACACCCGACGCACCGCCAGCGCGCGGTTGACGATTCGATCGATGCGGACCACACGCTCGAAATCGGCCGCGAGGTCGCCGCCATTGAGCTTGATCTTGAACCGCACGAGGCCGTCGCGCGGAATCCATTCCTCGAGCGTGTTCGGCAGCCCATCGTCGATCCGCGTGCGAACGTCGCTCGCCTCGAGCGGATCGCTGGCGCCGACGGAATGGAACACGGGCATGCTCGGCTTGGGCGTCACCGCAACGTAGCGATCGAGGTACTCGCCGGCGAACGCCGCGCCGAGATCGTGCGAGAGATCGCGGCCCATGAACGATCGGTTGTACGTCTCGTAGCTGGTGACGCCGAACGCCTTGCCGTACGCGTCATGAACCGCCGCGTCGAAAGCGCTGGCGACGACGAGCGTGCACAGCTTCGGGATCGGTACCGACAGCGCCCGCGCGCGCGAGACGTCCTCCGCCGCACGCAGGTAGGCTGGCTCGAGCACCCTGAACAGATCGACGGGATGTCCCTTCTCGTCGCATGCCGCGGTGATCGGTTGCAACGCGTCGGCCAGCGCTGTCATCGCGCCAAGCCCGGCTTCGTGAGGCATTGCCGGAAACGCCCACGCGTTCCCGAGCGTCATCGACCCGAAGCCCCATGCCTCTTTTCCATCGCCGGTCCTCACGCGGCAGTTGACGTTGAGGATGGTGACCCGGTCGACCGACCGGCCTCCGAACTGGTACGGCGCGCGGTACCGATGGTCCTCGAGGTCATGATTGACTTCGAGAAGGCGGATATCCGCCGAGCGAGGCGCAATGATGGCGGCGGCGCGAGCGGGAAAACGGCCGCCCACGAGCAGCCCCGGCGCTGCGCAAACATGCCGAAGCAGCGCGCGTCTCGAAAGCGTGAGCGTGCGGCGTTTCACAGCACCCCGATTATCCGCGAAATCCGCGCGAGCCGCGTATCCGCGAAGATCCGCGCGAATCCGCGTATCATCCGCGATCATCAGCGCTTCAGAAAGCCGCTTCGTACCTCGACCCGTGTGCTGACCTCGTCGTTCAGTGGATCGTCCAGCGCCAGGATTTCTCGCAGCTCTGGCGAGAGCATCGCCTGGACACTGGGTCTCAGGAGCTGTTTCTGGTATTGCTGCTGCGGCTTGTCGCGGCGGCAGTAGAAGGCGTGCATCGCCAGGCGCGGTGACGCGCTGCGATTCGCCGTTCCTCCATGCCACATGTGCGCGTTCATCACCGCGATCGTGCCCGCTGAGCCGGTGAGAAGCACCTCCGCCGGATGCGGTGCCATTGGATCTTCCAGCACGTCCTGCGGCCGCGTGTGCCAGTTGTGCGAGCCAGGGATCATCCGGGTCGCGCCGTTCTCCGGCGTGAAGTCGTCGAGCATCCACACGGCATTGCAGACCCAATAGCCCTTCTCATCCGGAACGGCAGCCATATCGACGTGCAGCGGCTGGCCGACGTCGGTGTGTGGATCGGCCGATCGCGCGTTCAGGCTACTGAGCTTGATCTCGGGCCCGAGCACGTGCCGCACGAGCTCGAGCATCCGCGGCAGCACGATCGCGCGACGGAACACCTCCCCCTTGTCGACGAGGTTTGCGAGTCGATGCGCGTGCTCCTCGGTGCGAAACTCGTGGCCGGCGCGATCGCCTTCTGCCTCGAACTGTTCGAGAATTCGCGTCCGCAGCTCACGCAGGAGCGCGTCGTCGATCGCGCCTTGGAGCAGGCCATACCCGTCGTCGTCGAGTTGTCGCTTCTCTTGATCCGTCATCACGCGCCTTCAAGACTAACTCACATCGGTGGAGTTGATGTAGTGTCGGTCGAGCGAGGAGTCGAACGAGATTGAAGGGTCAAATACCGATTGCTCTGGCGTGTTTCGGCGCGATTGTCGTCGCGAGCGAGTCGCAACCCAAGCTCGAACGGATTACGATCGACAACATCGTGCGGCTTGGCGTCGCCTGGACGTACGACACGCGCGAGTCTACCGAAGCCTTCCGCAAGGGACGCAAGCGGCCGGCCTTCGAAGCGACGCCGGTCTACGCCGCCGGCAGGCTGTATCTCTCCACCCCGCGCGAAGCGGTCATCGCGCTGGACGCGGAAACGGGCACCGAAGTCTGGCGCACGGAGCTTCGCGTTCGCGAGGACGCGAACTACAGCGAGTTCACGAGCCGCGGCGTCACCGTTCGCGGCGATCGCGTCTACGTTGGCACCGTCGACGCGCGACTGGTCTGCCTCGAGCGTCAGAACGGGCAACGATGCACCGACTTCGGCGAGAACGGACAGATCGATCTCACGCGCGGCTTGAGGCGGCCACCCGAGTATGCAGGTGAGTACGGCGTAAGCTCGCCGCCAGCGTTCTTCCGCAATTTGGTGATCGTCGGCTCGTTCGTCGCAGACAACAGCCGCGCGGGAATGGCGTCGGGCGAAGTGCGTGCGTTCGACAGCCGGACCGGCGCGCTCCGCTGGACGTTTCATCCATTGCCGGCGGATGCCACCGCCGGAGGCGCGAACACGTGGTCGCAGATCGTGACCGACGAACCGAACGGGCTCGTCTACCTCCCGACTGGCAGCGCAAGCCCGGACTATTTCGGCGGACTGCGCCCGGGCGACGACGGATACGCGGACTCCATCGTGGCGCTCCGCGGATCCTCCGGCGAGGTGGCCTGGTCCTTCCAGACCGTGCATCACGACCTGTGGGATTACGACGTCGCGTCGCCTCCCCTCTTGTATCCGGCGAAATCCGGACCCGCAGTCGCGGTGGGATCGAAGACAGGTCACCTCTTCCTGTTCGAACGGCTGACCGGCAAGCCGTTGTTCCGAATCAACGAGCGCGACGTGCCTGCCAGCGACGTAAAAGGCGAAGTCGCGTCCCGCACGCAGCCCTTTCCCGATGCACCGCCGAGTCTCGTTCCCCAACAGGTGCGTGAAGAAGACTTGTGGGGCGCAACACCGGAAGATCTGGAGGTCTGCCGCGCGTCGTTCCAGACGTTGAGAAACGCCGGCGTCTTCACGCCGCCAAGTCTTGCGGGGACGATCGCCGTGCCGGGAAACATCGGCGGGTTGCATTGGGGCGGCGTTGCCTGGGATCCTGTGCATCGACTACTCATCGCGCCAGTGAATCGTTTGCCTGCCGTCGTCAGGCTTCTGCCGCGAGCGCAGTTCGACGAGCAGAAGCGAGCTCACCCCGAGCGCGAGACTACCGAGCAGGATGGGACGCCGTATTCGATGTCGCGCCAGTTCTTTCTCTCGCCTGCCGGCCGACCGTGTGTCGGGCCACCCTGGGGAGAATTAGTCGCCGTCGACGCCGATCGAGGAACGATCGCGTGGCACGTCGTCCTCGGCGATATGCGCGAATCGCTGTCGGTAAAGCTGCCGGCGCCGACCGGCGCGCCCAACCTTGGCGGTCCGGTCGCGACCGAGACGGGGCTCGTATTCATCGGCGCAACGATGGATGGATTCTTTCGCGCGTTCGACACGCGCGACGGTCGTGAAGTCTGGAATGCTCGGCTACCCACGAGCGCGCGTGCAACTCCGCTGCTGTTTACAACCGAGAACGGCCGTCAGATGGTTGTCATTGCGGCAGGCGGTCACGACTCGCCGCTGTCACGACTCGACACCAAGCTCGTGGCGTTCGGCATCCGCTGAGCGCCGGCCCGCCGCGCGGTTCTGGCGCGGCGGGCAATCGATCAGGAGGGTCTTTCTACCTGTTTGTCGAGTTTGTCGAGCCGACGTCGACGTGCGCGGCTCGCGGCCGCACCAAAACCGACGGCAACCAATCCAAGCGTCATGGGCTCGGGCACTGCCTGCGGTTCGGAGTACAGAAAATCGTCCATCACGGCCAGGTCGATCGCACCAACTTCGGTTGTGCCCGCACCGAGCGCGGCGTTACCTGTAATGAGTCGCACGCGCGCGATTTGCTCGCCGGCGTTTCCAAAACCGCCGAGGAACGAGAGGCTTCCATTGGGAACCGAACCAGCCGGTACGAATCGGCTGAAGAGAATATTGCCCAAGATGTCGAAGAACATCATCTGAGTGCTGGTTGCGGTGTCGACATCCGAGAACACGGAGCCGAATCCGCTCACCGTCGCCGATATCGGATCGGCCGCCGTACCGGGAACGATGAAGGTTACGTCCGTGATGTTGCTGCCGATCGGGTTGAACACGCGGACGGGACTGAACGCCCCAAACTCGCCGTTATAGGCCGGGTTCGAATAGAAGTCCGCGATATCCGACAAGCCGTTTGCGTTATTGTCCGTAACCGGAACCTGCACGAACCCGGTTCCGGGAGTCGTAGCGAGGGCACCGCGGCTGTCGAAGAATACGGTGAACGGTGTGCCTCCAGGGGTCGTCGCCGTGCTTCCGCCACCGTCCCAATTGATCTCGCGCCGGCCCCCCATCGTGCCAGGCGCGTTGCCGTTGTTCGGGTTGCCAAGCGCCGTCCTGAACGCGTCGACGGTTGCCTGAATGCTTCCCGTTGACGCATTACCCCCGACCTCGAAGATGATGATCGACGCAGAACTGCTCTGCGGACTCGACAGCACCACGCTGACTATAAGTGCTGCCATCCAGACGCCGTGCTTCATAGGATGCCCCTTTCTCTTTTCCTGCGAGGTAGCGCCTCCGTTGCGCGATCGCCCTGGGTTCGATGCCCGTAGCAGGCAAAGGTACCGGATGCGGTGTCGAGATTACATCACCTTGCGGTGAATAGTTAGTAAAGCTTTGGTAAAGCAGGATCCGCGAGTTGACCGAGTTTCGCAGTCGAGTTTCGACCTCGACTGTTCAGCCGTGGACGCCTAATGGACCCCCGAAGCGTTTGATACACAATGCCCGGTATGCGGGTCGAGCTTGGCGACGTGCCACCGCTTCGCGCAGCGGTAACGTTCGTTCTCAGCGCGTGCGCAGTGATCGCGCTCTTCCGCGTCGCGCCGAAAGCGCAACTCGCGGCGGCAGACGACGTGCTGCGACGCGCGCGGGCGTACGTGGTCGACTATGAGGACCACCAGCTCTCGACCGTTGCCGCCGACGAACAATACGACCAGCAGGTAATCGATCCGCTCGGAACGGTAAAGGAGCAGCGCTCGCTGCGATCCGAATACATGCTCGTCCAGCTGCCGCCCGACGAGGACTGGTTCGCCCTCCGCGACGTCTACCAAGTCGATGGAGAGTGGGTCCGCGATCGATCGTCCCGGCTCGAGCAGCTCTTCGAGGGCCCCGCGACGGACGTGACCGATCGCGCCATGGCAATCTCGAAGGAGAGCGCGCGCTTCAACCTCGGGAATGTCTATCGGACGATCAACGTGCCGACCTTCCCGCTTCGGTTTCTTCGTCCCGCGAGTCGAAGCCGCTTCGCGTTCGAGGTGGGTGAAGAAGAAACGGTGGATGGCGTTCGCACGCGAGTGATCGCCTATCGCGAAACGGCGAAGCCCACGTTTGTGGCGACTCCTGAAGGGCGCGATGTTCCAGCGAGCGGCCGATTCTGGGTCGCACCAGAAACCGGCTGCATCGTCCGGTCGGAGATGATCGTCGGCGGGACGAGGAAGGTCTCGAAACGCGCTCTGGTGACGGTCACGTACCGACTCGAGAGCTCGCTTGGCTTCTGGGTCCCGGTGGATATGCAGGAACGATACGACGACGCGAAACGCCGTTCGGCGGACGTCATCTCGGGTCGTGCCACGTACTCGTCATTTCGCCGCTTCGATTCGCGATCGCTACGACGGGCACGATGATGAACAAGAGTCCTCCGTCTGCCCCTTCGCACGGAGCCCTTCGACGGGCCGCTGAAGCCTTGGGCTGGCGCGGTGAACGCTTTTTCCTGCTCTCCGCTTTCTCGGGATCCCGTCTGGATCAGCTTCGTGCGGCGGCACTGTGCTTGCGATCATTCGACTCTGAAGCCATCGAAAAGGGGGAGAACTCATGCACATGAAGGAGGTGCTCGCGGGGCTCGGGGTGGGCGCCGCATTGGCGCTCGCGTTCGACCCGAATCGTGGACGATACCGTCGCGCTTTGATCCGCGACAAGGTGGTCCGATCCGCTCGGGCAACGCGTCGCGGAGTTGCGACGACGGCACGCGACGTGAGCAATCGTGCCCATGGCATCGTCGCCGCTGCGCGCGGCCGTTTCTCTGACGATCTCGTGAGCGACGACGTGTTGGTGGAGCGCGTGCGGGCCAGGCTCGGACGGGCCTCTTCACATCCGAGGGCGATCGACGTGGTTGCGCGCAACGGTGTCGTCACGCTGCGCGGACCGATCCTCGCTGACGAAGCCGAGCACGTCGTCGCGATGACGAACTCGATTCGTGGAGTCCAACGGGTGAACAACGAGCTGGAGGTGCACGAGAGTCCTTATGGCGTGCCGCCGCTGCAAGGTGAAAGACGAGTCGCTGAACCGAGGCTCGACATCATGCAGCGGCGCTGGGCGCCGGCCACGCGAGCGCTAGTGGGCGCAGGCGTGCTCGCAACCGGAGTCTGCCTTATCAGGTATGCGCGCCACGGCTCGAATACGGGAAGAGCGGGCGCGGCTTCGATCTCGTAACGGCTCCACTTGCCCTTCAGCGGCGAAGATGCTGTGATCAAGGGTTGTGACAGAGACCCATCGGGCCATTGATGCCGTGTGGCGGATCGAGTCCGCACGCGTGATTGCCGGGCTCGCTCGAATCGTGAGAGACATCGGGGTTGCCGAGGATCTCGCGCAGGATGCGCTGGTTGCAGCCCTCGAGCAGTGGCCCGAGTCCGGCATTCCGCGGAACCCTGGCGCCTGGCTCATGGCCGCAGCGAAGCATCGCGCGATCGATTTCTTTCGTCGCAACAAGCTCCTCGACCGCAAGCACGCCGAGCTGGGGCACGAGCTCGAGGAAAAACAGGATTCGGCTGCCGACGACATCGAAGCCGCGCTCGATGACGACGTCGGCGACGACCTGCTGCGGCTCATTTTCACCGCGTGCCATCCCGTACTCTCGACCGAAGCGCGCGTTGCGCTGACGCTCCGTCTGCTCGGCGGCCTTACGACGGAAGAGATCGCGCGCGCATTCCTCGTCTCGGAGCCGACGATCGCGCAGCGTATCGTCCGCGCCAAACGAACGCTCGCCGAGAAGCGAGTGCCCTTCGAAGTGCCACGCGGCGATGACCGCGCCGGTCGTCTTTCCTCGGTGCTCGAAGTCATCTACCTGATCTTCAACGAGGGCTACTCGGCAACCGCTGGCGACGACTGGATGCGACCCGCCCTGTGCGACGACGCGTTGCGTCTCGGCCGGATTCTGGCAGAGCTCACACCAAACGAGGCCGAGGTCCACGGTCTGGTCGCCCTCCTGGAGATTCAGGCCTCGCGGGCCAACGCTCGCATCGGCCCTTCAGGAGAGCTGATTCGGCTCTTCGACCAGAATCGCGCGCTGTGGGATCGCCTGCTGATCCGTCGAGGGCTGGCTGCTCTCGAACGTGCCGAAGCCCTTGACGGCGACCGAGGACCGTACACGATTCAGGCAGCGATCGCAGCGTGTCACGCACTGGCGCTGAAGCCCGAAGAAACGGACTGGCCGCGCATTGCGGAACTCTATGAGATGCTCGTGGCGCTCATCCCGTCACCGGTGGTCGAGCTCAATCGGGCGGTCGCCGTCGGGATGGCGTACGGTCCGCAGTCCGGGCTGGTTCTGGTCGATGCTCTGAGGTCGGAACCGTCGCTGAAAAACTATCATCTTCTGCCGAGCGTGCGCGGCGACTTCCTCAGCCGGCTAGGACGATTCGACGAGGCGCGTCCGGAGTTCGAGCGCGCCGCCTCGCTGACGCGCAACGCACGCGAACGCGAGCTGCTGCTGGCGCGTGCGGCCGAATGCGCACGCGCTGCGGCGTCACCGTAGCACCAGTTGCTTTGTTCAGTTTTCGTTTATCCCCGCCGTTTGAAGAACTGAACGGCGCGCTCGTGCTGTTCCGCCGCTGCGCGCGACCTGAATGTACCGAGGTTGCGCCGCCTTCCGGTCTTTGGGTCGCGCTTCCGCGAATACAGTCGATACTCCCCGGACGCGAGTTTGCGAATCATGAGTGGCTCCAGTGCGCGGTACGTATGCAACACGGATGCTGACCCAGAGGCCTTGACCGGTTCCATTCTGAGCTTTTGAGTCAAGTTTCCGGTCAAGGCCGTCCGCGCGCCAGCGCGGCGTTATCAAGCTTGCGTCTAGTCCCCTGGAACCGTGATGACTCACACAATTCCCGGGCGGGGCATCCCGCCTGGCTGCGTTGCTCATCG
>JBKPCD010000103.1:0-29851 GCA_046727175.1 Acidobacteriota bacterium | reverse complement strand
CAGCGAACGCGCGCAGCGAGTGAGCCCGCCGGAGCGGAGCGGGGCAATGGGGGCCCCGCGAGCGACGGCGTGAGGGGGTCCGGGGGACGCAGTCCCCCGGAGAGAGTTGGACCTCCGCGCTATTCCGATCGGAGCGTCACCATGGGGTCGACCCGCATCGCACGGCGTGCAGGAGCGAGGCAACCGAGAGCCGATGCCGTCAGAAGCAGTAGCGGAACGACGATGAACGTCGTCGCATCGTGAGCGGCTATACCAAACAGGAGGCTCTGCATCGAGCGGGTCAGCACGAACGACGCGGCAAGGCCGGCCGCGACTCCACCGGCCGCCAGTGTCAGCCCTTCCGTCAGCACGAGACGCAACAGGCTGTGCGGGCTCGCTCCGAGTGCGAGGCGCACACCCATTTCACGCGTGCGCTCGGCTACCGAATACGACACGACTGCGTACAACCCCAGGAGCGAGAGGCCGAGCGCGAGAACGGCGAACGTCGCCACGAGGCACATCGTGAACCGCCGATTCGCGACCGATTCATCGACGACAGATTTCATCGTCCGGATGCGGCCCACCGGCTGATCGCGATCGAGCTCGAGGACGGCGGCGCGCGCGACGGCGGCAAAACCGAGCGGGTCACCGCCGGTCCGCAGGACTACCACCATCTGCTGATACGGATCCGTCCGCTGATGGACGTACACCTGGGGCCGCAGGGCACTGTCGAGTCCCGTCTGCCGCGTGTCGCCGACGACCCCGATGACGGTGAACCACGGGCCCGGCTGATCGAAGCTCGTGAGCTTCAGGTGTTTCCCGATGGGATTCTCGCCCGGCCACAGAGTCGCCGCCATCGTCGCGTTGACCAGCAGAGTGGGCGCCGCGTCGGGCATCGGCGTTGCCCTCCACAGCTCACCCGAGAGCAGCGGCATATCCATGATCCGGAAATATTCGGGCGTGATGACGCGATAGTCCGCGATGGTTTCGCTGCCTGGCTCCGGTCGCGGGCGCCCCTCGACCGTGATTTGCCGGAGGTTCTCTGGACCGGTAAGCGGCAGCCCGGAGGTGACCGCAGCGCCCTGAACTCCAGGCACTTGGGAGAGGCGAGCGATGAGCCGCTCGAAGAAATCTGGGGCAGCAGCATTCGGGTACGCAGTTCGCGGAAGCGCGACCTCGATCGTCAGCACGCCTTCCGTGCGGAAGCCGGTGTCGACGCTGAGCAGGCGCACGAACGTCCTTGTCAACAGCACCGCGCCGACGAGCAGCACGACGGCAAGCGCAACCTCGAGGACGACGAGCGTGTGGCGCATCCGGTGTGCGCGACGGCTGCCGACACTTCCGCGCGTGCCGTCCCGCAATCCTTCCGCAACGTCGGATTGCGTCGTCTGAATCGCGGGCGCGACGCCGAAGGCAAGGCCGGTCACCACGGACACCACGAGCGTGAAAAGAGCCACACGGAGATCGAGACCAGCGGCCGAGACGCCCGGTACGTTCAGCGGCGACGTCGCGAGCAGGACGTGCAGCGTCGACCAAGCCACAAACAGCCCGACAGCCCCCGCCAGAACGGATAACACGAGGCTCTCGACGAGAAGCTGCCGCACGAGTCGACGTCGATCGGCCCCAATCGCAAGCCGGACGCACATCTCCCGTTGGCGGCTTGCGGCACGCACCAGAAGCAGGTTCGCAACGTTCACGCAGGCGATGAGGAGAACGAACCCAACCGCGGTCAGCAGAACGAGGAGCGCCGATCGCACACCGCCGACGAGCTGCTCGCGCAGTGGCATGACTCGAATCGTCCACCCAGCGTTCGAGGCGGGATACTGCCTTGCGATGTCGGCTGCGATCGCGCCGAGGTCAGCCTCCGCTGCGCGGAGGGTCGCGTCATCGCGCAGGCGACCCACGAGCGCGAAGCTTTTTCCGCCGCGGCTGCTCTGCTGCGCCGGGCCGAGGATATCGAGCGTCCAGATCTCCGGGTTGGGCGTAAACCCGAGACCTGCTGGCAGTTCGCTGCCGGGAAAGTTGAACCAGCCGGGCAGGACGCCAAGAACCGTCGCCGGCTCACCGTTCAGCAGGATCGTGCGGCCGAGGATGCCGGGATCGCTACCGAATCGGCGCTCCCACAACCTGTACCCAATCAACACGCGCCGTTCGCCGGGAGCATCGTTGCCACTGAAACCGCGGCCGAGCACCGGCCTGACGCCGAGCACGTCCAGGAATTCATGGCTGACGCGAACGGCACCGATGCGCTCGGGCTCGCCGGTTCCCGTGAGGTTCACGCGTTCGGCGCGCATGGACGCGAGGCCCTGGAAGGTCCGATTGCGTGTCCGGAAGTCGGTGACATCGCCCGGCGAGGATGGCAGGCGATCGAAACCGGTCCGCTCCTTAACTTCGGCGCTGTACTCCCACGGCATCACGAGCCGATCGGGGCGCGGATACGGGAGGGGCTGCAACAGTACCCTGTCAATGATGCTGAAGATGGCGGCGTTGCCGCCGATGCCAATCGCAAGCGTGCAGATCGCAATTGCTGCGAAGCCGGGTTTGCGCGCCAGGGCCCGGAGCGCGGCGCGTATATCTTGCATGGGAGCGATTCAGTCGTGTCGATGACGATCTCTCGATCGCCGTTCAGAGAGTATAGCGTGCGCCGCGGAGGCGCCGTCACTCTGTTCAGAGTTTTTCAATCCACTGCGGCGGCGGGGTAATGAATGGAGCCGGTGGCGGTCCGGCGTCCGGCCGGCCGCTTCCTTGAAGTCGGGAGATCGCGCGCACGGTCATGTCCCAGTCGCACGTGATTTGACATGACAGTCGCGCACCGACCACACCTCGCGCGGCGAGGACCTGCTCTTCGGCGAGCGTCATCCGATCCGGTTCGCCGCCAATGAACTCGACGCGGCATGTCGTGCACCGGGCGTTCCCTCCGCAAGCGTGGAGCACATCTACACCGGCGTCCTGCTCAATCGCCAGGACGAGCCGCTTCCCTGACTCGACTTCGACAGGCTCGAACCCTTCAACAGTCAGCTTCGGCATTGTTCGTCAGCACCGTCAGCACGACCCTAGCACCTTTGACGCGTAGCGCTCCCGAATCCTCGGAATCAGATATTCGCTGAACGATTCCGCGAATCCGTAGCGCGGCTCGAAGTTCCAATCGCGCCGCGCGGCGGTGTCGTCGACATCCGCGGGCCACGAATCGACAATGCGCTGGCGCTTCGTGTCGACTTCCCACGTGATCTCCGCTCCAGAAAATGCCTCGAGAACGGCCGCGCGCATTTCGGCCGCCAATGGATTGAACGCCGTCACGTTGTACGCCGTGCGCGACAGGCTCTCTCGCGGAACGGCCGCGAGACGCAGCAGCGCATCGACACCGTCGGGCATTGCCATGAACGGAATTCGCGTGTCGGGCCGCACGAAGCACGCGTACGGCTCTCCTTTCGCGGCCGCGTGAATCATCTCCGGTCCGTAATCCGACGTTCCGCCGGACGGCATCGTCAACGCCGAGATGAGACCCGGGAATCGTACGCAGCGGAAGTCCACTCTCCCGCTCGTACGCTCGGCCGCGAGCTGCTTGTAGTGCATCGCGTAGTACGCGCCGAGTCGCTCGCAATACAGTTTGTTGCAGCCGTACATCGTCGTCGGCTGCATCCAATCGTCTTCCTTGACGCGCCCCGCGGCGTTCTTCGTTTGAAGGTCCGGCAAGCCGTACGCGGCGATGGAAGAGGGATACATGAAGACGACCGGCTTGCCGTGCGACTCGGCTTCATGCTGCGCGAATTCCAGTAGGTTCAAGGTGCCGCCGACGTTGACCTCGTGTGCGGTGATCGGCGTGAACTCCGATCGTGTCGAGAGCAGTGCGGCGAGATGAAAGATCAACTCCACCTGGAACTCCGCCAGGATCCGCTCGAGCAGCCCACGATCCAGAATCGACCCGGTGATCTCTCGATCGACTCTGGAAGCAATCGATGGATCGAGGCGCGCGATGTCGAGCGTGACGATTGCGCGCTCGGGCCTCCCGGCCAGTCGATCGATCAAGCCGTGCCCGATCTCGCCGCCCGCCCCGGTGATGAGCACGACGGGCTTACGCACGGCGTTTCATACGAAGAAGGTCACGACGGACGCAATGATGGAAAGCGCGGTCAGGCCGAGGCAGATAATCGCGCCGACGAGGTGGTCCATTCGTTCGGGCTTCAACGGATCCAGCCAGATGCCGGCAGCGTAGCCGCCGAGGAATCCACCCGCATGCGCGTAGTTGTCCACGCCTGGCATGATCAGGCCCATGACGAACAAGGTTGTCGCGTATCCCATGGCTTCCGCGCGAATCATGGAGCTTCCGCCCCGACGTCCGTAGTACACGAGCGCGCCGAGCAATCCGAATATTGCGGCGGACGCGCCAAGCGTCAGCGGAGCGCCGCCGATGATCGGAATCCCCGGCAGGAGGACGCCGGCGGCGCTGCTCATGAAAAAGCCAACAACGCTCGCCACGGTATAGATGATCACCATCTTGCCCGGTCCGTAGATGTCGGCGGTCGGCGGGCCCAGCTGGCGGACCCACATCATGTTGAAGAGGATGTGCAGGACGCCGCCGTGGAGCCATCCGGCGCTCAAGAGCGTCCACCATCGCGCAAACTCGAAGACGGGTGCGGCTCCGCTCGCCCCCAGCATGATCATCGCGTAGGGGTCCGGTGAGAAGAGCGTCAGCGGGTTTCCGCTGCCCACGAGGTTGCCGCCATGACCCGCAGTGATGATCAGGCTAATGACATATAGCGCCGAACAGCCGTACACGACGAGCGTCAGGAAGCCCAGATCGTTCCCGAACTGCCGCAGCATCGGGCCGAAGCCCCAAAGGCCAGGATTTCTGCGGCCGCAGTTGTAGCAGCGATCGTCGTTCACGCCGACGAGGGATCCGCATGAGGAGCACACCACGGATCCGGTTCTCTGTCGCTTGAACATTCGTTCAAGCATATAACACCGATCCGCGCGTGTCTGGCGCGCGGGGACGACGGTAGCTCAGTAGATCGGTGGCTCGGTCGCTCGGTGGTTCGCACGTTCGAGCGATCAGGTGATGGACGTCAATAGCGTTCGGACGCCATCAGCCAACGGCGTAATGCGATAGCCGAGCTCGTCGATGCTGCGCGTGCTGTCGAGTGGCCAGTCGTGGCGGAGGATCTCGACGGTGCCGGGGGTGAGTTGTGGCGAGGCACCGAAGATGCGTGCACGCGTCGCATCGACCAACGCGAGCGCGTTGGCGACGAGGAACGGGATCCGGCGCGGCAACGGGCGGCCAGTCAGCTCGCGCACGATTTCGAACAGCCGCACCTGTGGCACGTTCTCGCCGCCCACCTGATATTCAGATCCTGCGGGCGCCCGCTCGAGAGCCATCACGTGTGCGTCCGCAACGTCGTCGATCCACGCGAACGACCAGATACGATCCCCGCCCAGCACTCCCGGCAGCCGGCCCGCAAGATGATCGCGCACCATTTTTCCAACGAGGTTTCCTTCAGTCGATGCTCCAGGGCCGTACACAACCCCCGGCACCATCGTCACGATCGGCAGTCCACGCTGTGCGGCAGCGCGCGCAACGCGACGCGCCGCCGCCTTCGTTCGCTGATAGTCGTTACCGGCGAGCACTGCCGGTTGATCCGCGGGGGGCATCGCCAGGAATGACGACGTGTAGACGACCTTCGTGACCCCGCCGGCCTGCGCAGCATCGAGGACGTTCTGCAGGCCGCCGACATTGACCTCGTCGAAATCCTGCAGGCGGCGGCTCCACCCCGAGACGAGCGCAGCCGAATGGCAGACGGCGTCTGCCTTCCGCACCGCGTCGAAGACGGCAGTGCGGTCGCGGATGTCGCCCGCAACTGGCGTTCCGGCAGCAACGGCCGCCGTGGCGCGTCGTGCGAACACGAGCGGCGTGTGGCCGTGCCGCTCGAACGCGCGCACGATCGCCCCGCCGAGATAACCCGTCCCGCCCGTCACCAGAACGCGCATGAATGAGCTGCTGCATTACTTCGCCGTGAATCTGGCATCATACGGGTGAAGCGAATCCCGAACATCATTCTCAATGCTCCCGAACCCCGAACGCGAGCCACCGAGCTACATTTCTCAATGTTCGCGGGGCCCCACCCCGCCTCGCGCGGCGCGGGACCGCGTTCGCGGCCCGCCTTGGCCGCAGACGGTACCACGGGCCAAGGGCGCATTTCTGCCGACAATCGTGGTGCCGATTTTGCACGACGTCGTGTGTTCCCATGAGTAGCGTGCCGTAAAGCGTCTGCGATGTTGCCACCTCCTTTGCCGAAGGTTTGCCCTTTCTGCGGCGTGCCGACCGACGTTCCCCACGAATCGCAGGCCGGATGCATCGAGGCGCTCCACGCCGAAATCGCGCGCGTGCGCGCAATCCTGAAGTATGTAAAAGATCCTCAGAGCCGACCCGGGGGCCCCATCGCGCGGAGTTCGCGCGATGGAGTGGGACTTGAGTCGGACGAGGATGCCGAGCTCACCTGACCGTCCTCCTGCCCCAGCCCGGGCCCACACCGCGCCGGCCTTGCGCGGTAAGGAAGGCGCTTCGCGGGGCATCGATCCTGCCGCGCTAACCGCCGACGCCAACTCCCGTCTAAGCAATCGGATGCCGCAAACGGACGCCGCCACCGTCGCGCTGGCGCGCGATGGCAACAGCGAGGCTTTTCGGTTGCTCGTGGAGCGTCACAGCAGGGCCGTCTACCGCCTGGCGCATCGAATGACGGGCAACGCGCAGGATGCCGAGGATGTCGTGCAGGAGACGTTTCTCAAAGCGTACAAGCAGCTCGGACGCTTCGAGTCTCGCGCGAATTTCAGTACGTGGTTGCATCGGATTGCTGTGAACTGTTCAATCGATCTCATCCGTTCGCGTCCGAATCGTGAGGCCGGTCACGATGCAGGAGACCTCGAGCAGTTTGCGGCGGCGCCCGGCAAGCGAGATCCCGCGGAACCATCGCCGGAGCGACTGATGTTGAGTACGGAAGTGCAGGAACGCATCAGTGAGGCCATGTCGGCGCTCAGCCGCATGGAGCGCGCGGCATTCGTCCTGCGGCATTTCGAGGGGCAATCGATCGACGAGATCAGCCGGGCCCTCGGTCTGAAGGCGAACGCCACGAAGCACAGCATCTTTCGGGCGGTGAAGAAAATGCGGCTGGCACTCGAGCCGTTTGTCGCGGCGGATTGACCATCGCGCGAGCGACGGTAAACCGGGGTCCCCGCCGCGCGGACTTTGCGCGGTGGGGTGAGATTGGGGGTCCGGGGGACGAAGTCCCTCGGTAAGAAGATGAGCAGTCACCTTCACGATGACGACCTGGTCCTGCACTACTACGGCGAGATGGACGACGCCGAGGAGAAGCGGACGTCCGCTCACCTCAGAGAGTGCACCGCATGCGGCGGAAGCTACCGCCGATTACAGCGCGTGCTCGCGGCGGTCGACGAAGCCGCTCTGGCCAGACCAGAGCTGCCCGACAGTTTCGAGCGCACCGTCTGGGCTCGTCTCGAATCCGATCTGCCTCGCAGGCGCGATCGGTGGCTCGAGTGGCTCGTGTTCTCGCCGGCTCGTCTCGCATGGGCCGCGATGGTCGTCATGCTCGTCACAGGGGCGTTCTTCGCGGGACGCATGATGTCGCGCGCTCCTGAGACGCCAGGGACAGTGACGACCAATACGGACGCGACCTCCGAGCAGATGCGTGACCGCATTCTGCTCGTCGATCTCGGCGACCACCTCGATCGATCACGGATGGTGCTTGTGGAGCTCGCCGGCGGAGAGAGCGGCAGCGATACGGAGATGTCGTCCGAGCGAGCGAGAGCCGAACAGCTCGTCGCCGCCAACCGGCTGTATCGACAGACGGCGGCAGCGTCCGGCGACACGAGAGTCGTGGATCTGCTCGATCAGCTCGAGCGCGTGCTCGTGGATGTTGCCGCAGGTTCACCGGAGGACATCAGCAGCGTGCAGCGTCGGATCGAATCGGCCGGACTGTTGTTCAAGGTGCGCGTGTTGTCATCAGAGCTGCGTCAACGTCAGAACCAATTCATTCAGGGGCGGGCAGGTCAACGCTCGTCTCTGTAGCCGGAATCCTTACAAGGAACTTCGATGATCAACAAGCATGCAGTCGTATTCGTCGTCGCGGTCGCCGCGGCCGCTCCGGTGTGGGCGCAGTCCGCACCGATTGGGCCGGGGCCGACGGGACCTGGGCCCATCGGTCCGGGGCCAGTTGGTGCGGGCCCGATTGGCCCGGGGCCAATCGGACCAGGCCCGATCGGCGCGGGCCCGATCGGTCCGGGACCCATTGGCGTCGGACCGGCTGGTCCCGGCCCGCTTGGACCCGGGCCAGTGGGCGCCGGCCCCATCGGACCGATGACCCTGGGCCCGATAGGTCCAGGACCGTTCCTGCCCGGGCCGGTCGGTGTCGGACCCACGGGCGCGCCATTTCAGGCCGAAGCCGATTTCGGGCTGCAGGATCGCGGCCGCGAGCAAGCGCAGCGCGAGCGGGAACAGCGGGAGCGTGAGCAGGAGCTGAAAGAGCGCGAGCAGGAACAGCGCGAACGCGAAGCCGAACGACGCGAGCGGGAGCGCGAGAGAGAACAGAACGCGTTCGAGCAGGGTCGTGATGCTCTCGACGAGGCGCGATGGGAGCGCGCCATCAGCGCATTCGACCGCGTCGCGCAGATGCGCATGACACGCGTGGACGCCGCGCTCTACTACAAAGCCTACGCGCAAAACAGGCTCGGGCAACGCGCAGAGGCTCTGGCAACGCTTTCAGATCTGACCAAGGGGTACCCCGACAGCCGGTATTCGAAGGAAGCCAAGGCGCTGGAGTTCGAAGTTCGTCAGAGCTCCGGACAAAAGCTCCCGCCAGAGGGTCAGGCCGATGAGGACTTGAAGATCCTGGCGATCCAGGCACTCCAGAACTCCGCGCCCGACGAAGCCATCCCGATGCTCGAGAAGCTCCTTGCAGGCGCGTCATCGCCCCGCGTCAAGGACAAAGCGCTGTTCGTGCTCGCCCAGAGCAACTCGAATCGCGCGCGCGAGGTCCTGAAGAACTTCGCGAAGGGTAGCTCGACGCCGGAGCTCCAGAGCAAGGCGATTCAATACCTCGGCGTGCACGGCGGACGTGAGAGCCGCGCCGCGCTCGCCGAGGTTTACGCAGGGACGGCGGACGTCGACATAAAGCGCCGGATTCTTCGCGCGTTCATGGTTGCAGGCGAGAAGGATCGTCTGTTCACCGCGGCCCAGAGCGAGAAGGATCCGCAGCTTCGCGCCGAGGCGGTCCAACAGCTCGGCGTCATGGGTGCGCACGAAGAGCTGTGGCAGCTCTATACGAAAGAGGGCTCGGTCGACGTCAAGAAGCGGATCATCAACGCGATGTTCGTCGGCGGCAACGCGACACGGATGATCGACCTCGCGAAGACCGAACAGAACCCGGACCTGCGCCGGACGGCGATCCGGAACCTCGGTCTCATGGGATCGAAGCGCACTGGCGAGGCGCTGGTCGAGATTTACAGCGCGGACAAGACGCCGGCGATCCGGAAGGAGGTCATCAACGCTCTCTTCCTTCAGGGGAACGCGACGTCGCTCGTCGCGATCGCGCGGAAGGAAACCGATATGGACATGAAGATGCAGATCGTGCAGAAGCTGTCGCAGATGGGCAACAACCCGGAGGCGACGAAGTACATGCTGGAGATCCTGGGCAAGTAGAGGAGCGCGGTCATGTCGAAGCGTTACACGATCATCGCTGTCGCCCTGACGATCGCGGCGTCGGCTGCAGTGCTCGTTGCCCAGCAGACGCGAATCTCGAACGCACGAATCACGGTGCAGGCCGCCGGCTCGCCGTTCGTGCAATCGTTTCAAAAGCTGGTCAGTACTCAGCCTGACGTGGCCTGGATCGGCTACAAGGTCCCGGTTGTCGACGGTGAGCGCGTAATGTGCTGTTTCGACTCCGGGACCACCTGGGCCAACGGGACGGTTGTGATGTCAGACGGCCGGCGCTGCTGCGGCGGGTGTCGTCTGGAGCCATCTTCGGACGGCACATCGATGTGGACCCGTTCTCAGGCAACGGCGGGTCCCGTGCGGCTCGAAGGATCCGATCGGATGACCGTGCTCTTCCGCATCGCCGAGCGTCGGGTCGATCGCGTCCGAATCTTCTCGGACGAGTGCGAACTTGACGCTGGCGGTCGACCGGTCGTCTGGCTCGAGGACGTGAAGCCGTCGGACAGCGTCGCGCTGCTCGAATCGCTCGTTGGCGCGGATCCGCAGCGACGCGACCGTGTGGTGGACGGCGCGATCTCGGCGATCGCGCTGCACGGCGATCCGGCAGCGGATGCTGCTCTCGATCGGCTCGTCGCGAGCAATCAACCCGAATTCGTACGCAAGAAGGTCACGTTCTGGCTCGGCAACGCGCGCGGACGCCATGGGCTCGACGTGCTCAAGCGGGTTCTCCACGACGATCCCAGCCTCGAAGTCAGAAAGGCCGCCGTGTTCGGGGTCTCTCAGAGTCACGAGAAGGACGCCTTCGATACGCTCGCGAGCACCGCCCGATCGGATGCCGAACCGCGCTTGCGCAGCGAAGCGCTCTTCTGGCTGGCGCAACAGAACGACAGCCGCGCGCCGGCGATGATCCTCGACGCGCTCGAGAAGGACTCCTCACCGGAAGTCCGCAAGAAAGCCGTATTCGCGCTGAGCCAGCTGAAGGACGATGCGGGTGTCGACGCGCTGGTGCGCGTGGCGAACTCGAACAGCGACGCAGCCACTCGCGGGGAAGCGATCTTCTGGCTCGGTCAGAAGGCCGGCCGTAAGGCTTCGGCTGCAATCACCGAACGCATCGAGCAAGACCCCGACACCGAAGTGAAGAAGAAGGCGGTATTCGCGCTGAGTCAGCTTCCCAAGGACGAAGGCGTGCCGCTCCTGATTCAGATCGCCCGCACGAACTCGAATCCCGCTGTCCGCAAGCAGGCCATCTTCTGGCTGGGACAATCGCGCGATCCGAGAGCGATCGAGTTCTTCGCCGAAATCCTGAAGTGAACGTGAGGTTCTCAGGTTCCGGGTTCCAGGTTCCAGGGTCGGTTCCGACGGTTCTCTCACTCGAAAGCCGTCGCCGAACCGGACCAGGAACTTGGAACCTGCGAACGCGGAATCACTGATCACTAATCGCTCAATCCTTGAATCCTGAACACCTGATTCGGCGGTTCAAGCGATTCGAGGATGAGTGCTTCACGATCAGTGATCAGGGATTAGGGATTGAGAGCTCCTTTCAGTGAACGCCGTGACTGACCTGCAACGCCGAAGGATCAGCCCCAAGTCGACGAATGGCGGTTTCCCACATCAGTGACGATTCGATGTCGAAGATTAGGTCGACATCTACGTCGCCCATCAGCCACGCGGATTGCGCGAGCTCCGCTTCGAGCTGACCCGGCCCCCAGCCGGCGTAGCCGGCGAGAACGCGCGCGCGGGGTGCGGGGGACGTGGAGAGCACGCGTCGCAGAAGTACAGGCGATGTCGACAAGTACACACCTTCGCGAATCATGCGGTACTCGTTGACATCTTCCGGCTGTTGACCGAGCAGGATCCACCCGCGTTCGGGCTCGACAGGTCCACCGATGCAGAGCGGGAGCGCGTTGCCTCCGACGACCGGCGGCTCGAGTTTGACCATGCTGGTCGCTCGCATTTCCGTCGGACGGTTCAGCACCAGACCGAATGCGCCTTCGGGTGCGTAGTCGCAGAGGAGCACGACGGTGCGAGTGAAGTTCGGGTCCTGCAACTGCGGCATCGAAAGCAGCAGTGTCGGTTGAAACGGTTCTGTCATTATGAGCTCCCGCCTCCGCTTCGTCGGCTGCCCGCCAATTGAACAGCCACCTTCTTCAAGTCGGCGATGAACCTGGCCATCTCCGCCCGTCGCGCGTCTTCGCCTTGCGCGCGCAGTATGGACGAGGGGTGGACGGTTGCGGTCACGAACGGGGCCATCGTCGAGGCGACGAACTCACCACGCTGGCGCGAAACCTTGAACGATTTGCCGAGCAGTGCCTGCGCGGCCGTTGCGCCGAGACAGACGAGGACGCGCGGCTTGACGAGCGCGATTTCAGTCTCGAGCCACGGACGGCAGGCGCTGATCTCGGCGGCGTTCGGCTTGGCGTGGATGCGCCGCTTGCCGCGAGGCTCCCACTTGAAATGTTTCACGACATTCGTCACGTACACAAGCCCGCGATCGATTCCCGCCTCCTCGAGGCCGCGGTCCAGCAGCCGTCCGGCGGGTCCGACGAAAGGCTGCCCGGCCAGATCCTCGGCATCGCCCGGCTGTTCGCCCACCAGCATCAGTGCGGCCTTGCGCGGTCCCTCACCGAACACCGTCTGCGTGCCGCGTTTGTACAGATCGCAAGCCTTGCAGGTCGAGGCCGCCTCGCGAACGGTCTCGAGCGTCGGGTGATCGGGAAGGAGGTCGGGAACGGGCTCGCCGGGCTTTGGTTCGCGGCCGCCCCGTTTTCCGCCTCGCGGCATTCGCGGGCGCGAGGACTCAGCCACCGAGCTTCTCCGCTGCCCAGCGGACGTGTTCGTCGACGAGCGGGTCGGCGCACGAGGGTGCGTGTCGGGTCGACAGCGTTTCGATTGTCGACGGATCACCGCAGTTTCCAATCGCGACGGCCAGATTCCTGCGCAGGCGCGTGATGCCTGCCCGCTTCATTGCGCTTTCCTTCAACAGCATTCGCAGCTCCTCATCGGTGTGCTGCCACAGCTGGAGAAGCGTCGGACCATCGAAACCGCTGCGCGGCTGCCACTCGGTGGCCGCCGACACGGCAGGATGCGCATTCCACGGGCACACTTCCTGGCACAGATCACAGCCGTACGCGTGTTCGGCGATAGCGCTCCGGTGCTCGACCGGAATCGGCCCCTTCAACTCGATCGTGAGGTACGAGAGACAACGTGTCGAATCGAGGACGTGCTCGTCGACGAGCGCGCCCGTCGGACACGCCTCGAGACAGAGCGTGCACGTTCCGCATTGATCGAGCGCCGGCGCGTCCGGCTCGAGTGTGAGATTGCAGATGATCTCGGAAAGAAAGATCCACGAGCCCATCGAGGGATTGATGACACACGTGTTCTTTCCGATCCACCCGAGGCCGGCATGTTGCGCATAGACGCGTTCCTGCACGGGTCCTGTGTCCACGTACGCGCGCCCCTCGAACGCTGGGCCCGCGCGCTCGCGCAGCCACGTGAGCAGCCGGGAAAGCTTCTTCCCGATGATGACGTGGTAGTCGTCGCCCCAGGCATAGCGCGCGATTGCCGCGCGCGAGCGGGCCGGGTTCTCGGTCGAGTACGGCCGGTCGACGTTGTAGACGGACCCGAGCACGATTACCGAGCGTGCTGATGGCAGCACGTGACGCACATCGTCGCGGCGTTCCGCCGTCCGCTCCAGGTAGTGCATCTCGCCGGCATATCCCCGATCGAGCCACTCGCGGAGGAACGCGAGCTCCGGAAGCGCGCCGGCTGGCGCGATGCCGCACAGATCGAAGCCGAGAGCCGCCGCTTCGCGCTTGACGTCGTCTGCAGAGAGCGCGTCGGTGAATGTGGCGTGCACTCCTCAATTATAGGCGCCAGCAGGGCCGGCCCCTCGCTGACTGGACGAGTGCCGCCAGCGGAGGCCTTCAGGGCACGAGCGTGAACGACGCTCGGTGACGCGGGCGGATTCCGGAGAAGTGACGGCGGTCAGTGGTGGCGATCGCGGTGAGTCGCAGCCGCTCGGCGATTGCCACTACCGAGGCGTCCACGAATCCGATGTCGGTGTATTTTCCCATCAGGTCGGTGCACCGGTCGACGTCGACGTCGGTGAGCGACTCGAGGGTCACCTCGCGCTCGGAGATCGATCGAATCAACTGGCGTTCGGCAGACGATCCGAGCCTGGCTCGCACGAGGTAGGCGGCCTCGGGAATGACCGTTAGGGGGACGAGCAAAAGCTCGCGACTGGACTGAACGTAATCCACGCACCGCTCGTGCCACTCGTCGTCCTTATCGGCGAGGGCGTAGAGCACGCCGGTATCGAGCAAGAGCGGCATCAGCGGCGCGTGCGTGGGCGAGCACGTGCCGCTCGCCTCGGTCTCCGGACCGACGACAACGGTTCGTGCGGCGCAAGATCGCGCCAGAGCAACTCTTCGTGCCGATCGGCGGTGTCGCGATGCCCGCTGGTGCCGATCCCGAGGAATGACAGCTTGGGCACGCGGGCGGTCCGGTGATTCGCGACGTAGGTGGCGAGGGCTTCGCGCACCAGCGAAGCCATCGGCCGGCGCTCACGCGAGGCCATCAGCTGCAGATCCCGCTCGAGCGCTTCGTCAAGGAAGATCGTCGTACGTTTCATATGTATATGATAGTATACATGCTCCGAATGATGTCATGTTCGCGCGTGAAGGACCGGCCGGGAAACGAGCGACGCGAGTGAGCCGCCGGAGCGGGGCGAAGGGGTCCCCGCGAGCGACGGCGGAGGGGGTCCGGGGGACGAAGTCCCCCGGTCAAGAGAAGTCCCTCGGTCAAGATTTCACGAGCTGCCTCAGCACGTACGGCAGGATCCCGCCGTGCCGGAACGCCACGAGTTCCTCGGGCGTATCGATGCGCGCGATCGCCGCAAAATCCCGCAGAACGCCGCCGGCATCGGTGACCCGCACCACGACTTCGCCTCCGGGCCGGAGCCGATCGCCCGCGCCGATGACGTCGTAAGTCTCGCGACCGGTGAGCTTCAGACACGCTGCGTCCTCGCCTTCGCGGAACTGCAGCGGCAGGACGCCCATGTTGACGAGGTTGCTGCGATGGATCCGCTCGAAGCTCTCCGCGAGCACTGCCCTGACGCCGAGGAGGACCGTGCCTTTGGCAGCCCAGTCTCGCGACGAACCTGACCCGTACTCCTTGCCGGCAATCACGAGCAGCGGCACGCCTGTTTCGCGGTAGCGAACCGAGGCGTCGTAGATCGTCATCACGTCGTCCTGCGGAAGCAGGACCGTCCAGCCTCCCTCGGTTCCCGGCGCGAGCTGGTTGCGCAGCCGAATGTTCGCGAACGTCCCGCGCATCATCACTTCGTGATTCCCGCGACGGGCGCCGTACGAGTTGAAGTCTTTTGGCGAAACGCCTTTCGAAATCAGATACTTCCCTGCCGGGCTGTCCGCGGGAATCGAGCCGGCCGGCGAAATGTGATCGGTCGTCACGCTGTCTCCGAGCATCGCAAGCACGCGGGCGCCCCGGATGTCGGAGGGCTTACCGGGTTCGAGCGTGAGACCTTCGAAGAACGGCGGATTGCGAATGTAGGTGGAATCATCCGCCCAGGCGAAGCGCTCGCCCTTGGGGACGGGCAGCGAATGCCATCGCTCGTCTCCCTCGAACACGTGCGCGTACTTGTCGCGGAACATCTCCGACTTCACCGCCCGCAGCATCGTCTCCTGAATCTCGCGCTCGCTGGGCCAGATGTCCTTCAAGTACACGGGCTGCCCGTTCCTACCCGTTCCGAGTGGTTCGGTCGTGAGGTCGATCTGCATCCGCCCCGCGAGCGCGTACGCCACGACGAGCGGCGGCGACGCAAGATAGTTCGCACGCACCTGCGATTGAATCCGCCCTTCAAAATTCCGATTTCCGCTGAGGACCGAGGCGACCACGAGATTGCGATCCTTGACGAGCTTGGAGACGGGCTCCGGCAGCGGTCCGCTGTTGCCGATACAAGTCGTGCAGCCGTACCCGACGAGGTTGAAGCCGAGCTCTGCGAGGTATTCCAGCAGACCCGATACCCTGTAGTACTCGGTGACAATGAGCGAGCCCGGTGCGAGGCTGGTCTTCACCCACGGCTTCACTTTCAGCCCGTGCTGCACGGCATTGCGCGCGAGCAGCCCGGCGCCGATCATCACGCTCGGATTGGACGTGTTCGTGCAGCTGGTAATCGCGGCGACCACGACCGCACCGTGATCGAGCCCCTCCATCCCCGGCGGGATCTCGTCGGCTGCTGCAACGGCTGTCGATGCACCGCGGGGCGCAGGCGCGCTGTCTTCGCCCGCCTTTGACGCCGCGACCGTCTTCGGCTTCCGCTCCGCGAGCATGACTTCGAGCGCCTGCTCGAACTTGTAGCGCGCCTGCCGAAGCGAGACACGATCCTGGGGTCGCTTCGGTCCGGCGAGACTCGGTTCGACGGTGGACAAATCGAGCTCGATCGTTGTCGTGTATACCGGCTCCGAGGCAGCAGGATTGCGGAACAGCCCCTGCTCCTTCGCGTAGGCTTCGACGATCGCGACGTGCGTCTCGTCGCGTCCGGTGAGGCGCAGATAGTCCAACGTCATGTCGTCGATCGGACAAATCGCGATCGTCGCGCCGTACTCTGGTGACATGTTCCCGAGCGTCGCCCGGTCGGCAATCGTGAGGAACTCGAGGCCGGGCCCGTAGAACTCGACGAACTTGCCGACCACGCCGAGTTTTCTGAGACGCTCGGTGATCGTGAGAACGAGGTCCGTTGCCGTGGCGCCCTCGGGGAGTCGATCCACGAGTCGGAAGCCCACCACCTCCGGGATCAACATCGAGATCGGTTGACCGAGCATCGCGGCCTCTGCCTCGATGCCGCCGACACCCCACCCGACCACACCGAGGCCATTGACCATCGTCGTATGCGAGTCGGTGCCGACGAGCGTGTCGGGATACGCGAGGAGCGCGCCGTCGACCCGATCGCGGAACACGACCCGGGCGAGGTGCTCCAGATTGACCTGGTGAACGATGCCAGTATCGGGCGGGACCACGCGGAAATTTCGAAACGCCTCCTGGCCCCATCGCAGGAACGTGTAGCGTTCGCGGTTGCGCGCGAATTCGAGCGCCGCATTGAGATCCGCGGCGTTGCGCTCCACGAAGTGGTCGACCTGCACGGAATGATCGATCACGAGCTCGACGGGTTGCAGCGGATTCACCTTCGCCGGATCACCGCCAAGGCGCACCATACCGTCTCGCATTGCCGCGAGATCGACCACGGCTGGCACGCCGGTGAAATCCTGCAGCAGCACCCGAGCCGGCGTGAACGCGATCTCCTTCTGAAGCTTGGAGGTGACGTCCCATCCGGCGAGCGCGACGATGTCGTCGGCGTCCACGAATCGGGCGTCCTCGCCGCGCAGCAGGTTCTCGAGCAGGATCTTGAGCGAGTACGGCAGCCGCGCGAGGCCGCTGTAGCCGGCCTTTTCGAGCGCGGGAAGGCTGAAGATATCGAAGGTTTCGCCTTTGACGCTGAGCGGCGTCCGCGTATTGAACGAATTCTGCGAGGCCATCCGCTGATCATCCTCCAGTTGAGGCATGTCGTTCAAGTTACACGGATGGGCGCAGATGTCTTCAGCGGCCGCGCAGCGACAAAACGAGACGCGGATGAACGCGCACTTGCGCGGATGACCGCGGACTTGCGCGGATTGGCCCGGCCGGGCCTCTCAGCGGCCCGCGAGCCACGCAATATCTGCGGAAATCCGCATCTCGTTTGTTACCCTTGCGGCGCCGCGAATCCGCCGGAGCTCGACGACTTTCACCGCGGACAATCTGCGCTATCGAATCCGCGCAAGAAACTCCCGCGCGACATCCGCGGGGTCGCGGCGGTCGGCATCGACCGCGCGATTCATGCGGCGCATGTCCGCAACGGTGATGCGGCCGGACAGCGCCGCGAGCGCGCTCCTTAGTTCGGGATGAGCGAGCAGCGTACCGCTGCGGACGACCGGCACCGCATCGTACGGCGGGAAGTACCGGCGGTTGTCGACGAGCATTGTAAATCCGTATGCGTCGATGAGTCCGCTGGTCGCGTCCCCGGCGATCAAATCCACTTGCCGGTCGGCAAGCGCGCGATAGATGAGCGACAGATCCATGGCCCTGGGAGGTGCGGCGAACGTCAGTCCGTACGTCCTCGCGAGGCCCGGGTAGCCGTCGTCACGTTGAAGGAACTCGTATCCGAAGCCCGCGCGCCAGCCGCGCGAGTGTGCGGCAGCGTCCTCGATCGTCCGCAGCTTCAGCCGCGCGGCGTCGTCTCCCCTGACGAGAATCGCGAACGTATTCTCGAATCCGAGTGGATCGAGCAGCGCAACGCCTGCATCCGCATAACGGCGGCGGATCGTTTCGAGGACGCGTTGCGGATCGGTCTCGGGCGGCTCGTGGAAGATGGCGGTGTACGCGGTCCCCGAGTACTCGACGTAGATATCGAGCTCGCCAGCGCGGACGGCGCGATCGCAGATGAACGTCCCACCCAGGTTCAACCGGCGCTCCACCCGCAGCGGTGAGCGCGTCTCGATGGTCTGCGCGAGGAACTCGCCCAGGATGATCTGTTCGGTGAAGTTCTTGGATCCTACGCGGATGACGTCTCCCTGCGAACGCGCCTTCGCGATCATGACGACGGTGAGCGAGAGCGCTCCGACGAAGATGACTGCGAGGCCGACCTTCAGCAGACGCACGGCGCCGACCGTCAGGCTGCGGCGGATCGCGCGCTCCACCAGCGTCAGCGTGCCGTCGAGCGCCAGTGCCAGGAGAGCAGCAGGAATGGCCCCAGCCAGAATGACGGTGGGCTCGACCATCGCAAGGCCGCGAAAGATGTACTCACCGAGCCCTCCCGCTCCCACGGCGGCCGCGATCGTTGCGGTGCCGACACCAATCACCGCAGCGACGCGAATTCCGGCGACGATCGACGGCAGCGCCAGCGGCAGTTCGACCTGACGAAACAACTGGCCGGGTCGCATGCCGAGCGCCGTCCCCGCCTCGACAAGCGCTGGATCCACCGATCGCATGCCAGCGACCGTCGTGCGGACGATCGGGAGGAGCGCGTAGAGAATGAGCACCGTGATCGCGACGCGCGAGCCGAGCCCGCCGACCAGCGGAAGCGGCAGCAGGAAACCGAACATGGCGAGGCTGGGAATCGTCTGCGCCACGTTCGCGAGCGAGACGATCGGAGCGCCGTAACGAGGCCGCCGTGCGGCAAGGATCCCAATCGGCACGCCGGCAGCGATAGCGATGCCGGTCGAAACCGCGACAAGGAAAAGATGTTGCGTCAGGAGACCAACGAGCTCGGCGCGGTGCGACGACCAGAAGCCGAGGAGCTTCATTGCGGAGAGCGCGCCGGCGTCGAGGCGCGCAGGTGAGCCGAGGCTTCGAGAAGCGGTGCGAGCAGTCCACGAACGCGCGGGTCCGCCGACCGGGCGACCTCGTCGGGCGCGTCGATTGTCACAAGCACACCCTCTGACAGCACGCCGATGCGGGTCGCCAGCGCAAACGCCTCCGCCATGTCGTGCGTCACGATTACGATCGTCTTGCGAACGCGATCCTGAATCTGTCGAAACTCCCGATGGATCTCGCTTCGTGTGATCGGATCGAGCGCGCCGAACGGCTCGTCCATCAAGAGAATCGGTGGATCCGCAGCAAGCGCGCGGGCCACGCCGACGCGCTGCCGCTGACCGCCGGAGAGCTCGTGAGGGCGACGGGCGCCGAACTCGGTTGCCGGAAGGCCCGTGAGATCGAGTAACTCCGTGATTCGATCTTCCACGCGCGCGCGATCCCATCCGAGCAGCCGCGGCACGATTGCAACGTTCTCCGCGACGCTCATGTGCGGAAAGAGCGCGATTTCCTGGAGGACGTATCCGATGTGCCGCCTGAGGCCGTACGGATCCCACTCGTCCACGCTACGGCCGGTCACCCTGACGACGCCCGAGTCGGCGGCAAGCATGCGATTGATCAACTTCAGAACCGTGCTTTTGCCTGCTCCGCTTCGGCCGACCAGAGCCACCGTTTCGCCCCGCTCGATGACGAGATCGAGACTGCTGAGAACCTCGGTCTGCCCGCGCCTGACCTTCACCCCCTGGAATTCGATCTCGACCGCACGAGCAACAGACATGGCTGGACTGTAACAAAGCAGGAACAACGATTGCCACAGTTGGCGTCTGAATAGGACTCCGCCTCACAGCAACAAGTGAACTCCGGGGTCAAAACAGGTACATCAACGACCCCATCACAATCGGGACGGTCCTCAGCTTGTCTTCGAAATCGAAGCCGCCATCCCGGATCGAGAAACCGGCTTCGCCGCGCATGCCAAAGCGGTGCGATCGAGGCCGCGCATCGAAGAAGTACTTGATTCCTCCCGTCGCGTGATACTCGGTGCCGGTCTCGATCAGCGCGTGGTCCTCGTGAACGTCGCGCATGTAGCCGGCGCCGGCAGCTACGAACGGTATGCCACGCCCGCGGGAAAACGTGGCGTGGCTGAAGTGATAGACGAACGAGCCATCGAACACGTATTGCCCTATCGTTTCGTCCGCCACTTGATCGGCAGCGTTCTCCGCATCGGCGCTGATATGAATCCGCAGCTTCGGCGGTGTGTACCTGATGCCCCCCTCGACGGCGATACTGCGCGACAGGTAGACGGCCAGGTGTCCCTGGAAACCAACTCCCTCCGTGAGCCGCGCGGTGGTCGTGAACAGATCGAAAGGACCGGTCCCGGTTCCCGGGTTTCGCGTCAGCTCCGCCGTGTGCTCGCCGAAATCGACGCCGCGAATCCAGACCACGCCGCCGCCAATTTCCCACGAGCCGGCGGATGGAACGGGAGGAGGGGGCCGCCGCGGTTGTGCCGCCGCTGGTGATGCTGCCAGAACAGGAGGTGCAATCACGGCAATCGCAAGCCACGCCGCCCGAGCGGCTCGTTCGAACCGCGCGGTCACTTCGGCGTCACCTTGATTTCGATGTTCCGCGCACCTCCGCCGCGAGGGACTACCACGACGAGCTCGTAGAACTTCACGTGAAAATTCACGTCGACAGTCAGACTCGCGTCGAAAAAGCTCTCGATGTCTCCATCGTCCAGTGGTTCCGCGCGGAGGATCTGCGGACCCGGCTCGAGACCGGCAATCACGAAGCTGCCGTCCGCGGACAGGCTGAACCCGCCGACGAGTTTTCCCGTAACCGGGTTGAAGGCGACGACATGCGCGCCAAGTACGCCGGCGGCGTTCTTCGTCACGCGGCCGCTGACGCTGCCGCTTTCCTGCTCGAAGTCGGCTGTGCCGTAGATATCGGAGATCCCGGCAATGTCGTCAGCCTTGAGCGTACGGTCGCTGATATCGCCGGCGCTGAACGCGATCGGGAACATGACGGCTTCCGCGCCGAGCACGCGGCGACCGCCCGCGCGCAATTCCGTCTCACCGAGGGCCGAGTGCGAGAGCCCGAGCAGATGCCCGATCTCGTGCAGCGCGATCGACTCGACGTCGAAACGGCCCGTCGTTCCCGATTCGGACGTGGACCAGAGGAACGTCGAATTGAAGAAAATGTCGGACTCGACGATCTCGCCGGTGACGGTGTCGATCACGAAGTTGGTGGCCGCAAGCGTACGATCGAGATCCGGTCGGTTCTGATATCCAAGGACCGTCGCCCCATCTCCTCTGAGGGGCGACGCTTGTGTGAATCCGGCGAACTGCGAGGACGTCTGCGTATGCGGCACGGCGTGCCACGTCGCGAACGCACGCGTGACCGACGTCTGGAACTGTTGTGCGGTGACGCCGTCGACATCCCGATTCGTGACGAAGTAGCGAATCGGGAAGCGCTCCCAGCGCAAGGTGACGGTCCGGTTCCCGAGGTTTGTCCCGAGCTTCAGATACGCGGCAGCGGGAACGACGCTCAGGAACGACAGCGTGCAGATCGCTGCAGCCCAACGGCGTCGATTCACCGACGCCCTCCGGACGACTGCGCGATGACGCTTCGAACCTGCGCGCCAAACGATTCCAGCGGAATCGGCCGTCGCGTGGCGGCTCCCCGCCTCACGACCTCCGGAGAATCGCTGCTCGCCATCAAGGCGGAGGGAATCACCACTCGGAGACCCGTGCCCGGCTCCCGGCGGACGCGGAACACGCCCTGATTCAGACCAACGACGATCGGCAGCGACGATCCGTCGGATTTCAGGAAAAGAACCGCTTCGTCGCCGCGCGTGAACACCGGCGCGCCAATCGTGACGTTCCGGTACCGACCAAGCTCGCCGCCGGGCACTCGGAACGCAAGCGTCGGATTGGGTCCACCCTTCAACCACGTCACGACTTCGAGCGTCACGACCGTCTCGACGCGCGAGCGATCGTCGACCCATCGCGGCTGAACGTCGATGACACGCCCGTACGCGATGAGCGACGACCCTTGCACCACTTCGCGGAATTCCGCCGGCACGAGAACCGTCGCGTGGACGGCAGGAACGGTGACGGCACACAGCCACGACAGGACCAAGCGACGCATCGCAGCAGTCTACTTCAGACCGGAGGGCTTCGCCCCGCCGGAGCCTCCACCTCGACCCGAGCGCGCAAAAACACGCGCGCCGGGGCGCAGCTCCTGGTCTAAGCAGTGCCGCGGGCCAGGGCGATCACAGCTTCGGCCGCTCGCCGGCTCGCGCCACGCTCGCCCAACCGCGCGCGAACGCGTCGCAGATCCGCACGGATCCGTTCCAGCGCCGCCGGATCGTCGAGCAACGCGAGCGCTCGACCGGCGACCGCTTCGGGCGTGAACGCGTCCTGGATCAATTCGGGAACGACCTTCGTGCCCGCGACGAGGTTCACCATCGCGAACGTGTCGACGTGCACGAACGGTCGTCCGAGCCGGTACGTCACGGGTGATAACCGATACACGACGATCATGGGGCATTGGTGCAACGCCGCCTGAACGGTGACCGTTCCGGATGCGAGCAGCGCGAGATCCGCTGCGGCCAGCGTCGCGTCCGTTGCGCCTTCGACGGTCGCGACCGAAGACGCGGCGTGCCCGTCGGATTTCATCGCCTTCAGCGGCGCCAGCAGATCGTCGGCGAGGTGAGGCGCACGGGCGAGAAGAAATTGCATATCAGGACGTTGCGCACGGATTCTGAGCGCGGCCTCCACGAGCCCGGGAAGAATCGCGCGCAGCTCATTCGGCCGGCTGCCGGGCAACAACGCGATGACTGGCCGATTCGGATCGAGGCCGCATCGCCCAAGGAACACCTCGCGAGGCTCGATCGACGGCATGACATCGAGCAACGGATGCCCGACCCACTGTACGGGGACGCCAGCCTTGCGATAGATCGCCTCTTCGAACTCGAAGATCACGAGCACCCGGTCGGCAACCCGTCGCATCGTTTTCATGCGGCCGGAGCGCCACGCCCACAGCTGCGGGCTGATGTAGTACACGACTGGAACACCGATCTTGCGGAGCGCAGCGGCCAGCCGGAAATTGAAATCAGGGAAGTCGATGGCGACGAAGACATCCGGGGGCGTATCTTCGGCGCTCTTGACGAGACGCCGATAGGCGGCGTAGGTGCGCGGCAGCACACGAGCGACTTCCAGGAGGCCGGTCACTGAGAGTCCTCCGAAGTCTCCGACGAGTGTCGCCCCAGCGGCACGCAACTTCTCGCCACCGAAGCCGGTTATCGACGCGCGGGAGTCGAGGCGTCGGAGCTCTGTGGCCAGCGCCCCTGCGTAGAGATCGCCCGAGGGCTCGCCGCAGGAGATCATTACGCGCACCGAACCGCGTCCTTAACTTGGTTTCTGGAACAGCGTGGGATCGATCGTGACGTTGTATTCGAACGTGCGGAGGGTTCGCTCGACGAGCAACGTCCCGGCGCGCCGAACTGTCGCCTTGTAGGCGACCTGAAGGCCATCGACGCTGCGATAGTCGGAGAAGTCCTCTTCCATCTGCTCTGCGGGTGATCCCGGGCTCTCGTAGAGCTGCCGCCGGATCAGTCCGGTTGCAGGATCGAGGACGATCGTAATCGGGCGCATGCCGGCTCCCTTCACCTCCAGCGACGGCATCGTCTGGCCACCGACCACCACGTCGCGACGCGTGGCGTCAATCCTGCCGTCGGCGAGCGCGAGCAGCATCCTGATGGCATCACGCTGAATGTTGGAGCGGATCTCCGCCGCGACCTCTTCCGGGGCGACGCGAATCCCACGACGGTCCTGAACCCAGTACTCGCCGGAGTTGAAGACCTGGACGAGCGGTCCTGCGGGCATCTGGGCGTCCATTCGGAACGCGCCCGGGTATCGAATCGACGTGGTCGTGTCGACATCGATCGGGCGGCCCTGATCGTCGGTCAACCTGAGAGTGGCGACTGCCTTGACGGTGCGAATCGACCGCAGCTTCTCGATGCCGCCCTTCGCGCGGACGGCCCGATCGATCAGTGCGGCTGCACTTTCCGCGGATCTCGCGGGCTGCTGACCCGACCCGGACGGACGGGACTGAAGCGCCGCCGGCACGAGTCGTCCACCTGCCGGCGCGGTGTGCCGCCGGAGATCGGCCGACGCAAGGTCGAGCTCCGCCAGCGGGATCCGGTCGAACTGATCGAAGCCGACGCCGGGTAGCTGCTTGGCGAACACGGATGCATCGCCGACGAGGACGATCGACAGGCGATCAGGATGCAGATACGCGCGCGCGACTCGCTGGATATCGTCGGGAGTGACGGCATTCACGCGCTCGCGATAGGTTTGCAGCTCGTTGAGATCGAGGCCGTATACGACCGCCTGCAGCACCTGCATCGCAATCTGCTGCGGCGTTTCGATCGTCAGAGGAAAGCTGCCGGTCAGATACGCCTTCGCGTCTTCGAGCTCCCGGTCGGAGACGCGGTCGCGCTGCAAGCGCCAGAGCTCGTCGACGATCAGCCTCAGGACTTCTCCCGTGGTCTCGGATCGCGTATCCGTGTCCGCAACGATGTCGCCGGCGTCCTTCAGCGCGTTGATGTCGGCGGACGCCCCGTACGTCAAACCTCGTTCGGATCGCAGTACGCGATGGAGCCGGTTGCCTCCCTCTCCACCAAGGATCTTCATTGCGAGGTCGAGCGCGAGATAATCCTGATGCTTGCGAGCCACCGCGATGTTCCCGACGCGAATCTCAGTCTGCACCGCGCCGGGACGGTCGACGACAACGACACGGCGTGCGGCGACCGGAGGATCGCCCGTCCTCGGAAGGGCATTTGGCGCTCGCTCCCAGGAACCAAACGCACGCTCCGCACCGGCGAAGGCTTCTTCAGCGGTCACATCGCCAACGACGGCGAGGATGGCGTTATTGGCGCCAAACCACGCTTTGTGGAACGCGAGGAGGTCATCGCGCGTGATGCTCGCGACGGATTTCGGAGTCCCAGCATCGGGACGGCCGTACGGATGTGGGCCGTACACGAGGCGATCGAAGACGACGCCTGCGAGGTAATCCGGATCGTCGTAGCTCACCGTCAGGCCCGACAGGATCTGCTGGCGCTGCCGCTCGATTTCCTCAGGTGCAAACGCCGGATGCCGCGCCAGATCCGAGACGAGGTCGAGCCCGACGTTCAGGCTGTCCTTCATCACCATCGCGCTGATGAACGTCAGGTCACTGCTGGCTGCGGTACCCAGCTGTCCGCCAATCGAGTCGATCGCCGTCGCGATTTTTTCTGCGTCCTTGGTCGTCGTTCCTTGATCGAGCAACGACGCCGCGAGAGATGCAACGCCGGGCTTGTCCGGCGGATCCTGGGCGCCTCCGGCCCGAACGATCAGGCGCAGGCTGACGGCCGGCTGCTCGTGGTGCAACACGGCGATGACCTGCAGCCCGTTCGGCAGCGTGCGCACCGTGTACGGCGGGAACTTGACTTCTCGCGCGGCGAGCGGCCGCGGAGGATTCTCCGATGGCCAGTCGCGCACTTGCGCCCTGCCAGGTGTTGCGGCCGTGAAGAACGTCGCGCAGCCGAGACACGCCACTGTCGCGCGGATCACCGCTGGTCTCCAGAAGAGCCCTTCGGCATGACCGTCAACACGAGCCGATTCTCGGCGTTGAAGTAGGTCCGCGCCACGCGCTGCACGTCGGCCGCGGTCGTGTTCACGAAAATGTCGTACTCGCCGTCCGCGGTCGTGATGTCGTTGTGAATGACCGCCGCGTGAGCGAGGACGCCGGCCTTGTCCTTGTCCGACTCGCGCTGAAGGATGTACTCGCGCGTCATCTGGTTCTTGGCCTGCTGGAGCTCCGCAGCACTGATCGGCTCGGCCTTCAAGCGGTCGAACTCGGCGATCAGCGCGTTGACGGCTTCATCGGGCGTGTGGCCGGGCTGCACGATCGCAATCGCGAAGAACAGATTCGGATCCTCGATGATGTTCCCGCCACCCCACGCCGCCAGCGCGAGCTGTTTCGTGTAGACCAGATTGCGGTAAATGCGCGAGCTGTTCCCATCCGACAGCACCTTCGATGCGATGTGCAGCGGATACGAATCCGGGTGACCGTCGTAGGTGATGTGATACGCGACGACGACCGCCGGCAGCGGCCAGTTCTCTTCGAGCTTCACCCGACGCTCCTTGGTCTGCGGCGGCTCCTTGGGAATGTCGCGTGGCACCGGCCGATCCGACTTCGGAACGCGACCCAGATACTTCGTGACGAGCGCGATCGCTTCCTTCGGGTCGAAGTCGCCAACGAGTACGAGCGTCGCGTTGTTCGGGACGTAATAGGTCCGGAAGAAGTCCCGCACATCAGCGATCGAGGCTGCCTCGAGGTCGGTCATGCTGCCGATCGTGGGGTGCTTGTACGGATGAACCGTGAACGCCTGATCGTAGACGATTTCGTTCAGCCGTCCGTACGGTTGGTTCTCGACGCGCATGCGCCGCTCTTCCTTCACGACCTCGCGCTCGGTTTGAAACACCTTTTCGTCGATCTTCAGCGACGCCATGCGATCGGCTTCGAGCCACAACACGAGCGGCAGGTACTGCGCCGGGATCGTTTCCCAGAACACCGTCGCGTCCTCCGTCGTGTACGCGTTGCTCTGCCCGCCTACGCTCGAGATGTACGACGGGTGCCCTTCAGGCTCGACGTTCTTCGATCCCTTGAACATCATGTGCTCGAAGAGGTGCGCGAATCCGGTCCGCCCCGGCCGCTCGTTTTTCGAGCCCACGTGGTACCAGATCTCCGCATGGACGATGGGCGTCGAATGATCCTCGAGCAGCACGACGTTCAGGCCGTTGGCCAGCGTCGTCATCGTGTAGTCCAACTTCGGCGGGCGTACCGAGGCCTGTGGCCGTGCAGCATTCGCCGAAAGCAGGGCGAACGCCATCGCGGCGCCTGCAACCAACCGCAGGCGACTCATCGAAGGAAAAGGCTTTGATTGCATGAAGATCTGATTATGGCACAGCGTCTGCGCCGACCGGGCCGGCTCGGCGCTGCCATCTGCGGTTTTTGGCCGAAGAGCTCGCCGTCGAATCGAGTTGCCGACTCCGGCTGCCACCTAGCGCTGCGTCCGGGACGCAGTGGACGAAGCCGTGGATTGAGCCAATTGCGCCTCGAGCGCCTCGATTCTGGTCTCCAGCGTCGAGACGAGCCTGCGGAGCTCGGGCAGCCGGCGGAAGACCGCGGATGCCTTGAGCCAATCACGATTCGCGATCGCGGGGTACCCGGAGATGAAAGCCCCAGGCTCGACGGAACTGGGGATGCCAGACTGTGCGGTCGCGATCACGCCCTTGCCAAGCGTCAGGTGGCCCGCGACACCGACCTGTCCGGCGAGCGTCACGCAGTCTTCGATGGTCGTGCTGCCGGCCACGCCCACTTGGGCCGCAAGCAGCACGTGTTGACCGATGGTGACACCGTGGGCGATCTGGACGAGGTTGTCGATCTTGGTTCCCGATCCGATCCGCGTCGCGCCAACGGCGGGTCTATCGATCGTCGTGTTCGCGCCAATCTCAACGTCGTCCTCGATGACGACGTCGCCAATCTGCGGAATCTTGTGATGACTACCGTCCGGCCGACGAGCGAACCCGAAGCCGTCCGTTCCGATAGCCGCGCCGTCCTGAATGACGACGCGATTCCCGACGCGCACGCGCTCGCGGATCGACACGCGCGAGTGGAGGACGCAGTCGTCACCCACGTGGGCGTGGCGAGCAATCGTCACGAGCGCGTGGACGACGGTGCGAGTGCCGACGCGGGCGCCCTCTTCGATCACGGCAAACGGTCCGATCGACGAGCCCTCGCCGATGACCGCGCTGTCGGCGACGAGCGCCAGCCGGTGCACGCCGACAGGCGGACGCCAGAGGTCGGCAAAGAGCTCCACGGCCTTCGCGAAGGCGAGATACGGCTGCCGTGCCCTCAGCATCGCGCACGGCGCCGAGTCGGCGTTTTCACCCAGGATAATCGCCGACGCCCGCGTCGTCCGCAGCTCCGCCGCGTATTTCGGGTTGACGAAAAACGTGAGGTCGCCTTCCTCAGCGTCCTCGATGCCGGCAACGCGACGAATGTCGATGTCGCCGGCACCTTCGAGGCGGCATTCGAGGCGCTCGGCGATTTCTTTGAGCTTCAACGGTCGAAGTATAACCCCGGCTCTGGGCTCAGGGCTTTGGGCCCAACGCCTTGAGCCATTCACCGTGCGGGCATCGCCGCACGTTCGAAGAAGCTCGCGAGGTGCTCGAGCCGCAGGCGCAACGCCACATCGTGAACCTGCCGCACGCGCGCCTCGGGATCCATATCAATCGCACGACGCAGCTCGGACAGCGGAGCACTCTGCTCCGTTCGCCAGGTCGTCCGCTTCAGGCCCTGTCCTGCACCACGTAAAGAGAGGTAGTGACCTACGACGCGAAACGCGAAGTAGTAGGCGAAGACGTTCGGACCGGGAACCAACGTCAACGCCGCTGACGCAATTAGGCCGAGCGAATCGATGATCAACCAGAACCGATGCTTGGCGAAGTCGCGCCCAAGCTGAGCACGAAGAAGCCGAACGGCGCCCGATCCGTCGAGGTCGTCGGGAAAGAACAGGCAGGCTTCGGTTTGCCCGCGCAGATGCCAGAGCAGTCGCTGTTCCGCGATGCTCTCGGCAATCCAGCGCATCGCTCGAGCTTTGGCGTAGGTAATCCATCCTTTTTGATCGTCGCTGCTGCGACCCTGCCGACGCTCGCGTTCAGCTTCCGTCAGCATCGTCCGAAAGCGAGATCGAAGGGGACGGACCGTTCTTGCATGAAATCGATCCCGGAGTCGACGAAACAGGCCATGTGGTGGTGTGGACGGTTCTTCCGTATCCTCCGGATCCTCCGCGACCTCGCAATAAAGCTCGTAGCGGCTGCTGCCAACCGGAATCAGGTAAACGTCCATTGTCGAGTTCTACGATAGCACCGGCCGTGCCGTTCCGGCCCGACACGCGTGCGAGCAGGATGGGCTTCGGAGAGCTCTGCTAAGATTCCGCGCATGCCAAGCAGTTTCCTGCTGGCACTTGCGCTGGCGACGCCCTCACATCCCGGCGTTCGCGTGACCCGTGGGCCGGTAGTCGCGACGAGCAAGGCGCAACCTCACCTGACGCTCGAGCTGCGTCTCTTCCACGGCACTGAGGAGGTCAGCGGTCAGACGCGAATCTCGTTGTATCGTGCCGGCGAACGCGGCGAGCCGATGGCGCAACTCCCGTCAGGCAGCGTGCAGCTGGAAATCGGCGTCCCGCAGGGCATCTACGACGTGCAGGTAATTCGTGAACGCGATGGCCGTGTGCTGAACATTCGGTGGGCACTGCGGCTGGTCGTGATGCCGTACCCGGACGAAAGCGGCCATCACCTCGAAGTCATTAATTTTCAGAATGGGTTTGGCGCGCTGCAGGTGAGCACGCGCGACAAATCGCCGTCGATGGTTTCAATCTACAAGATGGGCGATCATGAAAAGGAGGCGGGATCACCCGTGGGGGGCCGCGACTATGTGCTGTTCGTTCTTCCGGCGGGCCCTTATGATCTTCGGATCAGCGCGGGGAAGACGACCACGTGGCAGAACGGGATCGAAGTGCCACTCGACCGCACACGGCTCTGGATTGTGCCGTGAAGCGCGATTCGACGATTTGGACCGTCGCTCTCTGCCGTAACGCTCAGACGCGCCGTCCGGTCAGTAGCCGCACCAGAATCACGACGAGTGCGATGACGAGAAGAAGGTGGATCAGGCCGCCGGCAACCTTCA
>JBKPCD010000102.1:0-9575 GCA_046727175.1 Acidobacteriota bacterium | reverse complement strand
GTTCACGACCATCGCGACTCCACTGAGTGGCCGAGCCACCTCCGCTCGAGACCTGCGTCCGTGCGCTGAGCAAAGACGACCTTGCCACATGGACTTCGGTGCGACCCGATTCATCCGACGTGAATGTCACGAAGCTGCCGTCGGGCGAAAACCGTAGCCCCCGTTCGTTGAAGGTGGTTGACGGCACGGTTCATGATGTTGGCAGTCACGGTCCCGCATGCGGTTGCGGTCGCGTCGCTTCTGGACCATCACGATGATCCGTTCGATCGTCTGCTCATCGCGCGGGCTCGACAGGAACGCCTGACGGTTGTAACTTCGGACGCGCGTTCGAGGCGTATGACGTTAACATCCTCGATGCCAGGAGCGTGATCGAACGCACGAGCCCCCTACGGTTGTGAGACTGCGACGACGTTGACGGCGGCCGCAGGTTTCTTCGAACTGCGCCTCGCGGCCAGCACGGATTCGCACACTCGCAGGATCTCGCCGACCGACCACGCCTGACAGGGACATCCGCGCGGCGTGTGCGGCGGCTCGGCGTCGGCAATCTCCGGAAGGTGTCCCCCGGTTCGTTCCGCGATCGCCAGGAGCGGCTCGATGAACCGCGCTCTCGCTTCGCGTTTCGCTTCAGCCGTCGACCGCCTGACCCGGATCCAGGCTTCGACGAACGGCCCCATCAGCCACGGCCAGACCGTGCCCTGGTGGTAGCGCGAGTCGCGCTCGCTGCCGTTGCCCTCGTAGCGGCGCGCATAGCCGGGCGATCCGGGCGCGAGCGAGCGCAGTCCCATCGGCGTCAGCAATCGTGATTCGACGGCGTCGACGACGCGCCGCGCCGCTGCCGATTCCAGCAGCATCAGCGGAAGCCCGCCGATTGCAAGAATCTGATTGGGCCTGAAGGTGGCATCGACGGTTCCGCGAACGTGATCCACATCGACGACGTCGAACAGGCTGCCGTCCGCGTCGTTCCAGAAGCGTGCTCGAAAACTCGCCGCGCCTCTCTCGAAGAGCTCCGTCCAGCGATTCGACCACTGGCTCGCGATCCAGAGCGCGTTCAGCCACAGCGCTTCGATTTCGACCGGCTTGCCCGTTCGCGGCGTGACGACCCAGTCGCCGATCTTCGAATCCATCCACGTGAGTTGCACGCCGGCCTCGCCGCACGCGAGCAGCCCGTCGGAATCGGACCGGATGCCAAACCGCGTCCCACGCGCGTAGCCTTCGAGAATCGCGATCACGGCGCCGCGGAGCGCGTCCGCCTGCTCAGCGGTGACGGCAAATCGTCGGTTCGACGTGACGGTGAAAAAGTCATCCACGGCGATGACGTACCAGAGCGACGCGTCGACGGAGTTGAACTCGGGCGCATTCCCTCGATCGGGGAATCGATTGGGCAGCATGCCTTCCGAGACGGCACCGGCCCATGCCAGCAGGATATCGCGGGCGTCCTCGAACCGCCCTGCCGCTGTGCACAGGCCGCGGACGGCAATGAACGTATCGCGCCCCCAGTCCGTGAACCACGGATAGCCGGCGACGATTGTTTTACCAGCTCCACGACGAACCAGGTACGCATCGGCGCCGCGGTGCGGGACCGACGAGAACGTCCGTCGCGTCTTCTCCCGGTCGCGGAGTCGTTCGAACGCCAGCTTCGCGTCGTCCTCGATCAGTGACGCGTTGGTGGTGAGCAACATCGCCGCCGGCGAGCGCAGGTCCCACGTGAATACGCCGGGCGAGGCCAGATCTTCGACGCAATCGAGTCCGCGCGTCCGCTCCTCTTCGTACAGAAAATTGCGGTACCACTCAGCGGCTGGTGCATAGGTCGCGTTTGTGACCGCTGTGATCGAGGGAACCCCGTCATACGGACGCCAGGTCACGCGCTGGCCGGTGATGTCGGCATCGAAGCGAAATGCGGCGTTCTCGTGGTGGGTGGAGTGATAGTCGCGCCCCGACAACAGGGGCCGCACAGACAGGAAGACATCGGGCCGGGGATCGTGAAGCCTCCAGGAAATGGCGGTGAGTGGCGAGCCATGGGACACGAAGAGCTCCTGCTCGACGACTGTTCCGTCCTCGAGCCGAAAGATCCATCGGGGCCACGGGTCGTTCGAGTAGTTCTCGAGCCGCCGCACGCCGTCCGGGTGCGTGACGTCTGGCATGTAGTACTGCGTCGAGATGGGGTACCGGCGCGACGGCGTCTCGATCCACGCCTCCACGCCGTTGACCAGCATCATCCGTCCCGTGGGTGGTGTGGTCGCGACCAGGAGAAGCCCGTGATACCGACGGGACCGGACGCCGGAGCTCGTGCCGGATGCGAACCCTCCACGACCGTCGGCCTCCAGCCACTCGAACGAATTCGCGGTCATCTCATCAATCCTCGAAAACGAATTGAGACTGCGTCAGGCCGCGGATAGATTGCGAGCGCGGTCGCCTGGCCGCCAGGTGTTCGACCTGTCCGCCTTCGAGGCGACTGCTTGCGGATGCTGCCGCGCGATGCGCCGATACGCCACGGCTGAAGCAAGCAATGCCGACAGGCCGGTCAGTTCGTGTCCGCGACGGCGATTCTCGTCGCCAATCTCGAACGCGATACGCCACTGCCGGCAGAGGATTCTCCACGCCGTCCATACGCTGTTGCCGGCGTCGTAAATGTGCGTGGCTTCCGAGGTGACACCGTTCAGCTCGAGAATCTTGAAGTTGACGCCGTTTCGAAGATCGTTGATCGACGGAACGCGAACGTCGAAGCGTCCGAAGAAAAACCCGTCGAAGCGCTGTGCGATCCGGTCGAAGGCGTCCACCATCGCTGGCGTGGCCGCCGTCGTCCGGTCGACGAAGCGAGAGCCGCGGCAATGGCTGCCGATTTCGACGAGCTGGATGCGCGCACCTGCTCGCGGTACGTCTTCGAGGCTGGCTGCGTGAATGCGCCCGTACGCGGCGCGAAGACACACGGCGCGATCGTCGGCGAGGATCAGTTCTTCTAGGCTGTGCCGACCGTCACCCGTGACGAAGGGAAACTGTTTCTCGGTGATCGAAAAGATTCTCCCGCGACGCTCGGATGGATGGCGAATATAGAACACGCCGAATTCGTCACCTGGCACGTATTCCTGAACGATGAGATCCAGCGGTGCCGCCGCCAGGTGATGCTCGAGCTCGCGCATCGTTCTGACGATGACGACGCCGGATCCGCGCTGCCCCTGGTCGGGTTTCACGACAATCGGGAATTCGAGATGTGCGGCCTCCATGAATGCGAGAGCCGCCGAGATCCTCTGAGAATGTTTCAGGTCTCCACGAACGAGTGCCGCACGGGCGGCCATTCCGCTCGGCGAAAGCGCCTTCAGGATGTCGAACTTCGATTCGCCGATGAAGCCGCCTCCTTCGATTCCGGGATTCGCTGCCGTGAACAGCGTGACGCTGCGATGCTTCGTCATCAGCCACGCAACGTACGCGACGACCGGCGGATAGAAGATCCCGGCAGGCCAGAACTCCCACCGCACCGTGCGTCGCCAGAAGCCGTACAGCTTCCGGCGGGTTCGCCAATCGAACCGACGATGCAGGGCCCTCGAGAGCGCCAGCGTGAGGACAAGGCTCACCAGTACGCCCGCTACCCATTGCTCCGTCAGCAGTCCAGCCTTCGCTGACTCGGCGCCGATGATGCTCGACACGCCGACGAGCAGGGGCGTCCAGACGGCCGCGGCTGCGGTAATCCACGCCGCGAACGACAGCGGATTCACGCGAAGCGCTCCGGCAGCCAGCGAGGTCGCGACGCGGGTCCCGGGCACGAATCGAGTGAGGAACACGACGACCTGGCCGCGAGTTGCAAGCCATCGTGAACTGCGATCGATGGCCTCCGGGGTGGCCAAGTGTTTCACGAATCGGGTCGCAAGCACGCGCGACGCGAACACCCGGCCGGCCAGGAACACCACGAAGTCGCCGGTCACAATCCCGGAGAAGCAGCCCGCAATCGCGGCGCCCAGGGTCAGCTGCCCCTCTGCGACCAGAGCTCCTGCCGCGATGCAGGTCAAATCTTCGCTCGCGAAGGTCGCGGCCGCGAGCAGGCCTATCGCGGGAAGTGCGTTCAACGTGTCGGGAAGGACCATGTCCAGTCCATTGGATGCCGCCGGGACCCGGCCGTTTCAATGGATTCCCTTGCGCTGGACATGCCGAGCCCACGGACCTTTCGGATTTCTGCCGGAGGCCGTTCACTCCAGGCGGAATTCCACGTTGCCGCAGTTCGGGCAGCCGTGCGTCTGCTGAACGACCCCGCCGAGCGCCGGGTCGATCCGCGATCGCTCTGTCTTGGTGGTTGGTTCGACGAGCTTGTCTGCGTGGTGGACCATCATCGAGCCGCACTTCGGACATCGCAAGAGAGCGCTGCGTTGCGCCATCGAATTCCTCCGTAACGGATTCATCTGATCGGGATGTTCTCCCGGCCATATCGCAACGTTCGAGCCATCCACATCAGTTCATCCAGGAACTTCTCCGTCCGTCGCACGAGCGCCTCGTCGACCAGCCGGCCGTTCTCGTCGAACACCTTCGACACCGGGCCGATGTTCACGTCCCAGAAGATGGCAACGAGACCGAGCTCGCGCAAAACCGGCAACAGATCTTGAATCCCGCGTGCGCCGCCAAACACGCCGGCGGATACGCCGACGACGCCGGCAGCTTTATGGATGTATTCCTTCAGATACCCGTCGAGCATGTGTTTGAGCAGACCAGGGAAGCTGTGGTTGTACTCCGGCGACACGATGACGAGCGCGTCCGCCTTGCACAGCTTCTCGGAAATCGTCGCGTCCTTGATCGCTTCTCCGGCATCGTCTATCGGCAGCGCCAGCTGCGCGATGTCGATGACTTCGGTCACGATCCCGGCACGCGATCGAATCCGGTCAGCGACGAAGTACGCCGCGTGCGCGCTCGCGCGTCCCTTCCGGCTCGTCCCGAGAATCACAGGAATGCTGATTGGGCGGCTGCTCTCCACTCTTGTCTCCCCATCGCTCGCCGGCTAGGCGTGCTTCCAAGCCATCCCCGGCCCCCCGGTTCCCGGCAAGCTGTCATCCTAGGACGCGCGCCGCTCCGCGAGGATCCCGTGGTGTGCGAGGAAGCTCGCCGCGCCTCCCGATCCCATGTAGCGGAACAGGATCGCACGATCGACTTCAGTCAGGTCCACCAGCATGAGGCCATCGAGGACGTTCCCGAACGTCGCGTCGACGTTGAAGCCGAGCAGCTTGGCATTGAGCTTGAGATACTGCCGGATCAGCACCGGTACGCCCTTTTGGTCGCGTTCGATTTCGGCTAGCAGCGCTCCGACGTCCGCCAGCGTCCTGACCGCCGCGCCAACGAGTAGCGATGCGTCGAAGCGGCATCGCAGGAACGGCGGCGGATTGCGCGCGCTCACGAACTGCCCGAGATCGGCCTTGTAGGCCGTTGCGTAGAGAAATCGGGCCAGGATCTGCCGCGACACCGATTGATAGTGGTTGCTGATGCTCACCGACCCGAAGAGCAGCCTGTACCGCGGGTTCCTGGCGACGAACGCGGCGATGCCTTTCCAGAGCAGCTGGAGCGGACCGTAGTCCCGTTGGTACTCGGGTCTGACGAATGCGCGTCCGAGTTCCAGCGCCGGATCGATCTGGACGAGCAACCGTTTGTCGTATCGGAAAAGCGTGCTCGTGTAGAGGCCACTCGCGCCGGACGCCGGCAGAATCTCATCGGTTGGACCGACACGATACGCGCCGAGAATTTCCGAGCGCTGGTGGTGCCACACGAACAAATGAAGGTATCGTTGATCGAATTCGTCCAGATCCCGCGAAGATCCCGAGCCTTCCCCAGCGCCGCGGAACGCGATCTCGCGAAGCCGGCCGATTTCGAGGAGCGTACGTGGCAGTTGTGAGGCGCGACCGATGCACACGCTGCAGGATTCGTTGTGCACCAATACTTGAGACTCGGGAAGCGCTTCGACTTCGTCACGAATTACGTGCGCGGGTTCTGGAGTCGCGATTTCAGCTCGGACGATTGCCGGAGACGATCCCTGTCGCACTGCGCTTTCATTTCGATCGTTCCCTCCGAGCGCGTAGGCTCTCAGTCTGAGATACGACATCATCTGCTCGTCGTCCGGCAGCCCCTCGAGCCGGCTGAACGGAATCGCCGATCCAACTCTGACCGCGATAATGCGATGGCGCTGCTGTAGAAGCTCGCGAGGCAGGAGCGCCGTCCGCAACAAGGGATGAATCTTCCCTGCCGCACGGAACAGGGCGCTGTTGCCACCTTCGAAGTAAACCGGCAGGACCGTACTTCCCGTTCGCCGCACGATCCGGGCGATCGACGGTGCCCATTGAGAATCGATGACCTGACCTGCCTGGTGCACATGTGAGACTTCGCCAGCCGGAAACACGGCGAGCGTGCCACCGCTGCCGAGCCACCGGACGATCGCGCGCAATGCCCGCGCGTTGGCCGTGACGTGCGTGCGCCGGCCGAAGGGATCAACGAATAGCATCAGATGGCGCAGCTCGGGAATGCTCGCCAGCAACACGTTGCCCAGCAGCTTCACGTCCGCACGGGCGCGCTGAAGAAGCGACCCGAGTATCAGACCATCGCTCGCGCCATACGGATGATTGGCGACGACGATCAGTGGTCCGGAGCGCGGGATACGCGCCGTATCAGTCTCCGTGACGTCGTATCGGATATCGAGCGCGTGCAGCGCGCGATCGCAGAACGAACCTCCAACAGGTGGATGCTGTCGATACAACGCATTCAGCGTCTCCAGTCCGAGGAGGCGTTCGACAATGCGCACCAGCGGACGACAGGTCGCCGTCAGCGCGAAGGGTTCGATCGAGGCCGTGGGTCCCATGGCAGATGTCGCGTCGAGAAATTCCGCAGCGTTACCGGCTGTGATGCCAGCAGACCGTCTCAGGTGTCACGAACCCGCGCTGAAACTGCAGTAGGGTCAACGCATCCAAACTAGCGAGCGACATGAGACGGCGCTGGACGGGAGAAGCGCCGAATCCTCGATCAACATCGGCCGTCCGCCGCGGTCGCCCGGCGCGGCCCACACACTCTCGTTGAGGAGCCGATTCATGCGTACCGTTCTTTCGTTCGTGGCGTCGCTCGCCGCGATCGTCGCGCTGGCCGGATCGACCGGCACGGCGCAGATGACCCACACGAGCAAGCCGTTTCAGGGTCCGAAGGCCAACACAGGCACCGTGACGCACTCGGTGCAGGGCGGCAAGCATCTGCTGACGCTCTCCGATGACTTCAAGGTGCCCGACACGCCCGATCCCCACTGGCAGGTCGTCACCTCGAAAGGGCAGGTGTTCCTGCTTCAGAAGCTGATGATCAAAGGGGACAAGTTGAACAAGACGATCACGCTGCCTGCGTACATCACCGACGTCGCCAAGGTGCAGATCTGGTGTGCCTATGCCGAAGTCAATCTCGGCGAAGCGGCGTTCGATTCGCCGCTGACCACCCAGTAGAGTCCGGCTTCAGCCGGACCCGCATCGAGGATCAGGCCGCGCGTATGTCCGGTTGATCCCCGTGCCCAAACCAGTCAACGAAAGGGAGAACACGAATGAAAACGAAAGTCGTTTTAGCCGCGCTCGCGATGAACGCGATCGCCGTGCAGACCTCGGCGCAGGTCGTCGACAAGAAAAGCCTGAATCTCGATGGCGCGAAGATCGTGGCGGCCGCTGCGGCAGCGGAAGCCAGGAAGGGAAATGCTGGCGGCGCCATCGCCATCGTGGACGACGGTGGGAATCTTCTCTACCTCGAGCGCCTCGACAACACGTTCGCGGCGGCGGCAAATATCTCCATCGAAAAAGCGCGGTCGGCCGCCCGCTTCCAACGAGAGACACGAATTTTCGAGGATGCCATCAGAAACGGTCGTGTGTCGCTCGTCGCAAACGGCGAACTCCTGCCACTCCAGGGTGGAGTGCCAATCGTCGTGAACGGCACAATTGTCGGCGCGATCGGAGTCGCCGGCGCCAACTCGGCACAGCAGGACGAGGACATCGCCAAAGCGGCCGCGCTTGCGCTGGCGGCGAAGCCGGCCGGTACGGTGTCAGGAGGACGACAATGAAGCGCCTGCTCCTGCTGCTGATCGGCGCCACGGTCCTTCTTCAGGCCGGCTCCGGTGCCTCGTCGATGTCGGGTGTCACTTTCATTCCGGCCTCGAAGGTGAGCGCGGCGTTCCAGAAGGGCATGCCGCTGCTGGAAACGAGCGGCTACAAGATCCATGCGAGCCGTCGTGAAGAGCCAGGTATGGCAGAAGTGCACGTCAGAGATACCGACATCATCTACGTGCTCGACGGAACGGCAACGCTGGTCACCGGCGGCGACGTTGTTGACGGCAAGACCGTCGCAACCGACGAAATCCGCGGTGCCCGCATTGACGGCGGCGAAACCCAGCGGCTTCAGAAGGGCGACGTCTTCGTCGTGCCCAATGGAGTGCCTCACTGGTTCAAGGAGATTCAGGGACCGTTTCTCTACTACGTCGTGAAGGCGACTGCGCCCGGTGGAGGGACACGATGATTGCAACACTCTTCTGCCTGCGCAGGCTGACGGTCGCGGTCATCCTCGGTCTCGTGCCGGGTGCGGCGATTGCACAGAACGCGGTCCGGCGCGGCATCGACGGGCGTCCGGACGCGACTATCGATCTTCGAACACGCGAAGGCGCGTCACTCGTCAACGGGCAGTGGCGCTATAGCGACACGAAGATCGTCGAAGCGGAGTTCCCGAGTCCCGGCCCGGATCTGAAGCCATCCGGGCCTCTCGTCAAGACTCACGACTACACGCCGAAAGCGGGCGGTCTGAGGTTCGACGACTCGGGCTGGAAGGCGATCGACGCCGCGACACTCGATGAGCGGCGTGCCGCCGGCAAGTTGAGCTTCGGGTGGTATCGAATCACGTTGACGATTCCGGAACGCGTCGGCGCTCTCGCGACGACTGGTACGACAGCCGTCTTCGAAATCGTCGTGGACGACTACGCGGAGGTCTGGGTCAACGGTCAGCTTCCGCGGATGCTCGGGAAATCTGGCGGTTCCTTGATCGAGGGATTCAACGCGCCGAACCGCGTCGTTCTCACCCGCGATGCCCGTCCCGGACAGACCTTCGAGCTGGCAATCTTCGCCGCGAATGGACCGTTGTCGGATCCACCAATGAATTACGTGTGGGTGCGGTCGGCGACGCTCGACTTCTTCACGGCGCCAGGCGCATTGCCCGGATCGCTATCCACGGCGAAGGTCACTCGTCTGGATCCCGCAATCGACGCGATCGTCCCGCGCGACGCCCAGGTCGAAATGCTGGCGGAAGGGTTTCTGTTCACGGAAGGGCCGGTCTGGTTACCCGAAGGAGCACTGCTCTTCAGCGATCCGAACGCGAACAGGATCTATCGCTGGTCCGACGACGACGGGCTCTCTGTGTTCAGGACGAAGAGCGGGTACACCGGTGTGAACATCGGCGAATACGGGCAACCAGGCTCGAACGGCCTGGCCGTCGATGCCGATGGGCGCCTCACGATCGACGAACACGGGAACCGCCGAGTGACGCGCCTCGAGAGGAATGGCGTGCTGACGGTGCTCGCGGACCACTATGAAGGAAAGCGGCTGAAC
>JBKPCD010000101.1:0-7421 GCA_046727175.1 Acidobacteriota bacterium | reverse complement strand
CACAGCTGTGAATCCGAGCCCGGGAGCAGCATGACCGACGAAGACCACGACCGCTCCGCTCGGCGCGACCCCGAGGCGTTACTCCGTCAGATCGAGGCGGCCGATCGAGCGGAACGTCGCGGGCAGCTCAAAATCTTCCTTGGGTACGCGTCGGGCGTGGGGAAATCGTTCAGGCTGTTCGACGAAGGTCGCCGCCGGCGCGAGCGCGGCCAGGACGTTGTCGTAGCCGCGACGCAGCCGGACTTCCCTCCCGAAGTGGCGCGGCTGATCCTTGCTTTCGAGATTATTCCTACGCAAGACGTGGACGGCGTCCCGATCATCGACGTGCCGGCCGTCCTGGCGCGCCGTCCGGAACTGTGTCTGGTCGACGGCCTCGCCTACGACAACCCTCCTGGCACCCGCCATGCGAAACGCTACGAAGATGTCGAGGAGCTCCTCGAAGCTGGCATTTCGGTGCTGACCTCGATCAACCTCGAGTACATCGCTGAACAACAGGACTTCGTCCGCAGCGTGTTAGGGCAGACGCCCACCGAAACGGTGCCGCGCGCGTTCATCGATCGCGCAGAGGACGTCGTCGTCGTCGACGCTCCTCCTGATGCGGATACGGGCGTCGAAGCGAACCAGCTGTCGCAGCTTCGCCAGCGCGCGCTCCTGTTGACGGCGGATGTCATCGACGATCAGCTCGAAGCGTATCTCCGACTCCACGGCATTCAATCATCGTGGGGCACGCAGGAGCGGGTTCTCGTCTGCATGACCCCGCGTGCAAACGCCGCCAGGATGCTCGCGAGTGGCCGGAGGAATGCCGACCGCTTCCACGGTGAGCTCTTCGCCATCTATGTCATGCAGCGGAACCTGACGCAGGAAGACTGGATGGCGCTCGAGCGGAATGTCACGCTTGCCCGCGCGCAACAAGCCGAAGTCGAGACGCTCCATGGGAAAGATCCCATCAAGGCAATTCTCGATTACGCCCGCAGCCATGGCATTACCCAAATCTTCGTCGGCCACAACCTGCGCCGCACCTGGCGCTCCCGACTCGGCGGAACCCCTCTCGATCGGCTTGTTCGAGACGCGGAGGGGTTCGACGTCCGCGTCTTTCCGCAGTGAGCACGCAGCCACCTCGGCGAGGCCGGTTGAAGGTCTTCCTCGGCTACGCGGCCGGCGTCGGGAAGACCTTCCAGATGCTTTCGGAAGCGCATCAGATGAAGGCCAAAGGCATCGATCTCGTCATCGGATATTTCGAGCCGCACGGCCGCAAGGAAACCATCGCGCTCAGCGAGGGGCTCGAGACTATTCCGCGGAAGGTGATCGAGTATCGGGGTAGCCGATTCGAGGAGATGGACACGGATGCCATTCTGAGGCGGCGCCCTCAGGTCGCGGTCGTCGACGAGTTCGCGCACACGAACGTGCCCGGCTCACCGCGAGTGAAACGATGGGAAGACGTCCACGTGCTGCTGGATGCCGGCATCGACGTCTTCACGACGATGAACGTGCAGCATCTCGAGAGTCTGAACGATCAGATCTGGCACAGCACCGGCGTCCGCGTGCGGGAAACGATTCCGGATTGGGTGCTGAAGGAGGCGGGTGAGGTCGTAATGGTGGATCTCACGCCGCGAGCCCTGCTGAACCGGCTCGAGCGGGGCGTGGTCTATCCGCCCGAGCGCGCGCGCAAGGCACTCGAGAACTTCTTCAAGGAATCGACGCTCGTTGCGCTGCGCGAGTTTGCAATGCGTCAGGCGGCGCACGTCGTCGAGAGCCGGCTCCCGAGTGAAGAACCAGACACCGGCTTTTCCGCGTCCGTTCCTGAGCACCCACACGACCGATTGCTGCTCGTCATCACCCCCGATCCATCGAGTGCTGCACTCATCCGCCGAGGACGACGGGTTGCGGACTACCTGCGAGCGGACTGCCATGCGATCTACGTCTCGAAAGCCCCAGACGTTGGAGATCTCACGGCCACCGAGCGAGAAAGCCTCGATCGGCACCTCACCTTCGCGCGCGGTCTGCAAATCGAGACCCGGGTTCTTCAGGGGCAGGACGTCGCAGCGACGATCGTGGACTACGCACGCGCCCACGGCGTGACGCAGATCTTCGTCACTCGAGAGAAGCCCAGCGCACTCCGCTCGTGGTTCGCGTCGGCATTCGTTCAGCGGATGGTCAATCTCGCGACGGGCATGCAGGTCACCGTCGTCGCCGATCGTTCTGTTAGGCGCGCCCACTAGAACCGCGATTCAGATGTGTTCGCATGTAGCGGCGGGGTCTGAAGACCCCGTCCCGCGGCAACGACAAGTGAACTCCGGAATTCAGACGCAACGAGTGTACTGATGGCTCCGAGCACGAGCGATACGACCAACACCGGGCGCCTACCTTGCTTCGCGATCGGACCACGTGAACATCCGGGAGCTGACCGCACCCCTGCGCAGGATGAAGGAGCACGAATCTTCGGGCCCAGCGGCTGCGTCCAATAGGACATATGGGTGTCCCCTTTCCAAACCATCAGCTTGTCTCCGACGAATCTCTGCTCGACGCGTACTCCCGCGCGGTCACCGGCGCGGTCGATCGCGTCTCCCCCGCCGTCGTCAGCATCGACGTCCGTGGACGCGGGTCGCAGGCCAGGCGCTCGCCCGCGCAGGCCGGCAGCGGCTCTGGATTCATCTTCGCTGCTGATGGGTTGATTCTCACGAACAGCCACGTTGTCGACGGCGCCTCCGAGATCGAGGTGAAGTTGCCAGACGGCCGCGAGCGGTCGGCTGACCTGATCGGGCAGGATCGCGACACGGACGTCGCGGTGATTCGGATCAGCGCGCCGGAGCTCTCCGCGGTCGAGTTCGGCGACTCGCAGACGCTCCGGCCGGGTCAGCTCGTCATCGCCATCGGGAACCCCTACGGGTTCCAGCACACCGTCACGAGCGGCGTCGTCAGCGCGCTCGGGCGATCGTTGCGTGCAAAGACCGGCCGGCTCATCGAGCACGTAATTCAAACCGATGCGGCGTTGAATCCCGGGAACTCCGGCGGTCCGCTCGTCGACAGCCTCGGGCGGGTCGTCGGCATGAACACGGCGATCATCTCGGGCGGTCAGGGGTTGAGCTTCGCCGTGCCAATCAGCACGATCAGCACCGTGCTGCCTGCGCTGCTGCGCGACGGCCGCGTCCGCCGTGGCTATCTCGGGGTCGCCGGCCAGGACGTTCCGCTGCTCCGACGCGTCACGCGGTTCCACCATCTTGCGCAGACGGGCGGCGTGCTCGTCATCTCGCTCGAGCCGGACGGCCCCGCGCGCGCCGCCGGTGTGCGCGACGGCGACATCATCGTGTCGCTCGACACGCGCCCCGTTACGACGATCGACGACCTGCACAAGCTGCTCACCGAGGATCGAATCGGTCAGCTCGCAGTGGTTGGCGTGCTTCGTGGCACGGAGCGACTCGACGTGACCGTGCACGTCGGCGACCGTCGGAACTGAGTCGAAGCGCCTTCCATTCCGAGACTTCGAGCTTGCCGGATACGATAAAAATACGATATCGTATTTATATGAAGCAAGCCGCCTCCCTGACGCTGGACGTGCAGAATCTGACATGGCTGAAGGGACAGGCCGCCGCAAAGCCAGGTGGGACGCTCAGCGGCGTCGTGGATCGACTCGTCACCGAGGCGCGCCTGGCGGGACGAACCTCCGCCGAGTCGATGCGGTCTGTCGTGGGCTCGATCGATCTGCCGGACGACGACCAGGATCTGAAGCAGGCGGACCGACACATTCGGGCGCTGTTCGAGCGATCCCTGCGACGGCCGATGCTCGTCAAGGAGCGGCGGGCCAGATACCGGACGCGACCGCGGCGGCGGTCGTGATATGCGCGCCGCGGTGACGGATACCCATCCACTGTTGTTCCACGCCGCCGCCACCACGAAGCTCGGTCGGCGCGCTGCCGAACACTTCGCCGCGTGCGAGACACGGCACGCGCTCATTTACGTCCCCGCCGTCGTCATCTGGGAGTGCACGTTGCTCGCGCGGGCTGGCCGTGCGATTCTCCGCCGATCCGTCCGAGCGTTCTTCGACGATCTCTTCAGCAATCCTGCCTATCAGCCGTACGACCTGACGGCGGAGCAGCTGTTCGTCGCCGACGAATCGAGGATCAACCGCGACCCGTTCGATGCGCTCGTGTGTGCCGCTGCGCGCGCGCTGGATTTGCCGCTCATCACTCGCGACGGTGACATCCGATCATCGGGCCTTGTGAAGGTGCTCTGGTAATCACCCCCAGACGGATGCCTTCTTCGCCCAGGTGGAGTCCTGGTAACGCTCGCGGAATGCTCCGGCGGTTTCGGCGAGCGCTTTCGCGTCGCCGGTCGTTTTGTACTTCGAGACGCCTGCCCAGTATTGCGCTTCCGGCGCGGCATCGGTCTGCGGATACCGATCGACGATCGCGCGATAGCGGCGTTCCGCTTCACTGAAACTGCCATGCGCGAATGCGGACTTGGCGAGGCCCAGTTCCAGCTGCGGCAGAAACTCGTCCTTCGGCAAGAATCCCTCTATCCGATAACGCTCCTCGCCTTCGGAGTCGATGAGGAGAATGGTGGGCGTCCACTGCGCGTTGTAGCGAGCACCGAGACGCTGGAACTCGTCGCGCTGGTCGCGCACGTGCACGCGAACCGGCTCGAAGTTCTCGTTGATAAAGGTAGCAACGGTGGGATCCGGGTACACCTCGGCCTCCAGCCGAGCGCAGCCGCTTCACATCGGCGCGGCGGTGAAGTCGAGGAGCACGTGTCGCTGAAGCGATTTCGCTCGGGTGAGCGCGGGTTCGAAGTCGTGCGTCCATGCGACGGACGCTGCTGATGTGGTGTTTGCCATAACGACCTCCAGAAGCCGATCATAGCGCTGGCCCCGAGCGACCGCATGCTGAGCAGCACGCGTTGATTGGTATACTGACAGTTCCGTCCGGGCCGGAGTGGTGAAACTGGCAGACGCGCGGGACTCAAAATCCCGTGGGGGTCACCCCCCGTGTGGGTTCGATTCCCACCTCCGGCACCAAAGAATCAACCACTTACGCTGACTCCACCTTGGTGCCGGTTTCTTCATTCGTGCTCGGTGTGCCCGAAAGTGTGCCCGCCGCGCGATCGATCTTCGCGGCAGCATCGCGCAACGCGCCAGCATCCACGATCGCGTACCGTCGATAGATCGACTCGGTCTTGTGCCCTACCATCGCCATCGCTGCGGAGCGTGACACCCCGTCACGCTCGAGGTTCCGCACCGCTGTGCGTCGGAAGTCGTGCAGGATGCGTCCTGGCACGTTTGCAGAGTCGCAGGCGTTTTCCAGGCCTTCCGGAGGTCTTTGATCCGCTTTCCGTTTCTGTGAAACACCAGCGGAATGATGCGATTGGCTTTCTTGAGCCGATCGTGTTCGGCGAGCTGCGACTTGAGTAGTGATTCGATTGCTGCGGTAAATGGAAACGTGCGGCCGTCCCGGTTTTTGGTCGTGCCAGGGTCCAGCCGTACCGTGCGGCCGTTCCAATCCACCTGGCGCCACTCGAGCGGCAGGATCTCGCTCGTCAGTCGCCAGCCGGTGAGGTACGCAAACGTGACGACTGGACCTAACGCTTCCGGCAGTTTCCGTCGGACGGCTTCGAACTGTTCCGGCTCAAAGAATCTCTTCCGCACGTTGTTTTCCGCCAGCATCGGAATGTGCGGCTTCGCGTGCAGCTTGCGGGCGCGCACAGCCAACGTGAACATCCGTTTCAAGGTCGCGAGCTCCCGATTGATCTCGCCGTTGCTCGCGCCGACTGTCTGGCGCTCCACGATGAATTTCTCGATCAGGTCGGTGGTGATTGACACGAGCCGCTTGCCCTTGAAGGCGGGCGTCAGGTGCTTTTCGATTCGACGTTTGGCGTGATCGTGCGTCTTCAGGCCGTTCGCTTTGTAGTTGAGCAGGGCTTCGGCGGCTTCTTCGAACGTGATCAGCCCCATCTTCGGGTTGATCGGGATGCCATGCTCGACGTCACCTTCACGCGAGCGCAGAATGCGACGCGCGACGGTTTCCTTGGTGGTGCCTGCCTGAGAATCGCAAGCCCGTGTCTGTCTTGACCTGCCCGCGCTGTGGCGAGGCGCTCCACCATATCAGCAAGATCAAAAGTGGCAGCATGAAGTTGCGGCCAGGAGTCACGATTACCACCAACGTGGACATGCACATCTACCGCTGTGAGCGGCATGGGCAGTTTCGGTTGATGAAGCAGAACAGGCCGTCGGGGTGGCGCGTCGATTGACCTGTCCACCGGATCAAATCGGCCTCACGCCGATACTCTGAGCGCCTCCACGAACTCTGTCGCCGCTCTCGACTTCTTCCGAATCCAGGCGGAGTTGGATCAAGCAAAGGATTGGCGCGACTGAAAGTTGAGGTCTGAGAACTCAATCAACTGACCACGTCGTGCTGCGCCGTGCTGCGAGGATGCGCTGGTGGCTTAGTTGTCCTGCTTGCGCGATGGGAAGGCGCGAGGGTCGGGCGTGGCTTCCGATGTAAGCGTTCTAATTTCCCGCGCAAGCACGTCGAGTTCGGCTGCTACGTGGTACGCGTGCCCCCGAGCCGGTCGAGTCGTTCTTTGATGCGCTGAATCTGTGCGGCGCGTTCTTCCGTGTTGCCGGCCGCAGTGCGAACCGCTGGCGGATGTGGCTGAGGCTTCACAATATCGTGAGTGTATGACCGCGTACATCAGGACGGCTGTTCACAATTGCACAGCCCTTGGCGGCTCTCAATCTTCGACATGATTCGGAGCAGTCGTCGCTTCCGCTCGAGCAGTGGCAGTGCGCGCACATCCTCACCGTTCATCGACAGCACATCGAACGCGTAGAAGTACGGCCAAGACAGCAAACCTCGCCATCGAGGATGGCATCATGTGCTCTGACGGCATGCGCGATTTCTCGTGCGAGGTACGGCCACGACTTGAACACGTGCCCGTTCCTCGAAATCAACTGGCAATGATGCCCACGCACGTGTGCAAGCGCTCTGAACCCATCGATCTTCGGCTCGAAGACAAACGCCGGATGATCGAACGGCTCGGGAATGCGCAGCAGCCGCATCGGGGCATGCGATCTACAGCTCTTTGTCACCGGCTTCAGTTCAGATTCGTTGGTGATCCAACCAGTGCCGGCCCCGGTACATCACTCGACAGTGCGGCGTTTAAGCGCGAGTTAATGCGTGTTAGGCTCCCTCCGTTAGGTGCGGCGATGTCAAGGGTGCGAAGACACACTCCGCGTCACACCATGGCGGCGAGGACAACATGACGACGAGTCGAATTAGTGCCGTGGCAATCGCGCTGAATATTGCGTTCGGATTTGTTGGCGGCGCCGGCTCGACGCAGCGTTCAGCGAAAGACCAGAGCCTGTCCGGCACGATCGCTTCTTCCAAACGGATGGCGGACGGTAAAGAGTGGACGACTGCCAATCTGAA
>JBKPCD010000100.1:0-25037 GCA_046727175.1 Acidobacteriota bacterium | reverse complement strand
CCTTCTCCATTCGAAAAGGCAGACGCTGATGACACTTCTGCAGGGATTCGTCACGCTCGTACTACTGCTCGTTGCGCTGGCCGTGGCGCTCATCGTGGTGATCTCGAGCACGCGGATCATCCGTGCGAACGAATCGGGGCTGGTCGTGAAGCGTTTCGGAGCACCGCTCGCCTCGGGGCGCATCATCGCGCTCGACGGCGAAGCCGGCTACCAGGCGCGGATGCTGCCACCGGGATGGCACCTCTGGTACTGGCGCCTCCGATATCGCGTCGTGAAGGTCCCCGTCGTTGTCGTGCCGCCTGGTGAAATCGCGCTGGTCGTTGCGGCTGACGGCGCCGCGATTCCGTCGGAGCGTGTGCTTGGCAGGCAGATCGAGTGCAACAACTTCCAGGACGCGGACGCGTTCCTGCGCGGTGGAGGTGAGCGTGGCCGGCAGCTCGCGTTCCTGACGGCGGGGACTTATCGCATCAACCCGGCACTCTTCGAGGTGGTGACGCGATCGACGGCCGCGGAACATGGGATGTCCGAAGACGATCTCAACGTGTATCGCATGTCGTCGGACAAGGTCGGCATCGTGACCGTGCTCGACGGCCGCCCGATTCCGGCGGGCGATCTCGCGGGTCCGGTGATCGAAGGCCATGGCAGCTTCCAGCGGGGCCAGGCGTTCATCGACGCTGGTGGCTGTCGCGGACTTCAGGAAGAGGTGCTGCTCTCTGGCTCGTGGAACCTGAACCCGTGGTTCGTGCGTGTGGAGCCCGTCGCTCTGACGGAAATCCCGATCGGCTACGTTGGCGTTGTGGTCAGCTACGTCGGCCGGGAGCACCTTGACGTGTCCGGTGACAGCTTCACGCACGGTGACCTTGTCGAGAAGGGGCGGAAGGGTGTCTGGGTCGAGCCGCTCCTGCCCGGCAAGCACCCGATCAACACGCGGGTGATGAAAGTCGAGCTCGTACCGACGACGAACATCGTGCTGAACTGGGCGCAGCGAACGGAGGCGCATCATTACGACGAACGGTTGTCGTCGATCCTCGTGAGGTCGAAGGACGGTTTCTCGTTCAGCATGGACGTGTCGCAGATCATCCACATCGGCATGAAGAACGCGCCGCGGGTGATCTCGCGCGTCGGGTCGATGCAGAACCTCGTCGATCACGTGCTGCAGCCGACGGTCGGGAACTACTTCAGGAACTCCGCGCAGGAGGTGACCGTGCTGGAGTTCCTCTCCGCGAGGTCTGCCCGACAGCGTGAGGCGTTCGAGAACATCAGGAAGGCGATCGAAGCCTACGACGTCGAATGCATCGACACGCTGATTGGCGACATCGCGCCGCCAGCGGAGCTGATGAAGACGCAGACCGATCGAAAGATCGCTCAGGAGCTGGAGCGGACCTACGAGGTCCAGCGCGAGGCGCAGGTACAGCGTCAGACGCTCGAGCGCGAAACGGCCGTGGCGAACCTCCAGTCCGATGTCGTGCGATCCGAGCAGATGGTGCTCGTCGCGCAGCAGAACGCGCTCGCGGCGGCCGAGGCCGCGCGCGGTGAAGGCAACACGCTGCGGTTGAGGGCGGAGGGTCAGGCGGCTGCGGTGCGCGTGAATGGTGAAGCGGAAGCAGCCGCAGTTCGTGCGGTCGGCGCCGCGAAAGCCGAAGCCTACCGGCTTGGTATCGAAGCCGTCGGCGGCAACGGCTACACGGCGATCCAGCTCGCGACGATCCTCGGCGAGAACCACGTCAAGCTCGTCCCCGAGATCGCCGTGAGCAGTGACGGCGGCGGTGGGCTGGTGAACGCGATGATCGCGCGAATGCTCGCTGGGCCTGCTGACAATCGGCCGCGTGAATAGGAAGCGGCCGAGGGCCGGTAGGTCGGTGGCTCGATGGCTCGATGGCTCGGGGTTCGGTTGCAATTCCTACCCCGGGGCCACCACCGAGTCCCGGGCGCAATGACACAAGGTCAGGAGACGAGGAGATTCCTAAGGAAAAACCCATTGAAGCTGGACACTACGGCTTCAGCGTCAGACGATGCGCGGCGTTTGCCTCCACCGCCTTCTTCGAGAACGCAAGAGGAAAGTACTGGTTCTCGGCCCACAGCGCGAGGAGATTTCCGTAGTACGGACTGCCGGGTTGGCCCGATTGACCTGGCACGTTCGTCACGACTGATCGATCCCAGTCCGAGACATCGAGGACTTCACGATACGTTGCGCCATCGGCAGCGACGGTGCCGGCGCCGCCGGGACGCTCCATCGTTGGGAGATCGAATTGCTTGACAAGCGGATGCGGGAACGCTCGCGCGTGCATGCGTCCCCAACGCCAGCCGCTCCAGTCGCGTCCCTGCGAGTCCGTGAGTCGTGCGATCGCGCGACGCAGTCCCTCGTCGAGATCCGCACGGGCATCCGGTGACGACTGTTCGTTGGGACGCAACGTGCTGCGCCAGGTTTCATACATCGCTGCTTCGATGCTGTCCTTGCGATAGACGGCATCCCAGGCGGCGAGCAGTCCGCGGGCCCGCTCGACTTCAGGATCGGATGACGTCCACCCCTTGAAGCGCGGCAAGTCTGCGGCTGCGCGCAATGAGAACGCGTCGTGCTGGATTCGCTGATGATCCTCGAGCGAGTACCTGCGCTCGGGCGTCAGCAGTTGCTGCAGTCGCGTGATGCGGTCGAACCGCGTGTCGGCGTTCTTGAACATCAGCGGAGGCGAATACTCTTTCGGCTGGATGTTGTTGTTGGCGGTGACGATGAAGCCGGTACCCGGGTTGTACTCCCGCGGAAGATCACGACGAAAACCCTGCCACTCGTACCGGCCGGTGCCGGGCACGGGCACCCGGCCGACCCAACCTTTTCTCGCGGGCGTCAACGCCGACGGCTGCCACGAAATGTTACCGTCGACATCGCCGCAAATGAGGTTCTCGGATGGCGCCTTCCAGAACAGGGCAGCATCCAGGAACTCGCGGCAGTTGCGCGTTTGATTGAGCCGCAACGCGCCGAGATACGCGCCGGTACCGGGCTCGAGGAGCGCCGTCCGGAGTGCGTACGCGCGATGGCGCGCCCTGTCTTCGTAGAAGATTGGTCCGTGACGGCTGAATTTCAGCTCGAGCGTCTGAGCCTGCGCGCCTTTCACTCCGATGGTTTCCCGGACGATGTGCAACGGCTCCCAACGGCCGTTCCAGCGGACCTCGTTCGCATTCGCCGGGTTGACTTCCTCGACGAACACGTCGTGCTGATCCGTTCCGACGATGGTCAGTCCCCACGCGACCCGGTCGTTGTGGCCGACGGCTACGCCCAAAAAAGGCGGCTCCGAGGCGCCGATGACGTTAAATCCCGGCGCACTCAGGTGGACGATGTATCGCAACGACGGGAGCGTGACCTCGCGATGCGGATCGTTGGCGACGACTGGCTTGCCAGTAGCCGACATCACCCCGCCGACGACCCAGTTGTTGCTGCCAGGCTCGACGATCTCGGCGTGCGGCGGCATGCCGTCAGCGCTCTGTCGGCGGGTGAATGCTTTCCCGATCGCGAGCGGCAGGAGCGATCGATACGCCGGCAGAATCTCCGGTGAGGTCACGCGGCCTCCCGTCCGCGTCGCGGCGATCACCGCATCATCGATTCCAGACACATCCAGGCCTTCGGGCACGGTCAATTCGTCCCACGGGTCAGGATTTCGGCGCCGGTTCGCTTCGGCGGCACCCAGTCGTGCCACGCTCTGGGCGAGTTGCAGTTCCGCCGTCGCGTCGCCGAACGTGACCTGGCGAAGGGTCAAGGTCTCGAGCGTCCACGGGGTTGGCTTGATGCCGGTCAACACGAACTCCATCGGAAGATTCTCGGCGTGGCCGTCGATGAATGCGTTGATGCCGGTCACAAACGCCGTCATCAATCTTCGACCGTCGGGGTGGTAGCTCGAGAGCTCGGCATCGTCCATCGCGCCGCGATACTTGAGCAGCCGCGCGATCCGATCGCGGCCGACAGCCTCGGGTCCGACCACTTCGGCGAGACGTCCCTCCGCGGTTCGACGCCACATCTCCAGCTGCCACAGGCGATCCTGTGCGGCGACGTATCCCTGCGCGAGGAAGAGGTCCTCAGCCGACTGCGCGGTGATGTGTGGAATACCCCAGCGATCGCGCGTCACCTGCACGGGGGCGTGGAGACCTTTGACGACGGCCTCGCCGTCGATGCGCGCGAGAGCCCGCTCGGCAAGCATCGCCATCGATGGCTGCAACTCGGTGGCGATGAAATACGCAGCGAGGACGGTCAGAGGTACGAAGTAAGAAGTACGGAATCCGAATGACGTCGTTCGTGTCACGTGTTGGTCTGCGATCGCGCGGGTTCCGTCTGCGGCGTTCCTTCCACTTCTACTTCTGACTTCTTCGTTCGTACTTTTTACTGCTTGGTTGCGAGCGTCACTGTGTGGCGATCGAAGACGGCGGCGGGACCCGCCTTCTCGAGGAGCGCTACGATGGCGTCGCGCCGCGCGAGCAGGCCGGAGATCTCGTACGGCGTCAGCACATCACCGAGCGCGCGGTCGAGCGTCGGCCGATCGAGCTGCTTCATACGCTCGAGGACCTGGCGATCGCAGCGCGTGACGTTGGCGGGGGACTTGAGCGACGGGTGCGTCCTGAACGCGCGGGTGTGATCGATCGCCCAGATCCGCCAGTCCTTGCAGATCAGGAGATTCCCCATGTTTCGATCGACGTTGTAAATCAGCTGATCGAAGACGCGAACGAGCTGCATCTGCTCGTTCCACTCCCGTGGATTCGGAGGGGACATTTTCTTCTTTAGCCGGTCCCCTTCATCCATCATCACGTCGTCGACCCACCACGTAAACGCCGCATCGTCGGTGCGCCACCGCCGCTTGACGCTGACGGGCACCAGATTGAGGCCGATCAGCCGGTCCAGCCGGTACGCCGCGACGTTATAGAGCCAGCTGTCTCGAAAGTTGAACTCGGTACCGCGTCCCGAGTCGAACTGCGCCTTGCGCTCGTCGATCGCCTGGATGTGCGCGTCGTGAGTGAGCGTGCCGTCTGACAGCGTGGCGCGGAGTGAGCCGGTGATGCCCTTCGAGGCGGAATGTGTCTTCAGAACCTTCGCGTCGCGCAGGAACTGCTCGATCTGCTCGTCGGACGGTGCCGTCGCGGGTTGGGCCGCGGATTCCTGCGCCCGGAGTTCGACTGTTTGCAGGTCCCGGGAAATCGGTAGGACGGCGATGAGCCCGAGAAATACGGCACCAAGAAGCGTGTGGCGCATACGTGCCTCCTGTGGGCTAACTACCCGCCTCGACTGGATGTCGCGCAGAGTATAGCAGCCATTGGCTGAGCTTCTTGCGCAATTGCAATAACCTGACGAAATCGTGATCGCCTGTGCCTCGGTGGAACAGATCGATCAGTAAAACGTGCGAATTCACACCGTCTAACACGAGTTTTTTCATCGGAGGCCGCCGGAACGGGACTTGCGAAACGCGTCGGACGATCGTCAGCCGTCACCCACCATCTTCTGGAGCGGGCACTGTCGGCTAGGCGTGCCGGAGGCGCACGCCGCCGGAGCGGAGCAGGGCAGATCGCCGCATCAACCGCGGCGCGCACAAAAGGCGCGCCGGGGACCCGGACCCGCGAGCGACGGCGATATCGGCTCCACTGTTCGGACGTTGCGCAGTGGGTGGGATTGGGGGTCCGGCGGGGCGAAGCCCCCCGGTCTATTTAGGAGGGCAAGCATGGAGCGTATTGCGAAAATCGGGTCATCCATCGCGATCAAGGGTGAGATCACCGCGCAGGAAGATGTCGTCATTGCGGGTCGGGTCGAGGGCACGATCAACGTCGAAGGACACCTCGTCGTCGTCGAAGCCTGCGGACACGTGGAGGCCGATATCGTGGCACGCGGCATCATCGTCTCGGGAACGGTGAAGGGGAGCCTCGTGGCCGAAGAGCGCATCGAGCTGCGCAACAGCGCGGAAGTCGAGGGAGAACTCACGTCGCCGCGAATCAACATGGCGGAGGGTGCACAGCTCCGCGGCCGTGTCGACATGCCGCGGACCGAGAAAGTCAAGCTCGCTGTCGCTTCGTAGACGCGGATTTACGCGGATTTACGACGAGACGCGGATTCTCGCGCACTGGCGCGGATCATTTCTGCGACGAGACGCGGATTCTCGCGGACTGGCGCGGATCGTTTCTGCGACGGGACGCGGATTTTCACGGACTGTCCCGGATCATTTCTGCGACGAGACGCGGATCTTCGCGGATTGACGCCGACGATCCTGCGATCCAGCAGCGGCCCTCTCCGCGGCTGCGACAGCCTTGCGTGCCCACATCGCGAGCTCCGGCGGACTTTCCAGGATCGTCGCCGGCACAGAATAGTACTTCATTGTTCCCGATCGATGGGCGTACGGCTTGAACGGCCGTGCGCCAATCGCCTCGAACTCTCCACGAGTCTGGTCGTCGGCTTTCAGATACAGCACGTCGGCCGCGATGATTCCAAAGAACAGACCGCCTCGATAGAGCCCGACCCCTCCGAACATCGATCGAGCGGTTACGTCACCGAGTTCCTCGAGCTGATCGATAACGAACGCGCGAAAGCCGCCGCTGACGGTGAGGGGCGTGATTGATTTCCTCGCGCCGGTTCTCTTCATTCTGTAAAGCTTGCACCCGGAGGATCCGCCTTTCCGGCGCCGCCAGGCTACGTGCGAAGTACAATACGCCCGCACTGATGAACGCTCAACCGAAGACTGGCTGCGCGAGAGAGCGTTCGAGGGTCCGGCCGGGCGAAGCCTCCCGGTGTAGTTAACATGCCGCTCTGCATCATCGTGGAAGACCACGAGGACACGCGTGAAGGCTACGCGGAGTTCCTCGGTGTGTCGGGGGTTCTCGACGCTCACAGCAGCCTCCGCCGACGAGCTGTTCGCGTTGACGGCGGATCGTGCGCCGGATGTGATCGTGCTCGATCTGAAGCTCCCGAGAATCGACGGCTGGGAAGTCACCCGGCGGCTGAAGGCGGATCCCCGCCTTCGGCACGTTCCCATCGTCGCCGTTTCTGGGTGCGTGCTGCCAGCGGAGCGCGAAAACGCGCGAGAGGCCGGATGCGATGTGTTTTTGCCGAAGCCTTGCGATCCGGACGACATCGTGCGGGAAGCGCGGCGCCTGGTCGAACAATCGCGCGGCGGTTGAGTACCTCGTCCGGTCGCCGGTTGGCGGCCTCGTCCGGTGTTGCCCGAATCCAGGCGTCTACTGCTTACTCGGACTTCCGGCGTTCGCGCGTTCGACTCCCGCCTCGCGCCGCACGCTGTCAACGATGATCGTGATCAACGCCTCGGCATCGAGTTCATTCAACGCGGTGGTGCTGAGATCGCTCAGGCCGTACGCGCGGATGATGTTCACGAGGTGCCATGGCGAGAGCGCCGCGAGCTGACGGCGGAGCAGCGCCTCACCCTTGCGATATACCGAGAACGGGTTCAGGATGCTCTCGGTTGCACGTGGCGCGTATGATTCCGGCGCCGGTCCGTCGAAGACCGGAGGCATCACGTCTGGCGCCACAGGACGTGACGGCGGCTTGAGCCCGCGCTGCAGTGCGCCTTCGAGATAAACGGGTGTCAGCCCGGTCGCCCAGTACTCCGCGTCCACGCGATTCGGCTGCGTGGTCTCGCGTCCGGTACGCACGGCAGGGCCGCCTTCGACCGGCAGGAACTCGATCCACCCATGCCAGAGCCCATCGGGGGCTTCGGCTCCGCACGCCCTCGCGATGTAAGCCACTCCGTCTGGTGAGACTACGGGATCCGCGAACTGTACCAACACTTCAGCCACCAACCACCCCCTCGGAGGTACGGAGGTCATCGGAGAAACTTACCCCGGAGCCACGAAGCCCCGTGCTCTCCGTCTCTCCGTGTGAAAACCCGCCGAGCCACTCAGAAGACGTCTAGCAAAAACATCTCCAGAGTGCGGAACCTTGAACGTGAAACGCCTTGAGGGCCATGATGACGTAATGAGCAAGCCGATTGATCCCCGTGTCGACATCGGACACGTTCATCTGAAAGTCGCCGATCTGGACCGCGCTGTTGCCTTCTACTCGGGCGTGCTGGGTTTCGACGTCGTACAACGCATGGGCAACTCAGCTGCGTTCCTCAGCGCAGGAGGCTATCACCATCACATCGGGCTCAATACGTGGGAAAGTCGCGGAGGGAGCCCGCCGCCGGCCGGAACGACGGGCCTCTATCACGTGGCCATTCGCTACCCGGACCGCGCCGCGCTCGCCGATGCGCTCGAGCGTGTGCAGAACAGCGGACTCCGCCTCGAAGGGGCGAGCGATCACGGGGTCAGTGAGGCGCTTTACCTTCGAGATCCCGACGGCAACGGACTCGAGTTGTATTGGGATCGTCCGCGGGCCGAGTGGCCGCGGGCGGCTGACGGCACGTTACGCATCGTGACTGAGCCGTTGGATCTCGACGCGTTGCGCGCCGCAGCCACGACGACTGCATCGGCACCGGTGGCGCCGCAACCAGCGTCTCAGTACGCGTTCATGGACGATGCCGCACGATCCCGACTTCGCGATCTGCGTTCACGGCTGCTCCAGCTGCACAAGGTCCTGTTGGACGATGCGCGCGCCACGTACGAGCTCGATCGCGGTCGCGTTGGCTCGAACGCGAGCCTGCTGCAGCTCGTCATCAACGACCCGTGGTTCGCGTGGCTGCATTCGTTGTCGGAGCTCGTCGTGCGGATCGACGAGACGGTGGAGCCCGACTCGCCCGCAACTGCGGCGGATGCGGCCGCGCTCGTCGAGCAGGTGGAGCGGCTCTTGACCGCGTCCGAAAATGGCGAAGGCTTCGCTCGCCGCTACTTCGAAGCGCTCCAGCGGCAACCCGCTGTGGTCCTCGCGCATGCCGACGTCAGACGAGTGCTCAAGGGAATGAGATGACGCCGTCGCTTCCCGCGGGCGCTGCCAGCAAAGTGTCAACAGATGTCGCAGCGGAGGTGCCGTCAGGTCCATCCGTCACAGCGACGACCGCAGTCCCTCCGCCGAAGACTGGCCGCCGCCTGGATCGATCGATTGTCGAGGGCCCGATTGTCCGCGCCGTCTGGAGGATTGCGTGGCCCACCGTCCTGCAGAACGCGATCGGCGGTCTGCAAGGCATCGTCGATCATGCGATGGTTGGCCACTACGTCGGCTATACGGCCAACGCGGCAATTGGCGTCAGCTGGCAGATCTTTCTCGTCGTCATCGTTTTCATCAGTTCGCTGTTCACCGGTATGGGTGTGCTCGTGGCGCGCTTCGCCGGCGCGAATCAGCCGGATAAGGTGAATCGCACCGTTTACCAGGCGTTCCTCACCTCGGTCGTGCTCGCGGTCGGGATTCTCGCGCCCCTCGGATATCTGCTCTCGCCGCGATTGCTGGAGCTGGTTCACGCCACGCCGGCCGTCCGACAGGAGGCGCTGCCGTTCCTCCGGACGATGTTCGTTTTCAGCATTGGCATGCTTCTGTTTTTCATGCTGGGCGGTGCACTGCGCGCTGCCGGAGACGCGCGAACACCGCTCCGGCTCGGCGTGTGGATGACGATTCTGAACGTAGCATTCAACGTCGTCCTGATTCCTGGTTACGGTCCGGTCCCGTCGTTTGGCACTCGCGGCGCGGCGATTGGCACGGTTACCGCGAGCTTCATCGTCGCTGCTGTCGCGATGGGGTTGATTCTCAAGGGACGACTGGTCGTACACTTCGACCGGTCGATGTCGTGGAGGCCGGATTGGGAGATCATTCGATCCTTGTTCCGCTTCGGTCTGCCTGCGGGGATTCAGGGGGTGGCGATGAACATCGCCGGCGTCCTGCTGCTGCGCTTCATCGGATCACTCGAGCACAGCGCGGAGGCGCAGGCGGCGTACGCGGTAGGATACACGGAGCTGTTCTCGCTGATCACGTGGACATCTGTCGGTCTCATGGGCGCGGCCGCTGCTGTCGCGGGCCAGAACCTCGGCGCCGGACGACCCGAACGATCGATTCGAGCCGTGCAGATCGCGGCCTGGATCGGTCTGGGTGTCGCGGCAACCGTTGGCGCGCTGTTCCTGTTGATTCCCAGGGTGCTCCTGGGGATCTTCGGCCTCGACGATCCGATTGTCGTAGGCCTCGGCCGCCAACTGCTCGGATTCCTCAGCGTGTCAGGTTTCTTCATCACCGTGGCCCTCACCTACACTGGCGGGCTGCAGGGCACCGGCGACACTCGAAGCCCGTTATACATCACGCTCGTCTCACAAGTAGTCGTGCCGATCGGGTTGTGCTCGATGCTGCAGCTCATTGGGCGGCTCGAGCCGGCGGGTGTGTGGACGGCAATCCTGCTCGGACACTGCACGCGGTGTACGCTGTCCGTGCTTCGGTTCAGGCAAGGACGGTGGCGTCACATCGTGGTTGAGTGATTGTCCCCGGTCCCCGGGTCCCCGAAAGGCGGTTCACATGCGATGGACACCTGGTAACCGCGAAAATGTCGAAGACCGTCGGGCAAGTTCCGGCATCGGCATGCGTGTAGGCGGCCTCGGTCTCGGCGGGCTGCTCGTGGTATTCCTCCTGAGCTGGCTGACGGGCGTCGATTTCCTGGGCCTCCTCGACAGCGGCGCGCCGCTGCCGGAATCGGCGGGCACGACGGGTCGCGTCGCGAGCTCGCCCACGGAAGAACGGCTGGTGGATTTCGTCGACGCGGTGATGGGAGATGTACAAAGCACATGGCGTCAGCTGCTGGGCAGCCGGTACCAGGAAACGCGCGCCGTGCTCTTCCGCGATTCGATTCAGTCAGCCTGCGGGTTCGCGCAGTCCGCGACCGGTCCGTTCTACTGTCCGGGCGATCATCGGGTGTATCTCGATCTGGGATTCTTCGACGAGCTCAATCGACGATTCGGCGCTCCCGGCGATTTCGCGCAGGCGTACGTTCTCGCGCACGAGATGGGGCATCACGTGCAGACGTTGCTCGGCATCGAGTCCAAGGTGCGGAACCTGCAGTCGTCTCGTCCCGACGAAAGCAACGTGCTCTCGGTTCGCATCGAGCTGCAGGCGGATTGCTTCGCGGGCGTGTGGGGCAACAATGCCGCGCGATCAGGCCGAGCGCCGGGGCGGATCGAGCTCGAACGCGGAGACGTGGAGGAAGGATTGAACGCCGCTGCCGCGATTGGTGACGATCGATTGCAGCGCATGTCCGCTGGTCGCGTGTTCCCGGATCGCTTCACGCACGGATCGTCCGAGCAGCGCGTGACCTGGTTCCGCCGCGGCTTCGACGGCGGTGACGTCGACGCGTGCAATACGTTCAAATAGGCTCTGGGCTCAGGGCTCTGGGCTCTGAACTTCTGGCTTTTGACTCTGGGCGACTTCAGAAGCGATGCGCCTTCTTGTAGGGCGCGGTCTTCAGACCGCGCCAGTCGTGGTGGGTCTTCAAAGCCACGCCCTACGACGAGCCGCCAGGCTCCCGAACGACCGACGTACCGAATCCCGAACGCCGAACCCGAATCCCGGCCTGTAAACGAGCTAGTCCCCTGGAACCGTGATGACTTGCACAAGTCCCGGAGCGCGGCGCCCGCATGGCAAGGCGCGAGGAGCGAGTTTATTGGGCATAAGTGAGCGATGAGCAACGCAGCCAGGCGGGATGCCCCGCCCGGGACTTGTGTGAGTCATCACGGTTCCAGGGGACTAGCGAACCACCGAACTACCAATGCCCAATCCCGAAACTCGATGACGCGAATGCTAGAATCCGCACGAGCATGCCGACAATCGGACAATCGATTCCGCGCAAGGAAGGACGCGCGAAAGTCACGGGTCGCGCTCGGTACGTCGACGACATGGCGCTGCCAGGCATGTTGTACGGCGCGACGGTCCGCAGCACGATTGCGCGCGGAGAGATTCGCGGCATCGAGTACGGTCCGTCGATTCCATGGGACGAGTTCACGATCGTCAGCGCCGCCGACATCCCGGGGCGGAACTGCGTCACGCTGATCCTCGACGATCAGCCGTTTCTCGCTGACGGGCGGATCAACCATCCCGAAGAACCAATCCTGCTGCTGGCGCATTCCGATCGGTTCCTGCTCGAAGAGGCGCGACGGCAGATAATCGTCCACGTCGAGCCGCGGCCAGCGGTGTTTTCGATGGATGATGCGCTGGAACGCCGGCATGTGATCTGGGGCAACGACAACATCTTCAAGAGTTATGTCGTGTCACGTGGCGATGTCGATGCCGCGATGGCGGATGGTGTTCGTGTGATCGAAGGCGAGTACGAGACGGGCGCCCAGGAGCAGCTCTACATCGAGCCGAACGGCATGCTCGCCGTCGCCAATCCTGTCGATGGCGTCACCGTCTGGGGCTCGATGCAGTGCCCGTATTACATCCAGAAGGCGCTCTTGTCGCTCTTCGAGATGCCAGCAGAGAAGATTCGAATTGTTCAGATGGAGACCGGCGGCGGCTTCGGCGGCAAGGAGGAGTATCCCTCGATCATCGCGGGACACGCGGCCCTGCTCGCCTGGAAGTCGGGGCGACCAGTGAAAGTGATCTACGACCGTGCCGAAGACATGGCCGCAACGACGAAGCGGCATCCGTCGCGGACGCGGCATCGAACCGCGGTCGACGGCCAGGGCCGCCTCGTGGCAATGGATATCGAGTTCGTGATTGACGGCGGCGCGTATTGCACGCTCTCTCCGGTCGTCCTGTCACGCGGCACTATCCACGCTGCTGGACCGTACTTCTGCCCGAACGTGCGGATTCGATCGCAGGCGGTTGCGACCAACGCGCCGCCGCACGGCGCGTTCCGCGGCTTCGGCGCGCCGCAGAGCATCTTCGCGCTCGAGCGCCACATGGATGTCGTCGCGGCGGCCATCGGCCTGACGCCCGAAGAATTTCGTCGTCGCAACTTCATCACACCAGGGCAGGCGAGTGCCGTGGGACAAGTCATCAACGAGCCGGTCGGCATGGCCCGATTGCTCGACCGCGCGCTCGAGCTCTCGGAGTACCACGACAAGACGCAGCGCTTCGCCGTCAGCAATCGCCGGTCGACGACGAAGCAGGGCATCGGGTTCGCATCGTTCATGCACGGCGCGGGCTTTACGGGATCGGGCGAGGAGCATCTCGCGTCGGTGGTTGCTGTCGATGTCGTACCCGACGGTCACGTCCGCGTGATGACATCGAGCACCGAAATCGGGCAGGGGACGAACACGATATTCGCGCAGATTGCTGCAGATGCACTGCAACTGCCGAGCGACGCAATCGAAGTTGTACAGCCGGATACCGCGCTGGTCCCGAACAGCGGTCCCACCGTCGCTTCGCGGACCTGCATGGTCGTCGGCAGGCTCGTCGAGAGCGCCGCGCTGGGCGTGCGCCGCACGCTCGTCGATGCAGGTCTGCTGGGCGACTCATATACGTCGTCGGATTTCCAGAACGCGTGCCGCGAGTACGTCGCGCGCACCGGACCGCTGCGGGCAACGGCGCGCTACCAACCGCCTCCTGGTCTGAAGTGGGATGACGAGCGCTATCAAGGCGACGCGTACGGCACGTACGCGTGGGCCGTCTACGTTGCGGAGGTGACGGTCGATCCGGTGACGTTCGAAGTGCGCGTCGACGATTTCGTCGCGGTCCAGGAGATCGGCAAGGTGATCAACCCGGTGCTGGCAAGCGGTCAGATCGAAGGTGGTGTCGCGCAGGCGATCGGCTGGGCGCTCCACGAGCACGTCGTCTGGCGCGAGGGGCGGATGGTCAACTCGCAGATGACGAACTACATCATGCCCACGTCGGTGGACCTGCCTCGCATCCGCGTGTATTTCGAGGAGCAGGCATATCCGTACGGTCCCGCGGGCGCCAAGGGAATCGGTGAACTGCCGATGGATGGTGCGGCTCCAGCCATTTTCAATGCGGTGGCGCAGGCGACGGGCGTCAGTCCGACGAAGGTGCCGTTGACGCCGGAGGTGCTCATGGAGTTGATGGAGCGTGCACGTGGGTGAGCTTGTCTCGCCGAAGCCGCGCAGCGGCGAAGGTGGACCGATTCGTGTGGGTTGCACGATCAACGGTGTCGCGTCGACGCTCGAGGGGCATCCGATGGCGCGGCTGCTCGACGTGCTGCGACACGATCTTCGGCTCACGGGCACGAAGGAAGGCTGCGGCGAAGGGGAATGCGGCGCGTGCGCAATACTGATCGATGGTCAGCTCGTCAACAGCTGTCTCGTGCCGTTGCTCCATGCAGCGGGGACCTCGATCACGACGATTGAAGGTGTGGCGGACGGCGAACGGCTGCACGCCGTCCAGGAAGCGTTCATCGCGTACGGCGGCGCGCAGTGCGGGATCTGCACGCCCGGCATGGTGCTCGCAGCCATCAATCTGCTCGCACGCAATCCCGACCCGGCCGAAGCCGACATCCGTACCGCGCTTGCCGGCAACTTGTGCCGCTGCACCGGCTACATGCGAATCTTCGAAGCCGTCGTTCGCGCGTGCCACCCGTCCGCTTCGCAGACGTAGCAGGCCGCAGAAGAAAGCCGGCGCGATGGAAAATGGCAATGGGAGACGGCAAAATGCTCAGGTTTTTTCCATTTACCACCTGCCATTCAGGATGCGTTTTTCAGCATCCTGTTAGTTCAGAGAGCCCGTTCCCCGTGCAGGATCTGCGTACGTCATGAGATCGTTCATCCCGGATTACGAGCTCGTTGCGCCGGCGTCGCTCGATCAGGCCCTCGAGATGCTCGCGAGCGATCCGGGCCGCTGGCAGCCGTTCGCCGGCGGAACGGATCTCATGGTCCTCCTCGAGGCGGCCAAGCTGAGCGGCCGGCAATTCATCAGTCTCTGGCACTTTGACGAACTGCGAGGAATCAGGATCGAGCAGGATACGGTCGTCATCGGCGCGCTAACGACGTACACCGACGTGTTGAATGACGCGGTACTGCGCGACGAGTTCTCGCTCGTGTGTCAGGCGGCCGCAGAGACCGGCGGAGTGGCGACGCAGAATCGTGGCACGATCGGCGGCAACATCGCGAACGCATCGCCCGCCGCGGATACGCCGCCCGCGCTGCTCGTGTACGATGCGACGCTCGAGCTCATTTCCGTCAGAGGAACGCGGGCCATCCCATACGATCGGTTCCACACTGGCTACAAGGTCATGGCTCTGACGCGCGACGAGCTGATTCGCGCGATTCGACTGCCGCGCAGGCCCCGCTGGATCGAGCGGTATCACAAGGTGGGGACGCGGCGAGCGCAGGCCATTTCGAAGGTGTGCTTTGCGGGGGCGGCCGACGTCCAGGATGGCGTCGTCCGTGATGTGCGCATCGCGCTCGGCAGCGTCGCGCCGACCGTGGTTCGCGCGCGAGCCGCCGAATCAGTGCTGTGTGGTCGCTCGCTCGACGCGCAGACGATCGCCGCCGCGCGCGAAGCGCTCGCCACCGACATCGTCGCGATCGACGACATGCGCTCGACGGCGCAGTATCGGCAGAAGGTCGCCGGCAACCTGCTGGAGCATTACCTGAAAGACCTCGCACCAGGGTTGCGCGCTACGTTCGTCGATACGCGATAAGATTCCCTGATGCGGGTTTTTTCACTTTTACTTGGTACTCTTGCGTTCGCAACTTCCCTACTCGCCCAAAGTCCCGGCACCGCGCCCGGTCAGAGCGCCGCGATTGACGCTGCGCTCTCGAAGGTCTCTCCCAGCCTCGTTCGAATTCATGTCGTCACGGTCGATCAGCAGGAGGGGCGTGAGCTGAAGCGCGAAGCGGCGGGCAGCGGCACGATCATCACTCCCGAAGGTCACGTGCTCACCAACCACCACGTCGCAGGTCGCACGCGTGCGCTCTTTTGCACGCTCGCGACCCGCGAGGAGCTTCCCGCGGATCTGGTCGGCACGGATCCGCTCTCCGACATCGCCATTCTCAAGTTGCGGCCTCCGGCGCCGCGCACCTTCCCGGCAGCCCACTTCGGGACTGCGAGCACATTGAAGGTCGGCGAACGCGTGCTCGCACTCGGCAGTCCGCTGGCGCTGTCCCAGTCGGTGACGATGGGGATCGTGAGCAACACGGAGATGATCCTGCCGGGCATGTTCTGGCCGTTCAACCGCATGACGCTGGACGGCGAGGATGTCGGCTCGATCGTGCGCTGGATCGGTCACGATGCGCCGATCTTCGGCGGGAACTCCGGCGGGCCGCTGGTCAACATGGAAGGGGAGATCGTCGGTGTCAACGAGATCAGTCTCGGGCTGGCCGGCGCGATTCCCGCCGATCTCGCGAAAGAGGTCGCCGAGGCGATCATCAAGAACGGCCGCGTGAAACGCAGCTGGATCGGGCTCGAGGTGCAGCCGCTCCTGAAGGCGACGCAATCCGATCGCGGCGCGCTCATCGGTGGAGCGATCGAGGGCTCGCCCGCGGAGAAGGCCGGATTCCAGTCGGGAGACATTCTCCTTCGCGTCGGTACGCATGACGTCGCGGTCCGTTTTGCCGAGGAAGTCCCGCTGTTCAATCAGCTGATCATGCGCTTGCCACTCGGCAAACCCGTCGACCTCACGGTCCTTCGAAACGGAAAGGAAAAGACAATCAGCGTCGTTCCCGTCGAGCGCGAAAGCGTGGAGGCCCCAATCCGCGAGCTGCCGATGCTCGGCGTGACAGCATCGAATCTCACCGCCTGGTCTGCAAAGGAACTGAAGCGCAGCAGTCGCGACGGCGTGCGCGTGCGCGGCGTCCGTCCTGGCGGCCCGGCGGACCAGGCGAAGCCGTCGCTCGATCAGGACGACGTCATCGTCGCGGTCGACGGGACAGCAGTGAGGACCCTCGAGAATCTCACCGAGATCGTCGAGCGTCTAGCGTCGGGGACGAACCACGCGGCCGCGCTCGTGTCGTTCGAACGTTCGAGCGAGCGATTGCTCACGGTCATCGATGTCGGACGTCCCGGCCTGGAAGATCCTGGCCTCGAGGCGCGAAAGGCCTGGATCCCCGCCTCGACGCAGGTACTCACGCGCGAGCTCGCCGAGAAGCTCGGGCTCGGAGAGACGATGGGCGTGCGCCTCACCCGCGTCCTGCCCGGGGCGGCGAAAGCAGGATTGCAGGTTGGCGACATCATCACCGCGGTCGACAACGAGCCGGTGCACGCGTCGCAACCGTCCGACGCGGATCTGTTTGCGACGATGATCCGGCAGTACAAGATTGGATCGACGGTGGAGCTGTCGATCATGCGGGGGAAGACGCCGGAGAAGCTGAAGGTCACGCTGGAAACGTCTCCGCGGCTGTCGCGCGAGATGAAGAAGTACGACGACACGAACTTCGAGTTCCGCGTTCGGGATATCGCAGCCGCCGATCGACTCGAACAGGGATTGCCGGACGACCAGCGCGGTGTTCTCGTCGATGCGGTCCGTGAGGGAGGCTGGGCCGCGCTTGCGCATCTGGCGGTCGGCGATCTGCTGCTCGCGATCGACGGCGACGTCGTCGCTGATGTCGCCACGGTCCAGGCGAAAATGAAAACGATCAATGACGAGAAGCCCCCGACCGTCGTGTTCCGCGTCAAGCGTGGAATACGTACGTTTTTTGTAGAACTCCAAGCTGGTTGGAAGTGAAATGTCGATGGATTGGTGGGAGCGCCTGCGGCCGCGGCGAGCGAGCGGCGGGGTCCCCGACGTGCGTTTTGTGCGCGTTGGGGTGCTGGTAGCGAGTCGAGCCGCGCGCGTGGGGGTGGGGCCCCACGCGCATTGAGTAATGTTGAGACAGCCGGCCGAATTGGAGGGTATTTGCGAAAGTTGCTCACCATCGTCGCGATTGGTTTCACACTCGCCGCGGGAACCGCCGCCGCCCAGGACAATCGCACGGCGGGGCGCGAGATTGTCAAGAAATGGCAGGCGGCGATCGTCAACGTGCGCGTCGTCCTGAAGACGCGCATGTCGGTGGGCGGCCGCGAGATGCAGTCGACCGACGACTCGATCGATACGGTGGGAACCGTCATCGACCCGTCAGGATTGACGGTCCTGTCGCTCGGATCGCTCAATCCCGGCGCGATGATGAACCGCATCATGGGATCGGCCGGGGCGGGCGCGGGTGACACGAAGATGGAGATCACCAGCGAGCCGACGGACCTCAAGATCCGTCTTGCCGACGGCCGTGAGCTGCCAGCGAAGATCGTCCTGCGCGATGAAGATCTCGACCTCGCGTTCATCAGCCCGACGACGAAGCCCCAGGCACCGCTCGTTGCGATCAACCTTTCGGACTCGGTCAAGCCGGTGCTCCTCGACGAGGTGCTCGTGCTCTCGCGTCTCGGCCGTGTAGGCGGCTGGACGGCTGGAGCGTCGCTGCACGAAGTGTCTGCGGTGATCGAGCGTCCCCGCACGTTCTTCGTGCTCGGCGGCACGCCCGGCGGTATGGGAACGCCGGCGTTCACGCTGAACGGCAAGGTCGTGGGCTTGTTGACGCTCCGACAGGTCGAGGCCGGGCGCGCCAGCATGATGGGGATGATGGGCGGAAGCGAAGCGCTCGGCCTCCTGCCGGTGATCCTGCCGGCCGCCGACGTGCTGGAGATCGCGAAACAGGCGAACGAGAAACAATAACAGGGGATGCGACATGGCCGATACGAAGACCCAGTTTCCGGTCACGAAATCCGACGAGGAGTGGCGGCGCATTCTCACGCCCGAGCAGTATGACGTGCTGCGAGAGCACGGCACCGAGCGACCCGGATCGTGCGCGCTCCTGAACGAGCACCGGGCGGGAACGTTTACCTGCGTCGGCTGCGGTCAACCGCTCTTCGTCGCCGATCGCAAGTTCGAGAGCGGCACCGGGTGGCCCAGCTTCTTCGCCCCGCTGGAAGGCGCGATCGGCACGTCGGTCGATCGCAGTTTGTTCATGACGCGAACCGAAGTGCACTGCAGCCGCTGCGGCGGTCACCTCGGTCACGTGTTCCCCGATGGGCCGCCGCCGACGAGTCTGCGTTATTGCATCAATGGCGTGGCGCTGAACTTCGAGCCAAGGCAGGGATAGGAAATCCGCAATCAGCAAATTCAGGAGTATCAGCATGGGTCTGATGGATTTCATCAAAGGCGAGCTGATCGAGATCATCGAGTGGACCGACGACTCGCGGGACACGCTGTCGTTCCGGTTTCCGGATGACGACAAGGCCATCAAGAACGGCGCGCAGCTCATCGTCCGGGAGTCGCAGCAGGTGCAGTTTCTGTATCTCGGAGAGTTCGGCGACACGTTCGGCCCCGGCAAGCACACGCTGACGACGGACAACATCCCGGTTCTGACGAAGCTGAAGTCGTGGAAGTACGGTTTCAACTCGCCGTTCAAGGCCGACGTCTACTTTCTCAACACCCGGCTCTTCACCGGCAACAGGTGGGGAACCGCGAACCCCATCATGATGCGCGACAATGATCTCGGCATCGTCCGCGCGCGCGCCTTCGGCACGTACGACTTCAAGATCGTCGATCCCAAGTTGTTTCTGAAGGAAGTCGCCGGCTCCGACAACAACTTCCGGCTCGACGAGTTCGCCGACGCCATGCGTTCCCGCGTGGTCAGCGTGTTCGCGGATGCGCTTGCGTCCGCACACATCCCCGTCTTCGACGTGGCGAGCCGGTACACCGAGGTCGGTGAGGCGCTGCTGCCGATCATCAATCCGGTCATCCTCGCGAAGTACGGCCTGGAGATCGCCAGCTTCATCATCGAGAACGTCTCTGTGCCGCCGGAAGTCGAGCAGGCCATCGACAAGCGCTCGAGCATGGCCGCGGTCGGCAATCTGAACGATTACGTCAAGTTCCAGATGGCTCAGGGCATGGAGAAGGGAGGCGGATCCGGCGGTGCCGCCACGGAACTCGCCGTCGGGCTGTCCATCGCACAGCAGATCATGCAGCAACAGGGCATGCCTGCCGCCGCTGCGGCGTCTGCAGCGCAAGGAGCCGTAGCGTTGCCCGATCTCCTTTCGCCGGCCGATGTCGCGAAGGCGCTCGGAGTGCCTGAGGCGGACGTGATGTCGATCATTCAGTCCGGTGAGCTGGCGGCGAAAAAGATCGGCGCGTCGTATCGGATCAGGCGCCCCGCGCTCGATGAGTACCTGGCGCGGTGAACCTCACGGAGGAGACGGAGATCACGGACAAACCATTCACCGCGGAGACACGGAGCACACGGAGTAATCAATTTGATCGTGCCAAGGCGAGCGTTCGGAGGAAGCCTCAATTGGACGAACTGTTACTGGCACATCGCATCGCCCCATCTTTCAGATACGCACGTAATGAGGAACCCATTGAATTCTCCGCGAACCCCGTGACCCCGCGGTGAATGGTTTGTCCGTGTCCTTCGTCTCCTCCGGCCGCGAGCGTTCAATCTAACGCATGCCCGACATCTCCGCTCTGCAGAAACACCCGTGCGCCGCGTGCGGCGCGCAGGCCGAGTGGAATCCGGCGAAACAGCTGCTCGTGTGTCGCTTCTGCGGCACCGCGGCGCCGTTCAAGGTCGATGCGGTCAGCGGCGCGATTCAGGAGATCGATCTCGTCAGAGCGCTGCGTGAGCTGCCCGACGAGGAGCGCGGCTGGCAGACGACGAAGCGGACGGTCCAGTGCCAGAGCTGCAAGGCCGTGTCGGTCTTTGATCCGGAGCGCGTCGGCCAGAACTGTGACTTCTGCGGTTCGCCTGCGCTCGTCGATTATCAGGAGATTAAGGCGCCGATACGGCCGCAGAGCGTGTTGCCGTTCAAGGTCGCGGAAGGAGCCGTGCGCGAGCAGATACGCGGCTGGTATGCGAGCAAATGGCTCGCGCCCGGCTCGCTCAAAACGCGCGCGATGGTCGATCGCGTGCGCGGCGTCTACATCCCGTACTGGACCTTCGACGCGCACGCCGACTGCCCGTGGGAAGCCGAGGCCGGACATTACTACTACACGACAGAGACGTATCGCGACGACCAGGGCCGCATGCAGACGCGGCAGGTGAGGCACGTCCGGTGGGAACCTGCATCGGGCGAGGTGCACCACTTCTTCGACGATCAGCCGGTGCCCGGCACGCGCGGCGTGTCGCACGCACTGCTCGGACAGGTGGAGCCGTTTCCGACGACGGAGCTCGTCCCGTACGACACGGCCTACCTCTCGGGTTTTGTCGTCGAGCACTATCAGATCGTGCTGTTTGACGCCGCCGAGCGATCGCAGGAAGCGATGATTCGTGCCCTCAACGAGATGTGCGCCGCCCAAGTGCCGGGCGACACGTACCGCAATCTGCAGATGCACCCGACGTTTTCCGGGCGCACGTTCAAGCACATTCTCGTACCCGTGTGGCTGCTCACCTACAACTACTCGAGCAGGGTGTTCCAGGTGGTGGTGAACGGCTACACTGGACGAATCGCTGGGGAGTACCCCAAGAGTTTCTGGAAGATCGCGCTGCTCGTGCTGCTTGCGATCGTGGTGCTGTTGATCATTCTCTGGAGTCGGAATTAGGAGATGAGCCATGTTCTCGTCACCGGTGGAGCGGGCTTCATCGGGTCCCATGTCGCCGACGCGTTAATCCTGCGCGGTCATGACGTAACGGTTCTCGACGACCTGAGCGGAGGATTCGTCGACAACGTCCCCGCCGGCGCGCGGTTCATCGAAGGCAGCATCACGGACTGCTCGCTCGTCGACCGCGTTTTCGTCGGCGGTCGGTTCGATTACGTGTACCATCTCGCGGCCTACGCGGCCGAGGGCCTGAGCCACTTCATCAAGCGATTCAACTACACGAACAACGTCATCGGCAGCGTGAACCTCATCAACGCGTCGGTCAACCACGACATCCGTGGTTTCGTGTTCACGTCGTCGATTGCGGTCTACGGCGCACCGTCAGAGCTTCCCGTCACGGAAGCGACGCGTCCTCAGCCGATCGATTCGTATGGAATCGCGAAGTACGCCGTCGAGCAGGAGCTCCGAGCGTGCCGCGACGTGTTTCGCCTTCGCTATATCATCTTCCGGCCGCACAACGTCTTCGGCCCGCGCCAGAACATCGGCGATCGGTACCGCAACGTCGTGGGCATTTTCATGAATCAGATTCTGCAGCGCCGGGCGATGACGATCGTCGGCGACGGCTCGCAGACGCGCGCGTTCAGCTACATCGACGACGTGGCGCCGATCATCGCCGAGGCGATCGATGTCGAGGCCGCGTGGGACGATGTCTTCAACATCGGCGCCGACGAGCCCTGCACGGTCAACGAGCTGGCCGACAGGGTCGCGCGTGCGATGGGCGTGGACCCGCACGTCGCCCATCTTCCGCCTCGCCACGAGGTGCAGCACGTGCGATCGGCGCACCACAAATTGAAGAGCGTCTTCGGCAACGGCCGGACGACAGCCCTCGACGAGGGGTTACGATCGATGGCTGAATGGGTGAAGGCAAGGGGCGCGCGGGAGAGCGCCAGGTTCGAGGGCATCGAAGTGAGGAAGCACCTGCCGGAGGCGTGGCGGTGACACCAGGGTCAGACCAGGGTCAGACATGGGTCAGACACGGGTCAGACACGGGTCAGACTAGGGTCAGACAATGGTTTGACCCGTGTCTGACCCCATCGCTCGAGGACTGACGCGCGTTGTACGGATCGAAAACCGTCAGTGTTGTTCTCCCTGCATACAACGAGGCGCAATACATCCGATCCGCTGTCGAGGACTTTCTGATCCCCGACGTCGTGGATGAAGTCGTCGTCGTCGACAACAATTCGCGTGATGGAACGTCGGAGGAGGCCAGGCAGACACGTGCGCGTCTTGTCTTCGAATCCCGACAGGGCTACGGCTATGCGCTGCAGCGGGGGCTGCAGGAAGCTTCCGGTGACATCATCATCATGGCGGAGCCGGACGGGACGTTCCTCGGGCGCGATGTGTTGAAGCTGCTCGCCTACGCGGATGACTTCGACTTGGTGTGCGGCACGCGGACGACGCGCGAGCTCGTGTGGGATCAGGCAAACATGGGCTGGTTCCTGCGGATCGGAAACTGGGCCGTCGCGAAGCTGATTCAGTTCCTCTACGGCGGACCGTCGTTGAGCGACTGCGGGTGCACGCTGCGGTTGACGCATCGCGCCGCGCTCGAACGGTTCCAGGGCGATCTGACCGTCGGCGGATCGCATTTCCTGCCGGAGATGGTTGTCCTCGCGCTCAAACGCAAACTGCGGATTATTGAGATCCCGGTGAACTATCGAGGACGCGTGGGAGAGTCGAAAATCACGGGGAGTCTCGCAGGTGCGCTGCGGACCGGCGTTCGTATGATCGCGCTCATCCTTCGATATCGCTTGCGATGACGGGGACGATTCGCTTCGACAACAGATCGCGGAATACCGGCCTAGCGGTCGTGGCCGTATGTCTGGCTGCGTCATTGCCGTACCTGTCGACGGTCCACAACTATTTCGTTCGTGACGATTTCGGCGTTGTCAAGCTTCTCGCGAGCAAGCCAGCCGGATATTTTCCGCGCTGGTTCTATACGTCGTGGATGGACGACATCTGGGGCCACGTTCCGGATGAAGTGCGGCCGTTTCCCGCCGTTTCGTATCAGCTGACCGCGCTCGGCGGATCGGCGTCGCCGGTGCTGCACCACGTCTTCAACATCGCGCTGCACGCAGCGAACGGCGTGCTGATGTTGCTGCTGGGGCGCATTGCCGCCGGTCTGAGCGTTCCGGCGGCGGCATTCACGGCCGGCGTGTTCGTGCTCCTGCCTGTACAAGCTGAAAGCGTGGCGTGGATCACCGGACGCGTGGACTCGATGCCCGCGTTCTTCTACATCGCATCGTTCCTTGCGTACGTGATGTACGCGGGCGACTCGGGATTCGGAGTTCCGGGTTTGGGGTTCGGGGTTTGGCGTTCGAGCGTCTTTGAGCGTGATCTCGGGCCCGCAAGCGAGGCGCGATCGCGAGCACTCTATTTTACGTCGTTGGCATCGTTCTTCGTCGCGTTGTTCACCAAGCAGACCACGGTCACGATGATTGGAACGCTCGTGATGTGGGATCTGATTGTTGCACGCCACACTCCGCGTGAACGTCCGGATCAGAAGAGCGTTCGCTTGCGACCTCCGTCCGGCAGCGGGCTTGCCGGTTCGGTACTGTCATGGTCACGGATTCTCGGCTACATGCCGTTCCTTGTCCTGACCGTGGGATACCTCGGGCTGCGTTACGCGTTATTCGGTCAGGTCGCGCGTGAAGGTCAGTTGAGCACCGAGGGTATTGCGTACTTCGGTCGTCTGGTCGCGCGGCATCTGGCACATGTCGTCACCGGCAATGTTTCCGCCGGCCTTCTCGCGACATCGCTCGTTCTCGTCGCGGTGCTCGCAATCGGCTGGATGCTGCTCCGCGCGCAAGATGCCGCAGCACGATCGCGGACGCTCGCGCTGATGCTGTTTTTCGGTCCGATCTGGTGGGCGATTGGCGTCGCGCCAATTCTCGTGGCTGGGTACGAATCACCTCGTCACGCGTATCTGGCATCAGCAGGGTGGGCGATCGTGCTCGGGATCCTGTTCGATCTCGCATGGCACGCCGAGGCCAGTCGTGCCTGGTATCGTCGTGTCTCGAGTGTGGCGGCGGTCCTCGTGCTCGCGGCCTACGGTGTCGAACTGCACGGCGCGGTGAAGAATTGGAATACGATGGCGGCTGTGTCGCACAAGGCAGTGGTCGACACGCGCGCGGAAGCGCTTTCGGCTCGGCCCGGCACGCTGCTGATTCTTGGCGCACCGGTGGGAAGCTGGGAGTGGGCCGTGCCGTTCTCCGTCCAACCGCCGTTCACGCGCGTCGATTTGACGACGCGCGTCTTCGTGATATCGCCGTGGCTGTTGTCGTGTCGTCGCGGTCAGTGGTTCGATGACACGCGGCGCACGCTTCAGGCGTGGCGATCGCGTCAGGGCGGTATTGTCGTGTTGCGATGGGATCCCGAGACCGGCGCGTTATCTCGGGTCAGCGATCGCGAGTATCCGGCGCTGCGGAGCCTCGTGCCGGTCTTGCTGGAGATCAAGAACCGCGACGCGCTGGCGGCAGCCGTCCTTCGAATCGTCAACGAGCTCGCCGCTCTGGGGACAGCCACCCGGGACAGCCACCCGGGACAGCCACCCGGGACAGGCACCCGTGGCAGCCACCCGTGACAGCCACGCGGGACAGCCACCCGTGGATGCCTCGTTTGGATGTCCCGGTTGGGTGT
>JBKPCD010000099.1:0-13021 GCA_046727175.1 Acidobacteriota bacterium | reverse complement strand
CTGATCAACTGTCGCGGGACCTTCACGATCATCGGTGGATCGATCGAGCTGCCCGAGGTTCGCGAGGCGAAGAGCGTCGCCAATCAGCAGTACGCGCAGCTCGACGAGCTCATGGACGCCGTGGGGAAGCGGCTCGCCGAGCTCACGGGCGCGGAGTGGGGCATGGTCAGCGCCGGATGTGCGGCAGCGATGTCGCACGGAACGGCTGCCTGCGTGGCCGGAGGCAATCCGGATCTCCACGTGCGCATTCCAAATCTGGCGGGCTTTCCAAAGGACGAGGTGATCATCCCAACCCACTCACGAAACGTCTACGACGCCGCGATCAGGGCCGTCGGCGTGAAGATCGTCGAAGTCGATACGCTGGACGCACTGGAGCTCGCCATCGGTCCGAAGACGGCGATGATCTACATCTTCGCCGGTCCGAGGGTCGATGCCGGCCCGATGACGACTGAAGCCATCTCCCGGGTGGCCAAGCCACACAATGTTCCTGTCCTCGTGGACGCCGCGGCGGAGGGGCTGACGATTCCCAACGTCCATCTGCAGCGCGGCGCGACGCTCGTCGCGTACAGCGGCGGCAAGTACATCCGCGGACCGCAGAGCGCTGGCCTGCTGCTCGGCCGCAAGGACCTCGTTCGAGCCGCGTGGGTCCACAGCGCGCCGCATCACGGCTACAGCCGCAGCATGAAAGTTGGCCGCGAAGAGATGGTCGGGATGCTCGTCGCCGTCGAGAGCTGGGTCAAGCGCGATCACGCCGCCGAATGGAAGGAATGGGTCGCTCGATGCGAGCACATCGCGGATCGAGCATCAAAGGTCGCCGGCGTGAGCGCGGTCGTCCAGCGCGAGCCCGAGGCGGACCTGAGCAACCGCAGCCCGCGAGTGACGATTCGCTGGGACTCGAAAACGCTGGGCATGACCGGTCCCGAAGTGGTCGACACGTTGTACACCGGTGAGCCGCGCATTACGTTGAACGCCGTTCGCGGCACGCCAGACGCGTCCGGCGACACCGGCATCTCAGTCGTCTCGTCGATGATGGCGCCGGGCGACGAGAAGATCGTCGCGCAGCGCCTCGCGCAGGTACTGTCCACGAAGCAGACCCTCAAGCCCGCTGCGACGCCGGTCACGCCGGTCGCCAACCTCGCGGGTCGATGGGAAATCGAGATCCAGTACACCGCCAGCAGCTCGACCCATATGCTGCACCTGCAGCAGAACGGCAATCGCATCGAAGGGGTTCATCAAGGCAACTTCCTCACTCGCGACATCGCAGGAACGATCGACGGCGACACGATTTCCCTCGCGAGCAACGTCACCGAGCGCCACGGTGATGCCCTGACGTACCGGTTCAGTGGAAAAGTGACCGACGAGACGATGTCGGGCACGCTCGATATGGGCGAGTACCTCGCCGCGACGTGGAGGGGCAGGCGGCCGGCCAATCGATCGCTCTGACGCGTCCTCTACTTGTGGGCTCGTCACCCCAGTAGCCCAGCCGAAGTTCTGGCTGCTTGTCGGGCTTGAAGGTGGCGATCTACAGGTATCGTTCCCGTCCAAGGAAGTGGATCTTCTCCGACAGAGATGGGCGTCGTACGTTCGTGACATCACATGGTTGCATGAGGTGTCGAACTCTCGCCGTCTCAATCGACGTATGAACAGAGCGGATTCAGCCGATGAGCCACGTCATCGAGCCCCGCTCGAGAGATCGGACGAGAAAAAGGAGAAGGACGATGCGTGTCATGGTGATAGTCAAGGCTGACAAGGATTCCGAAGCGGGTGTTCTGCCGAGCCGCGAGCTCCTCACGGCGATGGGGAACTTCAACGAAAAGCTCGTGAAGGCCGGAGTGATGCTGGCGGGCGAAGGACTTCAGCCAAGCTCGAAAGGCGTACGGCTCAAGTTCTCGGGCAACAGCCGGACGGTCATCGATGGACCGTTCACCGAGGCGAAGGAATTGATCGCCGGGTTCTGGCTGTGGCAGGTGAAGTCGAAGGAGGAGGCGATCGAGTGGGCCAAGCGCGCGCCGTTCTCCGGCGACGCCGAGCTCGAGATCCGGCCGCTGTTCGAGGCGGAAGATTTCGGTGAAGAGTTCACGCCCGATCTCAGGGCGCAGGAAGAACGCCTCCGCGAGGAACTGGCGTCGAAGAAGTAGGGCGGGGTCTTAAGACCCCGCCCTACAGCTCCAGGGATTGCTCCCACTCTCCGCTGAGAAACGCGAGCGTGGTTTCGACGAACAACGGCGCATCGCCGCCGAAGACCGGGCCGTGGCCGCCATTCGGGACGACCCACAGCCAGGATCGCGGAATCGCCTGCCGCAGATCGAACGCGAGCGACACGGGATACAACGGGTCGCGATCGCCGAACACAATCAGCGTCGCGGCGCTGATCGTGGCGAGTTGGTCCGGCGTGAAGTTCGGATCGTCGGCATCCGCGAATGCGTGAACCTGCGCGAAGAGCATCTCCAGCTGCCCTTCGCGCGGGTGCCGCTTCCGCATCAGCGCGCGCTCGGCCTCGCTGAGCATCGCCTCTGAATAGATGCGCTGAATGGCGCGCGCCTGCTTCGGAAATACCGGCGGCGCGCTGATCGGCACCATCGCGGTGACGCGTTCCGGGTGGATCGTGGCCATGTGAAGCGCCGTGATGCCCCCGCCGCTCAAGCCAATCACCTTCGCACGATCGATTCCCAGATGATCGAGCAGCCGAAAGGCATCGAGGGCCGACTGTCTGAACGAGTACGTCGCTGACGCGCCTGTCGAGCGACCGTGGCCGCGCAGATCCGGCGCGATCAATTCGTAGCCGCCCGGCGGCGTCTTGAAGATGTATTCCCAGTCAGGGCCGTGCCCCATGCCGCCGTGCAGCCACAGCAGCGGCTCGCCAGCACCATGCGTGTCGTAGTGGAGCTCCATAGCATCGATGTCGATGTGCATCGCTTTACTTGCCACGCAGCTTCGCGACGGGACCATCGACGCCGTTCGGCAACTGCTCGTTGGCGAGCTGGTCGTGATCGCCAACCGCTTCCTTCAGTCGCAGGAGCTCGGTCTTCAGCGCCGCAATCAACTGTTCCTGGCCGGGTTCGGTGTAGAGGTTGTGGAGCTCGAACGGATCGTTCACGAGATCGAAGAGCTCCCACTGATCCTTCTTCCAGAAGTAAATCAGCTTCTGCGTTGTCGTGCGGACGCCGTAGTGCGCGCGCGTGTTGTGATCCCCCGGGTCGTGGTAGTAGCGGTAGTACATCGAGGTGCGCCAGTCCGATGGCGTGCGGCCGCGCAGCACGGAGAGCAGGCTGCGTCCCTGCATCTCCGACGGCACAGCCAGGCCGGCCGCATCGAGGAACGTCGGCGCGAAGTCCACGTTCAGCGCCATCGCGTCGATCCTGGATCCCCGCTTGATTCCAGCCGGCCAGCGGACGAGGAACGGCATCCGCAGCGATTCCTCGTACATGAAACGCTTGTCGAAGAGGCCGTGGTCGCCGAGAAAGAAGCCCTGGTCGCTCGTGTAGACCACGATCGTGTTCTTCGACAGGCCGCTGCGATCGAGATACGCGAGCAGACGTCCGACGTTATCGTCGACCGATTGTACCGTCGCGAGATAGTCCTGCATGTAGCGCTGGTACTTCCAGCGCACGAGCGGCTCACCCGTCAGCGTGACCGTCGCGCCTCCTCGCTGAATGGTCGCGCTGTCGGGCTTGGCCGCGAGCCATTTCGCGCGCTCCTCGTCTTCGAGGCCGGACGGCGGCGGCAGCTTCAGATCGCGGCGCGTCAGGTCCGCTCCGACTCGCTGCTGGTTTTCGTGGAGAGCATCGGTGCGCGTCGCGTACGAGTCCCAGAAGGTGACGGGCTCGGGGATCCTGTGATCGGCAAAGTGTGCCGCATGATCGGCGTCAGGCTCCCACGGCCGGTGCGGCGCCTTGTGATGGACCATCAGAAAGAACGGCCGATTGCGCGGCCGCGTGTCGAGGAACTGGATTGCGAGATCCGTGATGACGTCGGTCACGTACCGGCCTGTGTAGGTCTTCTCGCCTGACGCCGTGTAGAAGATCGGGTCCGCGTACACCCCCTGCCCCGGCAGGATCTCCCACTGGTCGAACCCCGCCGGATCGCTCCCGAGATGCCACTTGCCGAACATGCCAGTGTGATACCCGCCTTGTTGCAGGAGCTTTGCGACGCTCAGCCGCGTACTGTCGAACCGGTTGAACATCGTTACGCCATTCACGTGCGAGTACTGGCCCGTGAGGATGGTCGCGCGGCTCGGCGTGCAGATCGAGTTGGTTACGAACACGTTCCGCAGCAGCGCTCCCTCCTGTGCGAGGCGGTCGATGTTTGGCGTGCGGTTCACGCGGGAGCCGTACGCGCTGATTGCGTGCGCGGCGTGATCGTCACTCATGATGAAGAGGATGTTGGGGCGATCTCGTCCGCCGACGAGGGTGACGCCGATAGCGAAAACGATTAGCACGACGATGAGCTTGCGCATCGCGCGGATGCTAACACGCGGCGCCAGTGAAATGCGGAGTACCAGGGCTGCTCTGTAGTGTCCGCCTTCAGGCGGACTTTTGTGCCGGCTACCGGCGGCCCAACCGAAGTTCTGAAAGCATTTCTCACGACTCGAAGAATGCCCGTCATGGAGGCGGATTGCCATGACGTCCCGCTCCCGGATTTGTGTCGCCGCACTCACGTGGATGTTCGCCGCGACATTCGTCTCCGGCGACCCACGCGGTCACCGCACCTCGTGCGACGAGCCACTTACGACACCGGCCTCGGAGCCGATGGGAGCGAGATCATCACCGTTCGTGGCCACTGCCAACGAAGTCTCGGGAACCGTCTCGATTCCAGGTGGTGTTCTATACCCGGTATTCATTTGTGTCGCTGTAGAGCGGGGCCTTCAGGCCCCGCTCAGCGCGGGCTGAAGCCCGCGCTCCACATGGCAACTAAAGTGAACTTCGGGTCTAGGACGGCACGACGCGGAATGTGAACATCACGTGATCGGTAGCATCTGCGTCGCCACCGCTCTTCGCGTACAGCGCCATTGCTTCGGGATTGCTGCGTTCGGTGAGCACCCATGCGTCGACGCAACCGAGAGATCGACCGTGGTCGATCAAGGAACGAAGGATCGCCGTTCCGATGCCACGTCTACGATGGGTGGAGGCCACGCCGACTTCGTTGATGAAGAGCTCGGGCTTCGGTTTGTCGGGATGGAAGTAGTGGACAGCCGACGCGAACCCCACGACCACTTCGTCGTCGATTGCGACGACGATGTGGTGACGAGGGTCACGGAGGAACTCGCGGGTTGCGCCCGGGTCGAGCGCGTGATCGAAGACGTCCGTGCCGACGTTGGCGAGGACGTCCTCGTCGCCTGGGTGCAGCGCTCTGATCTCCATTGCGCCGCGGCTAGTTGGTCCCTTTCTTCGCAAGCTCCAGGAGATCCGCCTTGGTCAGCGGCCGATCCGGATTCGGCGGATGCACGAGCACGTGTGCGTCGAAGTCGAGCTTCAACCGATCGACGTTCTGCACCAGCGTTCCGATCGATGGGCTCACGGGCTGACCTGCGGCGGGGACGTTGAAGTCGCCGCTGAACAGGATGCGCTCCTTTGGCAGATACGCGACGAGCATTCCGTCCGAGTGCTCGAGATTCTCGATGTGGTGCAGCTCGATCGTGTGTGTGTCGTCCTTCAGGATTTTCTTGTCGGCGGCCGCTTCGATCTTGGGCTTCCGGTTCGATTTGGCCAGGTCGTCGCCGACCAGCGTCCGCGGCCCACTGAGGGCCTTTTCGAGATAGTCCTTGTTGTTGCGGTGCGTGATGATCGTGACGCCTTCCGCCGCGAACGGAGCGAGCCCGCTCGCATGATCGAAGTGCGCGTGCGTGTTCACGACGTACCGGATCGGCTTGTTCGGGATCACGCGCTTCGCTTCGGCGATCACTGCCTTCCCGCGCGCCTCGCTTTGCCCGCCTTCGAGGACGACGATGTGGTCCTTGAATTCGACCGCGAGCGCGACGTAGCCGCCCGTGATTCGGTAGACGCCGTCGGCGAGCTTTTGTGCCTCGACCGCAGGCGGTGTGGCCGGCGCTGCCGCGCCCGGGGCTGCGCCACCCGGCGGATTCGCTGGTGGCGTCAGCAGCTCTTTGATGTTGGCTGGATTGGCCGTGGCGCTCGAGATCGTGGCCTCGAACGTCTGAAGGCCGGCTCGTGTCTGAACGATCTTCGTCGGAACTTTCACACCGCCGAAGTCTTTGTAGTCACTGTAAGTCGTTTGAACGAGCAGATCGCCGACAACCGGATGCTCGACCCATGTCTCGACCCTCTCGACCATGTTCTGATCGTCGATGTAGCCGCTCAGTCGATACGACTGTCCCGAGGGGGCCTTTTGAGCGGGCGACCACGTCACGACGGTGTAGGTCTTGCTGCCTAGGCGTTGCGAACGTGCGGTCGGCTGATTTGCCGCCGCGCCCTTGAGAAAGCCCCACGGCGTCACCCAAATCTCGAGCTGCTGGGTCCAGGCCGTGTTTGCCGGCGTGATGTTCTGGTTGAGCGTGCCTGGTTGGGGCGGCGGCGCGCCGGGATTCGCGGGCGGCATCGTGGAGCCGGTCGCGCGTGAGGCCGGCTGCGTGAGATCGATCGCGCGCGTGTAGTTCGTAATCGTCGTGACGGCGAGCGGGCCTGCGATGTTCTTGCTCTGGCCGAAATTCCCGCTCGTGGCGGATCCGGAAAACGTGATCGAGTTGAGGTTGTCCGCACCGATCGCCTTCGATGCTCCAGCAACGCTGGACGCGGCATCCTGGGCCTTTCCGCTGATTGGCACGACGGCGATCAGCAGCGCCGCTACCGCGAATCTTTTCAACATGCGCCTCCCATGCAGAAGACCGAGTTGACGAATGGCCAGTGAGCGGCCGGATTATACCGGAGCGTGCAGACGGGCCAGCGCGCTCGGATCGGACGTCGCCCGATGGATCGATCGGCTTGTCTCTTACTGTCCTGCGCCAGTCGCCGACCCTCGAGATGGTTCGATCCGCAGGACTCCTCCCGCGCTCGCATCGACGGCGACATAAATGTTCCCGTCCGGCCCCTGCCGAACGTCGCGAATGCGCTGCCGTGACGGCAGGAGGAGCGCTTCACGCCCCATCAGCCCGGTCTTTTCGTTGAAGCCAATGCGATGCAATGCGATGCCGGAGAGTGCTCCGGCGAAGAGGTTCCCCTTCCACTGCGGGAACTGGTCGCCCGTGTAGAACATCAACCCCGAGATCGCGATGGAGGGCGACCACACGAGGATCGGCTCCTCCACGCCTTCCTTCCATGGATGCGGGCTGACGAGCGAACCGTCGGGCGGATATTCGCGTCCGTAGGTTGCGATCGGCCACCCATAGTTCCTTCCAGCCCGGACGATATTGAGCTCGTCACCACCTTGAGGTCCGTGCTCGTCGGACCAGAGCACATCTGTCCCGGGTTGAAACGCCAGGCCTTGAGGGTTGCGATGGCCGTAGCTATAGATCTCGGGCTTGTGTCCTTCCTTGCCAACGAATGGGTTGTCCGGTGGAGCGGTGCCGTCCTCCTTCAGCCGCAGGATCTTGCCACCATGAATCGCCATGTTCTGCGCGCGGGTGCGGTCGCCGCGTTCACCAATGGTCATGTACAACATGCCGTCGCGCCCGAAGGCCAGCTTCGATCCGAAGTGCGGATTTCCCGTGTTGCAGTTGTCCGCGACGAACAGGTCCGTGGCATCGACCAGCGCTGTTCCATCGAACCTGCCGCGCAGGAGCGCGGTCGTCGCGCCTTGCGCGCAGGGCTTCGAGTACGTCAGATAGAGGAATTGATTCGTTGCAAATTGCGGGTGAGGCAGCACCTCGAGCAGCCCACCCTGTCCAACCGCCCATACTTGCGGAGTGCCCGAGACCGGTTGTGCGTCGAGCGTGCCGTCGCGCACGATGCGCAGCCGTCCCGGTCGTTCGGTGACGAGCATGTCACCGTTGGGCAGGAATGCAAGGCTCCAGGGATTGGTCAGGCCCTTGACGATTGGAACGACGCGGAATCTCGTCCCGCTCATTTCCTGCTCCTGGACCTGTTCGGGGAACGAGAGTGGCGGTATCCGCTCGAAGCTGCCTGGTGCCGGTCCGCGTCCGCCTGGCGGCTGCTGCGCGCCTATGGAAGGGGCCGGCTTGCCTCCCGCAGGAGGCTGCTGCGCCGTCACGCCTGCAGCAGCGAGAACGCCGGCCACGATTGAGACCGTCCATCGTCGCGGGTTTCTGAGCTTTGACATGACCTGCTTCTCCTGGAACAAACAGTCTACAAGCCTCACACGTTACTCGTGCAGCACCTGATGCACGAACGCGATGGACATCGAGCCCTCGCCGACCGCCGACGCCACGCGCTTGATGTTGCCGCCGCGGACGTCGCCGACCGCGAAGACACCGGGCAGGCTCGTTTCCAGCGTGTGTGGTGGACGCGCGAGCGGCCAGTGTGCGGCAGCGAGGTCCTCGGACGAGAGCGCGTTTCCCGTCTTGATGAAGCCCTTCTCGTCGAGTGCGACACAGCCGTCGAGCCATCGTGTGTTTGGAACGGCGCCCGTCATGACGAAGACATGCGAGATGTTGCGGACCTCGAGTTCTCCAGTCTGGCTGTTCCGCCACCGCACGCACTCCACGTGATCGCGTCCATCGATTGCGACGATTTCGGTGTTCGTGCGCAAGGTTATCGACGGCGCGTCCTCGATCCGGCGGATCAGATACCGCGACATGCTCTCCGCGAGCCCGCCGGACCGCACGAACAGGTGGACGTGGCTGGCGGTCTGCGAGAGAAAGACCGCAGCCTGACCCGCGGAATTGCCGCCACCGACGACGATGACTTCGTCTCCGCTGCACAACTGCGCCTCGTCGAACGTTGCGCCGTAGTACAGGCCAGCTCCTTCGAACCGCGAGAGATTCTCCAGCGCCAGCCGGCGATACTCCGCGCCGGTCGCGATGATCACGGTGCGCGCCGCGATGCGCGCGCCGCCATCGAGCTGAATCGCATACGGCTTGCGGTCGCACGTGAGCTGCTGCGCGCCCTTTGCAATCGCGATTTCCGCGCCGAACTTTTGTGCCTGCGCGTACGCGCGGCCGGCCAACTCTTGACCGGAGACACCCGCCGGAAATCCAAGGTAATTCTCGATCCTCGAGCTCGAACCCGCCTGCCCGCCCGGCGCATTCGTCTCCAGCACGAGCACGTCGAGCCCTTCGGACGCACCGTAGACAGCCGCGGCGAGACCTGACGGTCCGGCGCCGACGATGACGATGTCGCGTACTTTGGTCTGATCGATCGCATCGTTGAAGCCGAGACACTCGGCAATCTGCTGATTGCTCGGATTTCGAAGGACGAGTTCGTTGCGGCAAATCAGCACCGGGATGTCGGACGCCTCGACATGAAATCGTGCGAGGAGGTTCTCGACGTCCGCATCGCGTTCGAGATCGATATACGCATGCGGATGGCCGTTACGCGTCAGGAACTCCTTGGCGCGGAGCGTGCCCGCGGAATGGCGCGACCCGATGAGCACCACGTCGCCGATCCCGTGCGCGATCAGCTCGACGCGACGAAAGATGAACGCGCGCATCAGAATCTCACTGAGCTCCGCATCGGTCTGCACGAGCTCCAGCAGCCGCTCGCGGCTCATTTCGATGACTTCGCCGGGTTCGGCGGCGCGCGCGCGGGCGAGCGCGCGGCGGCCAGAGAGCAGGTTCACTTCGCCCGTGAACTGGCCCGGGCCGTGGACCGCGACCAGCGCCTCTGACGTGCCGGACGGGCGATAGATTTCGATGTGGCCTTCCGTAATCAGGAAGAACGGGACCGGTCGCTGTGCTTGTTCGATGAGGACGTCCCCGCGTTGGACTCGTCGTGGGTGTCCGTGAGCGGCCACGCGTACCATCTGCGCGGGCGTCAGCGTCGGGAACATGAGCTCTGCGCGCGAGGGAGCGTTCGGTTGAATCGGCGGAGCTGTGTCAGCCATGGCCGTGATGTTATCCCACTGCCGCAAATGAAAGATCGGAAATGGGAGATGGGAATGGGAGATGGGGAATGGGGAACGGGAAAATGGCGAATGGGAATTGGAACTGCACGGAAATCTGGCGATCTGTCGTCTATTCCTCACTGACCGATTTCCCATTTCCCATTTCCGGTTGGGAACCTCGCGTGCGCTCTCCGGCGTCGAAGGGATTATGGAGGTTGGATCACATGCCCACGATCGGACTCATCGGTGCGGGACACATTGGCAGTCAGGTCGCACGGCTCGCGGTTGCACATGGTCAGAAGGTCGTACTCAGCAACTCGCGGGGGCCCGAGACGCTGGCGGATCTCGTCGCGGAGCTCGGACCGAATGCACGCGCGGCCACGCCGGCCGAAGCAGCGAAGGCCGGAGACATCGTGGTCGTCACGATTCCGCTGAAGAACTATCGATCGGTTCCAGTGGAGCCGCTTGCCGGCAAGATCGTGATCGACACGAACAACTATTATCCATCTCGTGACGGGCAGATTCGCGAGCTCGACAACGGGTCCACAACGACGTCGGGACTGCTGCAGGCGCATCTCCCGAAGTCAAAGGTCGTCAAAGCGTTCAACCACATCTACGCGTCACAGATCACGACCGACGGGCGGCCGCCTGGCACACCGAACCGCCGCGGGCTCGTGATTGCCGGTGACGACGCGGATGCGAAGGCCACGGTCGCTCGTCTCCTCGACGAGTTCGGGTTCGACGCGGTCGATGCAGGACCGCTGAGCGAGAGCTGGAGAATCGAGCGGGACACTCCGGGATACGGGCCGCGGCGCACCGCGGAGGAACTGCGAAAGGACCTTGCGGCCGCGAAGCGGTACGTGGAGCGGTAAACGTCGTCATCGGCGTGCGACGTACGGTTGAACGCTGGCCCACATCGCCGCGTACTGCAGGAGACCGAACGCAATGGTCGTGACGAGCCGCGTCGCAACTGACAGGCGCGAGCTGCCGTGATAGGTGCTTGCGAGTCCCAGCGCCGACGCGGCGCCAATGACGATCGTGAGCACGACTTCAGTTGGCGTGAATCGTCCGGTGAATATCCGGGCGAGGCCCAGAAGGAACAGCCAGATTGCGCCCATCGTGAGCAGCCAGAACGCGAACAGTGGCGCGGCCGCGGCCGCGCCGATCGGCTGGCGTCGCAACAGGAGGGCGAGCGCGACGAGGAGCGGTGCGATCTGAATGATGTGGCGGATCAACGTGCCGCTCACGATTCCGACGACGATCAGCGCAGATGCGACGATCGTCAGCGACGTTGACGTCGATATCTTCGACTGACGGTTGCCGCCAGCAGGCCCGCTCCGCTGCGCAAGGAGCCCGAGCGCCGTAGCCAGAGCGGTCACGATCAACAGCTTCTGATAGAAGGTCAACTTCGATCCTTCCTTTCGTCGCTCTACGCTACCCGGACACGAGTGTGCCTGAGTATTACGATCAAGGCGGGCGCCAAGTTTCCCGATGGCGACTGCCGGGAGCGCCATCTACGCCGCAACCGCGCTCATAACAGCCATCCCACACTTCGTCACTTCTCTCTCCACGGGTGGCGATCCGGGAACGTACACCGGAAACGCGACCGCTCCGTCGTTGTTACTGCTGCTCGGCCTTCGACCGATCGCCGGGCGGACGTTCGTGAGCGTGACGACAAGCCTGACGCAGCGCCGGTGGCGCTCATCAGCGAACAGTTGTGGACGCGCCGCTTCGGCGCGGATCCCGCAGCCGTTGGACGACCGGCAATGTTGAACGGCACAGCGTACACTGTCGCCGGCATCGCGCCCCGCGCGCTGGCGGTACTTAATTCGGGCGACATCTGGGTCCCTCTCGTCATCTCTCTCATCGGTCCTTGCGCTCGTGGCGGTTGCCGCCTGCACCGTTCCCGCCGTGCGCGCAGCACGCGTCGACCGATGGAAGCGCTTTGGCTCGAATGATCGAGTGCATTGGGTGCGCGATTGTGCGCACGCAGCTGCTGCCGTTACACTGCGGCGGATGTCTCAACCGGCTACTCTCAACGATTGCATCCGGCGCGCGGTCCGATGACGCGTTCCGCTCGTGACTGGATCACGTCGCGTCTGCCGGCTAGTGTCTACGATGCGCTCGCGACGGGACTATCTGCGTCGCGACTCTGGTCGCTGTTGCTCGAGATCCTGGAAGTTCGCGCCGGCGCGCGGCGTCCGGCCGATCTCGTTGCGCAGTGGGATCGCGATCGGTTCGTCCAGCCGGCAGCCGTCGATCAGCGGACCCTGATCGAAATCGACCGGACGCTGTTTGCTGCAGCCGACGCGTTCGAATCGATCGAGCTGTCGCCCGTTGCCCCATTGGGCGTGTGCTCGATCATGGGGCGCACGAGCCAGCACAAAGTGCTCTCGGCGCTCCGAGGCACCGAAGTGGTCGCGGATCCGACGAACGTCATGGCGCTCGAGTGCGCCAGGCGCCTGCGCCGGGATCCCGCAGCGGTCGTTCGGCTATCGACCTCGCATCGCTGCGTCCGCGCCCAGGAAATTCCGAAGGTGCCTGGGCTATCCGCAAATTTCCGTATATTCTGCCTGGCGTCCGCCGGTTTCGAACAGCCCGACAGCGCCTTCGTGATTGCATCCCTTGCCGAGCAAATAACGACGATGGCCAGTGCGCTCGACGCGCTGGAGCAGCGCGGGTTTGCGTTTCCCGATCGGCGCGTGACTCTGCTCACCACGCCCGAGAAGACCGAGCTCGGCGATCGACTCGCCGCCGCGATTCGATATCCCGGGTTGGTCCGAGCCGTCCTCGAACATCCGTACTACGATGGGTTTCGTTTCCAGATCGCCGCGCGGGCCAGCGACGGCGCACACATGCCGCTCATCGATGGCGGCGCGCTCGATTGGCTCTCGAAGCTGATGTCGAATCGCAGGGCCGTCTACGTGGCCAGCGGCTTCGGGTCGCAGCTCGTGCAGCTGCGGTTTCGGCGTTCGTAGGAACATGACGCGTGTAGGGCGGGGCTTTTAAGCCCGCCGACGCGGGCGCGGTTTAAAGACCGCGCCCTACAATTGGACTCGCCCTAAAC
>JBKPCD010000098.1:0-18243 GCA_046727175.1 Acidobacteriota bacterium | reverse complement strand
GGTCAGCAGCTTTTCGAGAGTGGCGTCCGGGCTCGCGACCAGCACATCACGGGAAGCGCGCGCTGGAACGTCGCTCGAAGCATTCGCGTCGGTGCCGAATCCGAGAATCTGCCGAAGGAGTGCCGACGAGACGGCTGGCGGCATACTGCCAATCTGACGCTCCGCCGCGGCGATCCAGTTTTGAATCAACGTGCCGGTGTCGATCGCGCCGTCCGGCAGCGGCCGCTGATGGAACACGAGGAGGTCCGGCAAGGGCTCGGGCGTGAACGAGCGCTCGGTGACGTGCACACCCGGATCCGCGTGCATGAACCAGCGGGCCATCCACGAATACATCGCCTCGCGGCTGTCCCGGTTGTAATTGTGATCCGCGGTGAACCGGACGGCGTGGACGCGGTCGGCGGCGCCGTACAGCTCGTAAATCGCTTTGACCGCAGGGTACTCGAGCTCCATCGTCTCTGACGTCCAGTCTCCAGTCGCCGAAACCATCAAGAGAGGACGCGGCGCGATCGTGGCAGCGATCTCGACGTTCGTCGTCTCGAGGCGTAGCCCTGGCTGGTTCTCACAAAGACATCCTCCCTGCATGTGCAGAGAAATCATGTTCACCGGCGCGGCAACCGCAATGCGATCGTCGACGGCCGATAGCAGAAACGTTTGGGTTCCGCCGCCGGATTCACCCGTCACACCAATCGCATCGCGCCGCACGTAGGGCAGCGTCTCCAGGAAGTCAATCGAACGGATGCTGTTCCACAACTGCAATCCGGCAAGGGTCAGACCCCAGAGCGCCTCGCGGCGGCCGCCGAACGTATGCGTCAGCTGCCGGCTGTCGTTGTAGCCGATCATGTCGTGGGTGAACACGACGAATCCCTGTCGCGCGAGATTGATTGCGCGCCCAGGACCTGACGTCAGCGTCGTGTTCTCGAGACGGCCGTACGGCCAATGGCCATGTGGCGACAGGATCGCCGGGAACGGTCCGTCACCGATCGGGCGGTACAGGTTCCCGGTCACGAAAAACCCGGGCAGGCTCTCGAAATACACCTTCGAAACCGTGTACCCCGTGCGCGGAATCTCTCCGAAAATCGTGGGATGCAGCGCCGCTTTCTCCGGCAGCGGGAACAGACCCGCCGTCGCAAGGATGTGCTGCCGCAGGTACGCGGCGCGCGTCTTCCATTGTTCCAGCGTCGAGAACCGCGGCGGCTCGAGGCGATCGTTCAGCGTGCGGTACTTCGATTGAGAACCGTCAAGGACACTGCCACTCAGGATCAACACGAGCGCGAGCCACGAGAGAGAAAAGCGGCGCATCTGCCCCTCCGAGTGTTGCTTCGGTCTTGCGGCGCAGCTTACCATCCTCAACAGGCCCATCGAAGAGAAAGAAGCGAAAGCTTTCAGACGAACGCTTGGATAACCTGACGCATTCATTGGTGGGCGTGGCGCTCGCCGACCTGACGCTGCGCGACACCGCCGCTCCGCCCGAGCGGCGGGTATTCCTCGCAGCGGGCGTCATCGCGTCAAACGCGCCGGATCTCGATCTTCTCTACCTCCGGCTTACTCCCCCGCCGCTCGGCTACCTCCTGCATCATCGGGGCTACTCGCACACCATTGCCGGCCTGCTGCTGCTCGGTGTGCTCCTTCCGCTGGCTCTGCGTCTGTCGCCGGCGGCCCGTCGCCTCTCATCGGCAGAGGGCGTGCGGCTGTTGACGCTGATTTGGATAAGCCTGGTCGGTCACGTCCTGTTCGACGCGCTCAACAGCTACGGTGTGCATCCTTTCTATCCTCTTGACGTCCGGTGGTACTACGGCGATGCGGTGTTCATCTTCGAGCCGTGGCTGTGGCTGGTCCTCGGGATCTCCGCCGGATGGACGCTGCAAAACCGGACGGCGCGGTTCGCGATGTTCACGCTCATCGCCGTCCTGCCGATCATGTTCACGTTTCTGGGGATCGTGCCGATCGGCGCGTTGATCATGCTGGGGATTGCGGGGGGGGTATTCATGTGGGTGGGAAACCGGCTGTCACCGAGAGTTCGCGCGGCCGGTGCGCTGGCAATAACGGTACTCGGGTGCGCCGGCATGTTCGCGTTGTCGCACGCCGTGGAAGCAGCCACGCGTGCGGCGCTCGCGCCTATCGTGCGCGGAGCGATCCTCGACGTCATCCGCACGCCGAATCCGTCCTCGCCGCTCTGCTGGTCCGTAATCACCGTCGAAAAGAACGAGATCGAAGACACGGTCGTCCTGCGCCGTGGGACCATGTCGCTTCTCCCGGCATGGCAACCGCCGACGAGTTGTGCATCATGGCGATTCACCCGCAGGGCGCTCGACCGTGCTCGCGACAGGCCTGCAAGGACCGACCCCGATGGGAATCGAATGGGCGCGCCGACGGCGCGCCCCGCCGGACCGGAGCGGGGCACAGGGGCCCCCGCGAGTGACGGCGATGGGGGGTCCGACGGGGCGAAGCCCCCCGGTCTGGTTTGGACCGACGAAATCCACGAGTCGCTGCCAGGATTGCGCGATCTCGCGGCGCAGGACTGCTGGGCGCGCGCGTGGCTTCAGTTCGGCCGCGCGCCCGTCCTCCGCGACGGACGCCTGTTCGATCTTCGATTCGACAACGGGACGGGACGGAATTTCACGACGCTGACGCTCACCACCGAGCGCGACGCCGGCTGCCCGCCGCACGTGACTCCATGGGCGTTGCCGCGGGAGGAGCTGTTGGAGGGGCACTGACGCTGCCGTGCCGTGTGCCTCGTACACGTGCCTCGTGCCTGGTGCGCGTGCCGAGTGCTACGTGCCAAGGAGTCGTGCCGGGTGTAAGGCGGCGGTGACGCGTCGGCGATCGCACCATCAATGAATGCTGCGCGCCATCGAAGAAACGGCGCCACGCGTACGAGGCACGAGGCACGGCGGCTCGGTGATCCGCATCTGAGATAAGCTCGTGTCCCGTGCCGGCTCCTCACACCGCTTCCCTGCTCACCGTCGCCTGCCTTGGCGTCGGCCTCGTCGTTCTGCTGATCACGTGGGCGCGCCTGCCCGCGTTCATCGCGCTTGCCGCCGGATCGTTGTTCGTGGGGCTCGGCGCGGGCATGCCACTCGCCGACGTGCCGCGCGCGTTTCAGTCTGGTGTTGGCGACACGCTGGGATTCATCGCGATGGTGATCGGTCTCGGTACGATCATCGGCAAGCTGCTGGCCGAGTCGGGCGGGGCCGCTGTCATCTCGCAGGCGCTCGTGCGTGCGCTCGGCGAGCGGCGTCTCGATTGGGCACTCATGCTTTCCGGGTTCATCATCGGGCTGCCGGTGTTCTTTCAGGTGGGATTCGTGCTGCTGGCGCCCGTGCTGTTCACGCTCGTCCGCCGAACGGGAACGCCGGTGCTCCGCCTCGGCATTCCGCTCGTTGCCGGGCTCTCTGCTGCGCACGGTCTCGTTCCGCCGCATCCCGGTCCGCTTGCAGCTGTCGAACGCCTCGGGGCCGACACGGGGCGGACAATCTTCTACTCGCTGATCGTCGGCCTGCCGGTGGCGGTCATCGCCGGGCCGCTCCTTGGCCGCTTCGTTGCGAGTCGCGTCGACGTCGATTCGGGCGCGATGGCCGATCAACTGACCGGCAGCAGCGCGTCGCGGATGCCGTCACTCGCGATCAGCCTCCTCACGATTCTGCTACCGGTGCTGCTGATGCTGCTCGCGGCGCTCGCGCAGGCCACGATGCCCGACGGCGCGCTCCGACGCTGGATTGCGTTCGCGGGGGCTCCGGTCGTGGCAATGCTGCTCGCGACGATCGTGGCACTCTACACCTTCGGTCGGACGTGCGGATTCGATCGCGATCGTCTTCTGCGCTTTGCGGAAGAGTCGCTGCTCCCGATTGCCGGCGTGCTGCTGGTCGTCGGTGCGGGCGGCGGTTTCGGCCGAGTCCTGGACCTGGCGGAAGTCGATACGGCAATCGCGCGCGCGGTGGGCGGCATGCGGTTGTCGCCGCTCGTGCTCGGCTGGGTGATCGCCGCCCTGCTCCGTCTCGCTGTCGGATCAGCGACCGTGGCATGCGTCACGGCCGCAAGCATCATGGCGCCGATCGCGGCCGCAACCTCTTACGCGAACAAAGATCTGCTCGTCGTCGCCATCGGCGCCGGCTCGATCATCGCTTCGCATGTCAACGACGGCGGCTTCTGGCTCGTGAAGGAGTACTTCAACATGAGCGTGCCGCAGACGGTCGCCTCGTGGACGCTGCTCGAAACCGTCTGCTCGATCGTCGGGCTTGCGGGCGTACTCGTTCTGGCGCTGGTGGTCGGCTGACTTCACTGCGCCGTTTTCGGCACGATGTCGACTTGCAGCGCCGCATCTGCTGCCGGCACATACGCCGGCGGCATCCCGAGCTCTTTGCGAACGATGTTGCAACCCTGCGCGATGGAAGTTGCCTTGTAGAAGGCGATCTCGCGATTGCAGCCCTGCCTACCGAAGCCGCAGTCGCTCGAGACGATCAGTTGCTCCGGCGCGACGTGTTTCAGCGCCGTGCGGATGGCGGCCGCAACGTCCTCGGGTCGATCCGCCTGCAGCACCCGGTGGCTCACGGCGCCGATGCAGACCTTCTTCGGCAGCTTGCCTTTGTACTGTCCGAACAGCTCGATGTCCGTGAAGTTGCGATCCTTCGTCTCGATCGTCCACACGTCGCCTTTCATCTCGTTCAGGTACAGCTCGAACGACGCCTTGTAGCTCGTGTCCTCCATCACGCGCTGCATGTTGGGGTTCCCCCAGCACGTGTGGATCCAGATCTCGACGTCGTCCAGCCCCTGCACCTCGCGGTTGTAGCAATCGACCATGAACTTCACCTTCTCGTCGCGCGCGCCGTAGGTGTTGGCCATGAAATGGAGTGTGGGCTCTTCGATCTGGATGCAGTTGCAGCCGGCGTCGCGCAGCGCGAGCAGCTCCGTGTTCATCGCAACGGCCATGTCCCACACGACCTCTCGATTGTCCTTGTACTTGTCGGTGTGAATGTCGAGAAACAGCCCCATCACCTGTGAGCAGCAGGTGCCGAATCGTACGGGCTTTCGCGATTTGCCCTGGGCGATGCGCCAGATTTTGGCGTAGTCGAGCGGATGATGTTCGATTTTGCCGATCACGCGCGGCCAGCGCCACGCCGTGTAGATCTCGTTGAGCAGCGTGCCCGGCGGGTATCGAAGCCAGGGGCTGCGCGTCTCCTCGGATTGCAGGTAGTCGCCTTCGAACCCGGCCCATCGCTGCAGCGGGTAGTGATGCCAGCTCCGGCCGGCGAAGTCCTCGTCGCAATGGAAGTCGCCGTGCGTCAGGATGTCGAGCCCCGCGCGTTCTTCATCGCTGATGACGACGGCCAGCGCGTCCTGAAATTTCTCGCGGAACCGGACGTCCATCATGCACGTGTCGAGCGGCCTCGCCCACATGCTGACATCGAACCAGCGCGGGCGCGGCCACGAGCCGGTGACAGTGCTCGGCAGCAGCAAATCTTTCGTGACGGTGAAAGCCATCGTGAACACTCCTGCGAGAATCGGCGCGTTCGCATCCTACTTCGAGTCCGGCATTTGAGTTAATCTGCTTTCGTTTTGATTCTCTGCCCAAACGGCGGTACGACTCTCCAGGGACGCTTCTGCCACGCCTGCGGCCAGAAAACCGGCTCGGCTCACATCAGTCTTCATGACTTCGCCCACGAGGCCTGGCACGAGTTCGTTCACGTCGACGGGAAAATAGCTCAGACGCAGCGGCTCCTGATCTTCAAACCCGGTGCGCTGACCCAGGAATTCCTCAACTATTACTCGATCCACTTTCATGCGTTCACGTTCGCAGCACTTACCGCCTTCGTCCTGTGTGCGCTGGCGGGCCGGCACGGACGCATTCCGGGATCGATCGCCATGTTGGCCATCGTGCCCTATCACTACACCGCGCTGCGGCGTGTGTTCGGCGGCTCGCGGATTCGAACTCTCGCGTTGGGAACCGCCGTGGGCATTCTTATTCGATGGCGGTCGCAGCAGTCATGATTCTCATCGCGTTCCGCACGTTGAAGGGTAAGTAGACGGCATGCTGATCTTCGACGCTCATCTCGACCTCTCCATGAACGCGCTCGAGTGGAACCGCGACTTCACGCGGCCGATCGAGGAAATTCGCGCGAGGGAGTCCAGTCTCACCGACAAGCCCGATCTGGGGCGCGGCACGGTCTCGTTTCCGGAAATGCGTCGCGGCCGTGTCGGGCTGTGTGTCGCGACGCAGATTGCCCGCTACGTCGCGCCGGACAACCCGCTCCCCGGCTGGCATTCGCCGGAACAGGCCTGGGCGATGACCCAAGGTCAGCTCGCCTGGTATCAGGCCATGCAGGAGCGCGGCGAGCTGCTGCAAATCCGGGATCGTGATGCTCTCGATCGACACCTCGCGCGTTGGCAGGCGGACGATCGTGCCGGCAAGCCAATCGGCTACGTCTTGAGCCTCGAGGGTGCCGACTCGCTGGTCACGATCGCACATCTCGAGCGGGCCTACGCGTACGGACTGCGTGCGATCGGCCCCGCACACTATGGACCGGGGGTGTACGCGCAGGGCACGAACGCGAGCGGCGGTATCGGTGTGCGCGGACGGGAGCTGCTGTGTGAGATGGAGCGTCTTGGCGTCATTCTGGATGCGACGCATCTGTGCGACGAGAGCTTCCGCGAGGCGCTCGATTGCTTCCGCGGACCGGTCTGGGCCAGCCACTCGAACTGTCGCGCGTTGGTGCCGCACGGCCGCCAGTTCACCGACGAGCAAATCCGCGAGCTCATCGAGCGCGGTGCGGTCATTGGCGCGGCGTTCGACGCCTGGATGCTGGCCCCCGGATGGGTCCGCGGCGAGACGACACCCGAGGGCGCCGGCGTGACGCTTGCGACCGTGGTCGATCACATCGACCACATCTGCCAGATTGCCGGCAACGCGCGGCACTGCGGCATCGGATCGGATCTCGATGGCGCCTTCGGCCGCGAGCAGTGCCCGGTCGACGTTCAGACCATCGCCGACCTGGCGCGCCTGCCGCAGCTCCTGCGTGAACGCGGTTACAGCGAGGAGGACGTAAGAGGAATCGCCTCCGGCAATTTCGTCCGGTTCCTCGAAACGGCGCTGCCCTAGACGAGCGCCGCCTCCCTGACTCCTTGCCTCGCATACGCGCGCGCTGTTAGTGTAAGCGCTTCGTTGGTGCAATCTTTTCGAGGGTGATCAGAGGTAGCGACATGCAGTACACACGACGAGAGTTGGCGAAGCTGGCGCTGGCTATGCTGCCAGCGAGCAGACTGCTTTCGCTCGCACAGGCGGAAGCCGCAGCGGCCCAGACCGCCAAACCGAATTCGAAGTTCTCCGGCGTCCAGATCGGCCTGAACGTCCCCTACAGCTTCGGCAACAACCTGCTGAGCGGCGACGAGACGCTCGACAACTGCGTGAAGCTTGGCATCAGCGCGGTGGAGTTGCGATCGCAGCCGGTCGAGCTCTTCCTCGGAGTTCCGCGCAACCTCATTGCGCCGCGCAGCGGCAAAGGACCGCCGACGCCCGAAGAACAGGCAGCGCAGAAGACCGCCGCCGAGGAGCTTCGCAAATGGCGCCTCTCCGTTTCGATGGACAAGGTAAAGGAGTTCCGGAAGAAATACGAGGATGCCGGCGTCCTCATCGAGATCGTCAAGTTCGACAACATCTACGCGCTGCCCGACGACATCGTCGACTACTCCTTCCAGCTGGCGAAGACGCTCGGCGCCAGGGCGATCTCCTGCGAGATCGCGCCGGACGGGACGAAGCGCATCGGGCAGTTCGCCGACAAGCACCAGATGATGGTGGGCTACCACGGACACGCCGAGACGACGCCGGAGCACTGGGAAACGGCGTTCTCGCAAGCGAAATTCAATGGCGCGAACGTCGATATCGGTCATTTCATCGCCGGCAACAACGTTTCCCCCGTGGGGTTCATCCAGAAGCATCACGATCGGATCACGCATCTGCACGTCAAGGATCGGAAGCTGAATAAGGGCCCCAACGTCCCCTTCGGCCAGGGCGATACGCCGATCAAGGAAGTCCTGCAGTTGCTCAAAGCGAACCGGTGGAACACTCAGGGCACCATCGAGTTCGAGTACCCGATCCCCGAAGGCTCGGACCGCATGACCGAGATCGCCAAATGCGTGAAGTATTGCCAACAGGCACTGGCATGATGCACCGCCGCGACTTCCTCAAGCAGAGCGCCGCCGCGTTTGCCGTCGCCAATCTGCCTGTCTACGCCCAACAGCTCGCCGACATGAAAAAGCGCGTCGGCCTGATCGGCACCGGGTGGTACGGCAAGACGGACCTGCTGCGCTTAATCCAAGTCGCGCCGGTGGAGGTGGTCTCGCTTTGCGACGTCGACAGGAAAATGCTTGCCGAGGCGGCCGAGATCGTGTCCACCCGCCAGCTCTCGAAGAAGAAGCCGCGCACGTACAGCGACTACCGCGCGATGCTGAAGGAACGCGACCTTGACATCGTGATCATCGTCACGCCCGACCACTGGCACGCACTGCCCATGATCGAAGCGGTGAAATCAGGCATGGACGTATGGGTCCAGAAACCCATCAGCGTCGACATCGTCGAGGCGCAGGGGATGCTCGCGGCCGCGCGCAAGTACAAACGCATCGTGCAGGTCGGAATGCAGCGCCGCAGCACCCCGCATCTCGTGCGCGCGCGCGATCGCGTGATCCGTGAGGGACGGCTCGGGACGATCGGTCTGGTTGAAATCTACTGCTACTACCACATGCGCGCGACGCAGAACCCTCCCGATACGCAACCACCGGAGTATCTCGATTACGAGATGTGGACGGGTCCGGCCCCGATGCGTCCGTACAACTCGCTCGTCCACCCGCGAAGCTGGCGGGCGTTCATGGAATACGGCAACGGAATCGTCGGCGACATGTGCGTGCACATGCTCGACATGGTGCGCTGGATGCTCGACCTCGGGATGCCGAAACGCGTCAGCTCGTCGGGCGGGATCCTCGTCGACAAAGCGAGCAAGGCGAACATTACCGATTCGCAAACCGCTACGTTCGACTTCGGAGATCAGCAGGTCGTGTGGACTCATCGGACCTACGGCGATCCCCCCGATCCCAAATATCCGTGGGGCGCGACCTTCTACGGCGACAAGGGGACGCTCAAGGCGAGCGTCATGAGCTACGACTTCGTGCCGACGGGCAAGGACCAGACGCCGATTCACGAAGACGTCACGTATGAGCTCGAGCAGTTCCCCGAAGATCGGACCGAGAAGGATCTCGAGCGTCACGTCGCGCCCGCGATTCGCGCACACATGAAGAACTTCCTCGAGTGCATCGCCTCGCGCGGCACGCCTGTCGCGGATATCGAACAGGGATACATGTCGGCGGCCGCCTGCATCCTCGCCAATCTGTCGATGAAGCTCGGACGCACGCTCCAATGGGACCACGCCAAGGGCGTCGTGATCGACGATCCCGAGGCCAATCCGTTGCTGCGCCGCCCGTACCGTGCGCCGTGGGTGCACCCCGACCCTACGACGGTGTAGGTCGCTTCGCAGCGACTGCTCGGCTAATCACAGCGGCCAACTCGGGGACGTAGACCGGCTTCGCGACGTGGTTGTCGAATCCTTCGCGGATCGCTCGGGTCCTGTCCTGTACCCGGGCGTACCCGGTAATTGCGATCGCCGGCATTTGCGACGCGGCGTCAGTGCGGCCACGGACCCTTCGAATCAGCGAATAGCCGTCCTCGCCGGGCATCTCGATATCGCTGAGCAACACGTCGGGAATTCGCCGATCGATCTCGACCATCGCCTCGGATGCAGACGACGTGACGGTGACGGAAGCGCCCATCGCCGACAACATCTTCGAGAGCAACTCGCGAGCCTCCGAGTTGTCCTCGGCGATCAGCACAGAGACGCCTCGGAGCGAATCGCCTTCGACCGGTGCCTCGCGCGCGGCCTCTGTCCCTTCCGTGCGTCGTTCGGGCCACGCGTCCTCCTGCGCGACGCGCAATGGCAACGATACGGTGAACGTCGCACCCCGGCCCTCGCCGGGACTGTACGCCGTCACGGTCCCCCCGTGCGCTTCGGTGAGGTGCCGGACGAGCGCGAGGCCGAGCCCAAGGCCTTGATACTCCCGCGTGGAGCTGCTGTCGGCCTGCGCGAAGCGATCGAAGATTCGCTGCAGCATGTGCAACGGTATTCCGATGCCGGTGTCGCTCACCGTCAGCTCGACATGCGAGTTGGCGCGTCGGAGTACGAGCTCGACGCGTCCTCCTTTCGGCGTGAACTTGATCGCGTTCGACAGCAGGTTCCATGCGATCTGCTGCAGCCGTGCCGGATCCCCGTTCACGACCGCGGCGCGCGAATCGATCGCCACCTGTAACCGAACCCCTCTGGCATCGGCCGCCGGGCGGACTGCAGCCAGCGCGGCTTCGAGCAGCGTTCCGAGCTCCACCGCCTGGATGTCCAGCCGCAGCTTGCCTGAAATGATGCGCGACACGTCGAGCAGATCTTCGACGAGGTGCGCCTGCGCTCGCGCGTTTCGCTGGATGGTTTCGATGGCCGCCGCAGTCTCCGCGGGATTCAGGCAGCGTTGTGCGAGGAGCGTGGCCCAACCCGTGATCGCGTTGAGCGGGGTCCTGAGCTCGTGCGACAACGTCGCTAGGAATTCGTCCTTCAGCCGGTTCGCGGTCTCGGACTCCGTCCGCGCGGCCTGTTCGCGCCGCAGCAGCTCCTCGCGCACTTCCGCCGCGCGCCGCCGCTCGGTGACGTCACGGTAGAACACGCCAATCCCGTCGTCTTCGATCGGATAGATGTCGTTCTGGAACCACATGTCGAGCCGCGGGTAGTAACTCTCGACGCTGATCGGCACGCGCTCCTTCATTACCTTCTCAGCCGCTTCGAAGAACGGACCGGACGTCCGGATGTCCGGGAAGAGCTCGAAAATCGTGTGGCCGATCATCTGCTCCGGTTTGAGTCTGGCGAACCGCGCGGCATGGCGATTCACGTGCAGGTAGCGCCACCCGGCATCGAAGGCCATGAACGCGTCGCCTGTGCTCTCGAAAAGTCGGACGAGCCGTTGGCGCGACGACTCCGCGCGATCGCGCGCTTCGCGAAAGCCCGCAGACATGAAGGCGAGGATTGCTCCCACCAGCACGTACAGCGACAGGTCGAGCACTCCGCTCGACTCGGGTCCCGCGAGACGGTTCGGCAACACCCACAGGTGTCCACTAATGAGCGCGGACAAACCGACGCAGAGCAGCGCGGGACCGCGGCCCCACCACCACCCGGCGATCAGAATGGCCGGGTAAAAGGTGATGAACGGCGGTGGCGCGCCGACAAGTCCGAAAAGCGCCCGAACGCCGATGGCCGCGGCCGTCGCGAGGACAGCGAGCGCATAGCCTTGCGCCTTTCGTTCCGTCGACATCGCATTCCCACTCTAACCCATCCGCGCCTCCCCCTTTTGTCCCCAAGATGGCGCGCGCTATGCTCGTCATTCCGCAGGAGTCTAGGCCGACGTCTCTCGGGCGGCCAGAAATCCCACTGGGGGTTGGCATGGCGACGACATGGCAGCCAAAGGAACCGCCTCAGGGCGCAGCTGAGGCTGGTCGCGAATCGACTGTCGGTATTGGTGTGGAGCGTCGCAGGGTGCGACGAGGCAAATCGGAAAGTGAGCCTGACCGGGCAGAGCTCGTCTCGATGATCGTCGGGACGTACCACGAAATGCCAGGATTGAGTCTCCACCTGGCGCAGGCAGCGCGGCTTTTTGGTCTGAAACGGACGACGTGTGAGCTCGTCCTCGAATACCTGGTGGATCGTGGAGAACTCCGCCGGGCGCGCGATGGTCAATACGTCCTGCCGTGATGAGACTGCACCTCCGGAATTCAGATCCCTGCGGCGTCCTCACTTAGAGCCAGAACGACTCGCCAAGCGTCCAAAGTTCAAGTGCTCCAGGCGATTATGCCGCTGAATTCAGCGCCTCGCGCTGGTATCGCTTTTGCCCCGTAATTCGATCCGCATTCAAAATCTGACCCTAAGCTCGACTGGGAGGGTGGCAAGGTGCATCTCGTGGGACTTCACGTTCGCAGACTGTCGGCTCTGCTGCTCACGCTTTCGGTTGCGGCTCCCGCTGCAGCCCAGACGAATGTCACAGGCAGACTTTCACGCATCACGATTGACAACTTCGGCGAGGTGAATCCGCATTACTTCCGGGGCGCTCAGCCGAAAGGGCACGATTACGCCGACCTGGCGGCGCTTGGGATCAAGACGGTCATCGACCTTACCAAGGACGGTGACCAGAACGAAAACCAGTTGGTCGAGAATGCGGGCATGTCGTTCCACCGAATTCCGCTGACGACGACCTCGCGGCCCGATGCCGCGGCAGTGGAAGAGTTCCTGAAGTTGGTCAACGATCCTGCGAATCAACCCGTATACGTTCACTGCCAGGGCGGCCGGCACCGCACCGGCACCATGACGGCGGTTTATCGTATGACGCAGGATGGCTGGACCGCCGATCGCGCCTTCGATGAAATGAGGAAGTACCAATTCGAGAAGGGGTTCGTGAGCCACAACACTCTGAAGGGTTTCGTCTACGACTACTACTCGGGGATGCAGCAGGCGCAGGCGGAACAGAGACATGTGGCGGCAGCTGGCGGCGGACGGGAGTAGGACAATTCCGAATTGTGAATTGTGAATTGAGCGGCAACCGGCCTCACCGTCGAGGCAGCGTGGCGTTGGTCACCAGCAGCTGACCGGGCTGCAGCGGTCCGCTCACGAGCTCGGTCCAGCGATCGTCGGCGAGGCCGGTGACGATCTCGACCGGCACGAACCGGTTTCCTTCGAATCGCCACACGTACGCAGGCTTGCCGCCGCCTTTCTTTTCCGAAGGCGCCCGAGTCGAGGGGCGCTCGAGATTTGGCGGGGCCTGCCCAATCGCTTCCAGCACCTCCTGCGTCGGTCGGAACGTGAGCGCCGTGTTCGGGATGCGGACGACGTCGGCGCGCTCGGCGCCGGGGATTGTGATCAACGCCGTAGCGCCGGGCGTCAGCGTTCCTTCCGAATTATCGACGTCGATGACCGCCGTATAGCTCACCACCCCCGAGATGCCGGCACCAAGATTTGGTCCTGAGGTCGACGGCGACGTCGCGACAACCGAACCGGTCGATTGTGGCGATCCGGTCGACTGAGGTGATGATGTCTGCCCTGGCGGCCCGCTGGTGCTCGTCGCTCCCGCCGCTCCCGTGCCGGTTGATGTTCCGCTCGTTGCAGAGCCTTGTTCGACGACCGGCGCGAGCCGGACTTCCGCAACGGTCCCATCGAAGTTTCGGGTGCCCATCGATTCGACCTGGAAACTCACGTGGGCGCCGGACCTGACACCTCCCACATCTGCTTCGCTGATGTCCGCGAGCACCTGCATGTGGCGCAGGTCGGCAATGTCGAACAGCACCGGCGACTGCAGCACCGCGGCGATCGTCTGGCCGACATCGACTCTCCGGTTCACGACGACGCCGTCGATGGGCGATCGAATGACGGTGTGCGCCAGGTTCACCTGCGCCTGATCGACCAGGGCCCGCGCGACTTGGATGTCTGCCGCTTTTGCCTTCAGATCGGCTTCCGCCTGCTGCTTGGTAATCCGCGCGGCGTCGAGGTCCGCCCGCGGGATCAGCTCCTGCGCGAACAACGCTTCCGCGCGCGACAGCTTGATGGCGGCATCTTCTGCCGCCACCTTCAGCTGCTGCCACTCCGCCTGGGCCTGTGCCAGCTTGCCGCGTGCGCCCTGGAGTTCCGCCTCGTAGACCGCGGGATCCAGCCGCATGACGACCTGACCGGCGTGCACGACCGAATTGAAGTCAGCCTCCAGGGACTTGACCGTCCCCGAGACTTGGGAGCCTGCTTCAACCGTCTTCACAGGGGTCAGTGTTCCGGTCGCGATGATCTCGCGGGCGATTGTTCCTGACGTCACCGCGGCGGTCGAGAGGTTGATCTGCGGCCCGCGCCTAAGCGCGATGCCGATTACCACGGCTGCAAGAACGACAACCGAGGATATCGAGATCAGCAGCAGTCTTCGGCGGTTCATGCATCCCCTGCGGATGCAATCAGTCCGCCGTTTGAAGGTCCCAACAAGCCTTATTGCGATCAGCCAGCGGGCTTGGGCGGGATAATCAGTGGCAGGCTACATCATGCGCCTGAGCGTCACGTAGAGCGGACCTGCCCCGAGCGCCACCAACATGAGGTAGGTGCCCGGTCCTGTGCGGTTTATCGCTTCGAAGAACGCCTGTTCGCTCGGACCCAACGTGAACTCGACCGTTTTCCACACAAGCGTATTGTGAACGCGAATCCGGTGAGGGCCAGGTTCCAGCTCACGTGTGACCGAATCGCCCACAGGAGCGTCCCGACACGCTCGCCGTCAATCGAGACGATCAGCTGGCGTGACTTGAAGTCGGACTCAGACGTGCGCGTGATGGTGACCGTAGCGGCCGGGAAGGCTCGGTCGAGGTCGAAATCGTCGTCGTTAGCAATCAGCTCGTCGAGAGACCGCATATGTGACGTCGGGAAAACGTTAGTGTCCGGCTTGAGCCGGACGTTCTCGTCCGGCTAGATCCGGACTCTACTTTCGCGGCGGATTGATCATCACGTGAGCACTCGGCGTGCCGGCGTTCATCAGCCATGGGCCGCCCCCGGGCACCGGCTTCGTCGACAGGCCGGTCGTCTCGGCGGTAGCAAACGGCATGTAGATGACGTATCGCAGGTAGGGATCGACCACTTTGCCCGTCGCCGTGTCGTAGCTCGCCCCGGTCAGCACGTAGAGCGTGCGCGGCTCGCGAGGCATCGCGAGCTTGCCTGACTTGATCTCCTCCCATCGCGTGTCGCTGCGCACTTTCTCGTCGGTCACACCCTGTGTCGCGAGCTCGCGGCCCCGAGCCATGAACGGCTCGAGGTCCTTGTGATAGCACGCGACGCTCAGGGCCGCGACCTTCGGATTGTCGGCAAGGCAGACCATGTCGTTCGTGCCCTTGCGCAGCGTTACCAACGTTCCCTTCTCGTCGTAGCCAAGCACCGTCGCGTTGGCGCGACGATCCTCGGGCGCGGCGAGCACGGCCACCGCAATCTGTACATCCGGCGGTTGCACTCCCGTTGCAGGATCCTGGCCCAGCAGCGACAGCAGCAAGAACGTAGGCATCGTCATCACATTCCTCCGCGAAGCGCCCAATGATATCAGCCTTCGCTCGGGTCACTTGACGCGCGAGCTACGGCTGGCATGCTGCTAAGGTGCGACATAAGTGGTTTTCACAATCGTGTAGAACTCCCGCGCGTACGTTCCTTGTTCGCGCGGACCGTAGCTGGATTTCTTCCGCCCGCCAAACGGCACGTGATAGTCGAGGCCTGCGGTTGGCAGGTTGACCATGACGAGGCCGCTCTGCGTGTTTCGCTTGAAATGACTGGCGTGCTTGAGCGAAGTGGTCACGATTCCCGAGGAGAGGCCGAATGGCGTGTCGTTTGCGACCGCAAGCGCCTCATCGTAGTTCTTCACTCTGATGACCGACGCGACGGGCCCGAAGATCTCTTCGCGATTGATTCGCATCGCCGGAGCCGTATCGGTGAAGATCGCCGGGGAGAGATAATAGCCGACCGTCTCTCGTTTCAGCCGCTCGCCTCCCCAGACCAGCCGCGCCCCTTCGCGTCGTCCAATCTCGATGTACTCGAGATCCTTGTCGAGTTGACGCGCGTCGACCACGGGCCCCATCTCGGTTCCGGGCTTGAGCGCATCGTCCACGACGAGTCGCTGCAATCGATCGACCGTCGCCTCGACGAACCGATCGTGAATCCCTTCGGTGACGATGATACGACTCGACGCCGTGCACCGCTGGCCCGACTGGAAGTAGGCGCCGTTGACCGCCACCGACACGGCAGTGAACAAATCCGCATCGTCGAGCACGACCAGCGGGTTCTTGCCTCCCATCTCGAGCTGCACGCGCGCTCCGTTCTTCACGGCGGCTGCCGCAACCGACGGTCCGACGTCCTGCGATCCGGTGAAGCTGATCGCGTCGATATGGGGCGAGGCGGCGAGAACGGGTCCCAGGCGCGAGCCAGGTCCCATTACCAGATTCAGCGCCCCGGGTGGAAGTCCTGCTCGCTGGATGATGTCGACCAACGTCCACGGCGACGCTGGGACCAGCTCCGCCGGCTTGAAGACGACGGTGTTGCCGAACGCGAGCGCGGGAGCAATCTTCCACGCGGGAATCGCGAGCGGAAAATTCCAGGGCGTGATTGCGGCGACGACGCCGATCGGCTCGCGGGTGATTTCGATTTCGATGCCTGGCCGAACCGAGTCGATCTTCTCGCCTCCCGCTCGGACTGCTTCACCCGCAAAGAACTTGAAGATCGCACCGGCGCGCGCGGCCTCTCCGATGCCGTCCGCGAGCGGCTTTCCCTGCTCCCGTGAGAGCAGCCGTCCGAGCTCCTCCTTTCTGGCGAGGATCTCGGTACCCGCGCGGTCGAGCACGTCGAACCGCTCCTGCGGAGTCGTCCGCGACCATTTCCTGAACGCCTCTCGGGCAGCACCGAGTGCCGTCTCGACTTCCGTCGTCGTCGCGCGCGCGAACTCGCCGACGACGTCGTTGACGTTCGAAGGATTGACATCCTCCATGCGATCGGTAGAGTCGATCTCACGGCCATCGATGAGATTGGGGAATGCTGTGGGCATGGGTGTCTTCCGATCCTGTTGTGAATCGAATCTAGAAGTTAGAAGCTAGCGCGAATCCTGATTTCATCGCTCCACCTTCCAGCTTTTGTCTCTGTCGCTCTAGATTCTAGCTTCTCGCTTCTGTCTCTGTCAGCGTTAGTGTCCATGTCTACAGACGCGGCTTCTCGATCCCCGCGATATCGCACAGTACGTCCACCATTGCAGAGAAGTCCTTCCCGCCGTGGCCGCGTACGCGCGCGATGCTGAATGCCTCCCGCGCCGCTGCGGCGATTGGTACGGGCACGCGCGCGGCGTTGGCTGCGTCGATAATCAGCGTGAGGTCCTTGTGGGCGAGATCGATCGTGAATCCGGGCTCGGTATCTCCCTTGAGGACCTTCGACGGCCAGTTCACTTTCAATTGACCGTTCGTGGCCGTTGTCCCGTCGATGACATCGAGCGATTTCGCGAGCGACAGCCCGAACCGCTGCGACAGCGCCAGCGCCTCGGCATTCAGCTGGCACGAGACGATGGCGAGACAGTTGTTCACGAGCTTCGTGCGTATTCCCGTTCCGACGCCGCCGCAATGGTGAATCGTGTTGCCCATGGCCTCCAGGAGCGGCTTCACTCGGGCGAAGTGGTCGTCGGCCGCACCGACCATGAACAACGACTCGCCCCGCTCGGCGTGGCTCGCGAGTCTGCCGACGGGTGCATCCACGAAGCCGCAGTTCCTTGAATGCGCTGACCCGGCCAGCTTGTCAGTCACTCGCGGGTCGATCGTGCTCATCTCGACGAGGATCGTTCCCGGCTTCGCATGTTCCAGCACTCCGGCGGCGCCCGCGACGACGTCGGCGACAGTGGCCGAATCGGGCAGCATCGTCAACACGGCGTCGCTCGCGGCAGCGTCGGCGATGCCGTGAGCCTGCCGGGCGCCCAGCCGTTCGAGCTCGCGCATCGGCGTCCGGTCGATATCGAAGACCACGAGCCGGAAGCCCTTTCGACAGAGGTTGGACGCCATCGGCCGCCCCATGCGACCGAGGCCGATGAAGCCAATCGTGTTCATATGGCGCCCCGAACGCTGTGACTGACGGAAGTCAGAAGCTACAAGTCAGAAGCTTTTAGAGCGAACCTGATCACGATCGCTCTAACTTCCAGAATCTCGATTCTGTCTGAACTACCCGTGGTACGATGCCCAGCCGGACGGCGCAGTAACCGCGTGATCCGCATCCCATGCCGATCACCTACACGTTCGATAAACGGGCCCGGCTGATCTACGTTATGGCGACCCAGTGTCTCACCCTCCCTGATTATCTGGCGTTGCGACGGTCGGTGGAAAGCGACGAGGCGATCCCCACAGGATCTGCGGTGATCTTCGACATGCGGGGGGTTACGGAGGTCGCCGTCAGCGGACCGCAAATCTTCGCGCTCGCACAAGCGAGGGACTCCGTCGAGCGCCGTGCCTCGCGAATCGCCGTTATCGTCAAGGATCCGGTCGCGTTCGGCCTCACGCGAATGTACGACCTGGCGCGCGGAACCGGACCTCCGCTGCGCGTCTTCACCGAAATCGACACCGCTCTGCATTGGATCCTAGAGCCGTAAAAC